>NZ_JBEOSM010000003.1:0-422404 GCF_040302945.1 Microbacterium sp. NPDC096154
GATCAGGTTCGCTCTCGTGAAGGTAATGAGGATAATAGTACAGGGTTAGGACTTGCCATTGTCCAAAAAATTGTCCATCTTCATCAAGGAACAGTGGAGGTATGGAGTAAGGAAGGGAAAGGGACTACGTTCGTTGTTACCTTACCAACCACTTTGTTAACTCAATTATAGTTAACACATGTATTACTCAATCTTGAAATTAGTGGTTGACAGGAAGCAAAAATAGCGAAGGGGTAGAGGGATGGTGGAGAAGTGAACACGTCCGCCTTTACAGACTGTTTTTCAACCGATAAATATCTAATTCAAGAAAATCAGGCTGTAACAGGGGTCGAAGCCACCCTCTGCACCGTAGCTGCTTTCCTCGGAAGTTAGCAACGACTGATTTATAAATAGAGACACATTTGTAATTGATTATTCATATTCCGTTCACGAACCCCTCTTACACTGTGATTATACAGAAGGAGGGGATTTTTATGTTTCTTGCCTGGCGAGAAATAAGGCATTCAAAAATGAAGTATGTATTTATTTTTACGATTATGTTTCTAGTATCCTTTTTAGTGTTATTTGTGACAGGTCTAGCTAAGGGCTTGTCTTATGCGAATACGTCTGCGTTAGAGCAATTTCCTACACACTACTATTCCATTCAAGATGATGCTGATCAAACTTTTAGAAGATCACAATTAGGTGAAGAGGATTTACAGCAAATACAAGCGTTGATTGGAAAAGATAAGGTATCCCCGCTTGGGGTTCAAACCAGCACCGTAACAGTCGAACATTTAAATCGTAAGCAGGATGTTACCTTTTTTGCAATCGATATGGCAGGGGTCTTGGCACCTAAAGTAACAGAAGGACGCATTCCTAGTGATGGAGATGGAGAGGGAACAAACGGAGAAGTAATTGTGGATAGCAAGCTAGCTAAGGAAGGCTTAACACTTGGAAGCCAAATTACAGATCAAATGTCAGGTCGAACCTTTACCATTGTGGGGTACACGAAAAATCAATCGTATAGTCACATGCCTGTCGTCTTTGTTTCCTTTGCGGATTGGAAGCTGATGAAGGGATCAAACGGACAAATATCGATAGCAGAACCTCCTTTATATAACGTATTTGCTTTGGACATTGATAAGGGGCAAGCAGAGCAACTTAAAACAGAGCTTAAAGGGCAGGAAATCATTACACAAAAACAAGCGATTGCAAATATTCCTGGTTATGCAGGTGAGCAAAAGTCGTTAACGATGATGATTGCTTTCTTATACGTCATTGGAGCGTTAGTTTTAGCAGTTTTCTTTTATGTCATTACGATGCAAAAAACTAGCCAATTCGGGATTTTAAAAGCGATGGGAACCAAAACCTCCTACTTAGCACGAAGTGTGATCGGGCAAGTGTTTATATTATCGTTACTTAGCTTAATGGTGAGCTTATTGCTCATTTGGGGAATCACCCTCATTTTGCCATCCACCATGCCATTTAATTTAGATGCAAATGCAGTAGGGACGAGCTGTGTATTGCTATTAGTGATGTCCTTGTTAGGTGCAGTAGTGTCGGTATTTAGAGTAGCAAAAATTGATGCATTGGTTGCGATTGGAGGCGGACAAGGATGAGTATAAAACTGAAAATGAGTGGTGTGACTAAAAGCTATGGTGATGGTGACAGTACATTATCCGTATTAGCTGGCTTAGAGCTTGAGGTGCGGGAAGGTGAGTTTGTCGCCGTATTAGGTCCTTCTGGTTCAGGAAAAAGCACCTTTTTATCAACTGCGGGTGCATTGGTGACACCAACGAGTGGAGAAATTAAAATTGATGGCGAAGCAATAGGTTTAAAAACGAAGCAACAGTTATCTGACCTACGACTTCATAAAATTGGATTTATGTTTCAAAGCGCACATCTCATTCCTTATTTAAAAGTAGAGGAGCAACTTCTCTTTGTGTCAAAGCTTGCAGGAACAGAACAAGCTATCGCGAAGCAACGGGCACAGGCGCTACTGACACGCTTAGGGATGTGGGAACGTCGTCATTATTATCCTGAGAAGTTATCTGGAGGCGAAAAGCAAAGGGTTGCGATTGCAAGAGCATGGATGAATAACCCAGCAATATTGTTAGCGGATGAGCCTACTGCGAGCTTGGATTATACGAGGGGAAGAGAAGTTGTGAAAATGATTGCTGATGAGGTTCAGTTAGAAGGTAAAGCAGCAGTGATGGTGACGCATGATGAGCGAATGCTGGAATGGTGTCACCGTGTGCTATATTTGAAGGACGGTAAGTTAGAAGAGTAACATTAAGTTAATAAGTTAGTAAACTAGTTGGTTGTTAGCGAAGTAAAGTTTGTTTCATGCCTAGTGTAGTGAGCCACTTAATATAAGGGTATCTTAACGTCAGCAACGAGTTGCGTTAGGATGCCCTTGTTGTTTTGAAGTTTATAAATTCGTGATGAAACGCAACTTTAGACAAAAAAATGCGTATGAAAAATATCACTGGCATACTGTGTTTTTTCCTTTAGTTTGCTCAAAGGGGTTGTCGAAGATTGTGTTGTATGAAACAATACAAGGTAAGGAAGATTAAGGATTTTAAGCTGTAGTACGCTACTTTTAAGCAAAAAGACTTACGAATTGGAGAGGTATAATTTATGAGGTTTTTGAAGACACAACATTGTTTTAAAATTTTGTTAGCTTTTACGTTATTGATTTGGGGCGTGCCTTTGTCAGCAAGTGCTGACAGTAAAGTCGAAAATTTAAGTAATGCGACGACAAATACGACACTTAATACGATCCCAGCTATTCAGAGCTGGAGTAGTGTAGCAGGTCATTATGAATTTGATTCTAATGTGAGAATTGTTGTGCAGGAACGTTACGCTGATCAGTTATCCCCAATTGCCACAACACTTACACAAGACTTACGTGCATTAACTGGACTTGAAATTCCGGTCATTAAGGGAAGTAAAGGACAAAAAGGTGATATTATTTTGACAATGGGAGCAGACGAAGCCCAATTTGTTCATGATGGTTATAACATGGTGGTATCCGATACCGTTGAAATTAATGGACAAACCTCCTCTGGTGTTTTTTATGGCACTCGTACTTTGTTACAACTATTAAAACAAAGCTGGGTAATCCCACATGGAACTGCTAAGGATTGGGCAGTTTATCCAGAACGTACCTTTATGTTAGATAATGGACGTAAATTTTATTCAATGGACTTTTTAAAAAATACGATAAGAGAAATTTCATATTTAAAATACAATTATTTCCATATGCATTTTTCCGATAATGAAGGCTTTAGAATCGAATCGGATCGCCATCCTGAAATTGTATCCAAAGATGGATTTTTAACGAAGGAACAAGTTAAGGAATTAATTGAATTCGCAGCTCAGTACAACATCACGATTATTCCAGAAATCGATATGCCTGGTCATATGGGGCAAATTTTGTCCCAATATCCTGATTTACAGTTAACTGATATGAATGGCGTAAAGAAAAGTGATTATATTGATCTTTCGTTAGATGAATCTTATACATTGCTGCAAGAGATTTTAGAAGAGTATTTAGCTTTATTCCCTGGCCCTTATTTTCATATTGGCGCAGATGAGTATTTGCGTGATGATAAATATGTTCAATACCCGCAGATGCATGACTATGCCATTAAGCATTATGGTTCAAATGCGGAACCAAGAGATACGTTTCTTGGATTTATTAATTGGGCAGATGATATTATTCAAAAGGCAGGAAAAACGACAAGAATATGGAATGATGGCTTGCAGGATAGCAAAATCACACCAGTAAACACACAAATCCAAGTTCAGCATTGGACAACTAAATATTTGTCTCCAATAGAGCTTATTGAACGTGGCTATACTTTAATTAATGCCAATTCAAAAGCAACCTATTATGTAATGGGCTTGCTGCATTCTAGACCAGATAACAAAGCAGTATATGAAGATTTTACGGCAACAACGTTTAGAGATGAAACGAAATTAAAAGAGCGTCACCCTCAATTTCTTGGCGCAAGCTTGCAGGTGTGGGCTGATTCCCCTGATGCTGAAACTCCAGAGCAGGTTGTATTAGGTACAGAATCAACCATGCGTGTTATTGCTCAAAAAAACTGGGGATCACCGTTGTTAACCCCAACATATACTGCATTTATGCCATTGATTGGTGCTGTAGGTAATGCACCTGGCTATACTGGGGATAACGGCTTTGTTTCCAACAATAATCTTGTATTAAATAAAAAAGCGACTTCATCCAAAAATGAAAGCAAGTTACTTACCGCAGAGAAAGCGATGGATGGGGAAGGATACAATACGCGTTGGAGTAGTGGTCCAATAAAAACAGCATGGCTTCAGGCTGATTTAGGTGGAGTTTACGACATCAATGAGTTGGCAATTCGTTGGCATGAAGAAGCATACGCTCAGTCTTACCGTGTTCAGACTTCAATGGATGGAAAGACATGGAGCAACGTTTATAGCACTACATCAGGTACAGGTGGTGTGGAGAGAATTCAAGGCTTAGCTTCAAAGGGACGTTATATAAGATTAACAGGCTTGGTGTCTGCTAATTCTAAGTTAGGTTATTCTATTTATGAGATGCAGGCTTATGGTAGCTCGCCTGACCTTGCTTTAGGGAAAGCGGCAAAAGCATCCTCAATTGAGAAGAAGACAAGCTTCTCTGGGGAATTGGTGACAGATGGACGTGCTAATACCCGTTGGAGTAGTGAAAAAGGCGATACACAGTGGGTACAAGTAGATTTAGGGCAAACTTATCGTATCGAAGGGTTACAGTTGAATTGGCAAAATGCGTATGCAAAAGCGTATCAAATTCAAGTTTCCGATGATGCGAAAACATGGAAGAACATCTACAGTACAAGCGCGGGTAAAGGTGGCGTGGAGCAAATTAAGGCGTCAGGCACTGGACGTTATGTGCGTATGAATACTACGAAGCGTGTAAATGCAAAATGGGGTTATTCCTTATTTAATTTGCAAGTATTTGGCACGGATTTAGCTAAAGGTAAAGCAACGACGGCTTCTTCCAACCAAAATGCAAGCACAAAGGCAAGCTTTGCGACAGATGGCAATGCATCTACATTATGGACAAGCTCTGCGGAGGATACAAAATGGTTGCAGGTTGATTTAGAAGCAGAAACTAATTTAAATAGAATTGTGTTAGATTGGGGAAAACTTGCCCCTACAGCATATCAGCTTCAAATTTCGAATGATGGAACAAACTGGACCACAATCTATAATGCAATTGATAATGATCGTAGCATTAATGATATTAATAATCTAAGCTTGAATGCTCGTTATGTACGGGCAGTCAGCCATGATGAGCAGACTATTTCATTACGTAGCTTGCAGGTGTTTGGGCAATAATGTGAGGGTAGTGCAGCCTTAGATGACTTAGAGTTGCAAAAAGAAAAATAGGGTAAAGCTCAAAAACGCCACTAAACAGTAAAAATGTTTAGTGGCGTTTTGTAGTTTAAATGCTTTAGACTAATTTCAATTACAGAAAAGAATCTTTTATTTCATCTACAGGGTCCCATTGCGACCATGCCGCTGTGATAACCTATTCTAGTAAACGGTAGTTGATTCCCCATAATATCCACCTTTCTGTTTGAAAGAAAATAAAGTTTCCAGAATAGTTAAATTATATGTATATGAAATTTTAGTGTCAATTTTTTCAAAGCAATTTTGGACAAAATTAAGTAACTGTTAAGATAAAAAAATAAATGAGTTAATTAAATAGGTTTAAGGTAAACTAGTCTGCTGAAGTTCAGGCAATGTGATCCCTAACAGATGAAGTTCCTGAAGGATACATTGCATATGGTAGTCCACAACAATATCTTGTGAGGAAGTGTCTAAGGACTGAACTTGTGTTAAAAATGACTGTACACTCGGCTCACCATGTAGACGTTGGATCATACGCATATGTGCGTATATATGGTTAATGATATCAATCTCCTCTTGGATTTGATTCATTAATGAAGACAAGTCTTTTTTTAAATGAAACTCTTCTTTACACCCACATCGATGCCGGAGACCGGCGCATCCGAGACCAGCGCGTCGACCGCGCGCCACGTGCGTCCGGCGAAGTCCTCGGCCCCGCGCTCATCCAGGCGCGCGGCGTACGCGTCGAGCACATCCGCGCACAGCGTGATCAGCGGCTCACGACGCGGCTCGCCATCGTGGCGGGCCCACGCCGCCCGCAGATCGGCACCGCTCCAGCGCAGCTGGCGGGCGCGGGAGAGCACCTGCTCCGCCGCGGCCCGAAAGCTGTCGGTGACGCGCCGCTCGAGCACACGCCAGATGTCATCGCGATCGAGCCGCCGCGTCGGGACGCCCGCGCGCTCGAGGCGCCGCGCCAGCCGGTCGATGAAGTCGGGCTGCGTGGTGTCGGACGCACGCAGGCGCAGCACGTTCGGCGAACCGGAGTCCTTCGGCGACCCTGCGCCGGGCGCAGCGCCGAGGTCGATCGCGAGGCGGGCCGCACCCGACGCGTCGACCAGCGCGGCACTCGGCCGCATCCACGTCCCGTCGAGCGTCATGCCGTACCGCACGCGGTAGTCGAGCCGACTCCACTCCCCTCCCACGAGGCCCAGGCGCAGCAGCGTGTCCGCCAGCACGCGCTCGGAAGCCGACGCGACCCGCTCGCCGCGCAGCGTGTGGGCGACGCCGTCGGCACCGCCCACCGCGGCGGCATGCAGCCCCAGTGCCGTCCGCACGCGCCCCGCCTGCCGCGGGTCGGCGAGGAAGCGAGCCACGACATCGGCCACCTCGCGCGCGGCCTCGCCCTCGGCCAGCAGCCGCATCGCACCGCCATCCGGCAGAATCGCGCGGGCGAATGCGTCGAACGTGCGCACGTGCGGCTGCCGGCTGCCGGGCACCCAGCGCGCCACCCGCTCACGCAGCTGCTGCGCCGCCGAGGCGTTGAAGGCCAGCATCAGGATCGCCCCGGGATCGGCGCCCCGGACGCGCACCAGATGCGCCACGCGGGCGACCATCGTGGCGGTCTTGCCGCTGCCCGCCCGTGCCGTGACGAGCGTGTGGCGCTCGCCCGCGAGGATGACGCGGGCCTGCGCCTCGTCGGGGCGGAACATGCGGCCGTCGTCCAAGGGCAGGTTCGCGGCGCACCAGTCCTGCACCTCGCGGACGCGCGCGGCCTCGGCCGGGTCGAGCGCGGGAGCGCCCGACGCGGCGGTGGGCGTCGAGGAGGGCGCGCGGGTCAGCGGGGTGTCGAACACGGCGGCGATGGCCTCGGCGTCACCGCGCAGCCTCGCGATGTCGTCGCGATGCTGCGCGTAGGCGTCGTCGAGAAGCTCCGGCAGCTTCCGCCATTCGTCTCCGAGGGCGGCGCGGACGATGCCGAGCCTCTCGGCCTCGGTGCGGTTGCGGCCGACGCGCCGCCCCGACAGGATGCCGGCCAGCACCCGCGCATAGGTGGTCTCGCGCGTGGTCTCCCACGACTCCCAGCCGGCCAGCAGCGCGATCAGCAGCCGCGTGGCGCGCGCATCGACCATCGCAGGTTTGGCGGTCCGACGCGCGTCAGCGCGTGACGACGAGCGCCACCACGCACCACGCGGCGATGACGACGCCCGTGACGATCGCGGGGATATCCCACGAGACGGTCGGGCGGGCATCCGGCTGCGGCTCCGCCGAGGCCCGCAGGCCGCGCAGCACGTCGAGCGTGTCGTCGGTCTCCTCGGCGACCCGTGCGGCCGCACGTCCGCGACCGCGACGCGTGAACGACCACGCGAGCACCACGCCCTTGCGGCCGCCCGCAGCGGGGTTCGCGGCGCGTGCCGCCTCCGTGAGATGGAACTCCAGCTGCCAGCGCATCACGATGTCGTCGACGGCCGCCCAGGGCAGCTCGACGGCGCGCAGGACGTTGTGCACCCGCACCCGCCGCGCGTCCACGGCGACGTGCGGTGCGTAGAAGAAGACGTACACGAACCACACCGGGACGAGAAGCCACGGCGCGATCAGCAGCGCCTGCTCCCCGCCGCCGCGCACCACGACGTCGCCGAGCAGGAGGACCGCGACCGCCGCGACGCCCACGAGCCAGAACAGGCCCGTGGGCGCGCGGAGGATGCGCGGACGCTCGGTCACGTCAGTGACCGGCCAGCTGCACCGAGGCGCCGGGGATCGCGTCGAGCAGGCGCTGCGTGTACGCCTCCTGCGGGTTCGCGAAGATCTCGTCGACCGTGCCCTGCTCGACGATGCGGCCCTTCTCCATGACCGCGACCAGGTCGGCGGCCACACGCACGACCGCGAGGTCATGCGTGATGAAGAGGTAGGTCAGCCCCAGCTCGGCCTGCAGCTCGGCGAGGAGCTTCAGCACCTGATCCTGCACCAGCACGTCGAGGGCGGACACGGCCTCATCGAGCACGACGATCGACGGCTTGAGCGCGAGCGCACGCGCGATCGCGATGCGCTGACGCTGTCCGCCCGACAGCTCGTTCGGGTAGCGCGAGGCGAGCTCGCGCGGCAGCGACACCTGGTCGAGCAGCTCGAACACGCGCGCCTGGCGCGACTTCTCGTCGCCCACGCCGTGCACCTTCAGGGGCTCGGCGATCAGGTGGCCGATGCTGCGCAGCGGGTCGAGCGATCCGTACGGGTCCTGGAACACCGGCTGCATGCGGCTGCGCAGGTCGAAGACGTCCTTGCGGCTCATCGCCTGGGTGTCGGTGCCGTCGATCAGGATCTGCCCGCTCGTGACGCTCTCCAGCTGCAGCACCATCTTCGCCACAGTCGACTTGCCCGAGCCCGACTCCCCCACGAGGGCGAGCGTCTTGCCGCGCGGGATCTGGAACGAGACGTTGTCCACGGCACGGAAGGGCTCGCTGCGGAAGCCGCCCTTGCGGATGCGGTAGTCCTTCACGAGGTCGCGCACCTCGACCACGGGCGCAGTCGTGGCGACCTCCTCGAGCGTCTCCACCCCCTGCTCCTCCACCACGGCCTGGATGCGCTGCGACGCCAGGCTCGGCGCAGCGGCGACCAGGCGCTGCGTGTACGGGTGCTGCGGGCTCTCGAGGATCACGCGGCTCGGGCCGGCCTCCACGATCTCGCCCTGGTTCATCACCACGATGCGGTCGGCGCGGTCCGCGGCCAGGCCCAGGTCGTGTGTGATGAAGAGCACGGACGTGCCCTTCTCACGCGTCAGCGACGCGAGGTGATCGAGGATGACCCGCTGCACGGTCACGTCGAGCGCGCTGGTCGGCTCGTCCGCGATCAGCAGCTTGGGGTCGGCCGCGAGGCCGATGCCGATCAGCGCGCGCTGGCGCATGCCGCCCGAGAACTGGTGCGGGAACTGGTGCAGCCGGCGCTCGGCATCGGCCAGGCCCGCCTGCTTCAGCACCTCGATCGCGCGCGCCTCGACCTCCTTGCGGCCGGTAGCCAGGCCGTTGGCCTTCACGGCCTCCTTGACCTGGAAGCCGATCGACCACACGGGGTTGAGGTTCGACATCGGATCCTGCGGCACGTAGCCGATCTCGCGACCGCGGATCGACTCCATCTCGTGACGGCTCGCCTTCGTGAGGTCGACGCCGTCGAGCGTGATCGTGCCGCCGGTCACCTGGCCCGTGCCGGGCAGCAGGTCGATCACCGCGGTCGCGGTGGTCGACTTGCCCGAGCCCGACTCGCCCACGATCGCGACGGTCTCGCCGGGGAAGACGTCGAGGTCGACGCCGTGCACGACCTCGCGCACCTTCTTGCCGGTGCCGAACGAGACCTTCAGGCCCCGGATCTTGAGAAGCGGCTCGGACACAGGGTTCTCCTTCTTGGCCGCGCGCACCTCGGCGCGCGTCAATGGGGCCTCGTTGATGTTCTGCTCGCTCATCGCTGGGCCCTCGACTTCGGGTCGAGCGCGTCGCGCAGCAGCTCGCCGAGCGTCACGAACGCCAGCACGGTGAGCGTCAGCGCCAGCGACGGCCAGAACAGCGCCATCGGCGAGGTGCGGATCGACGTCTGCGCCTGGCTGATGTCGGCGCCCCACGAGACGCCGCCCAGACCGACGCCCAGGAACGACAGCGTGGCCTCCGCCACGATCGCCTGCCCCAGTCCGATCGTCGCGACGACGATGACGGGAGCGAGAGCATTGGGGAGCACGTGCACGACCAGCGTCTTGAAGCGCGAGACGCCGAGGGCGATCGATGCCATGACGAAGTCCGCCTGCTTCACGCGCAGCACCTCCGCGCGCACGATGCGCGCGGTCGACGACCATGCGAAGCCGCCGATCGCGAGGGCCAGCACGAACTCGTTGCGGTAGTCCTTCAGCACCGTCATCACGACGATGGCCGCGACGATGTAGGGGATCGTGAAGAAGACGTCGCCCACGCGCGAGAGCAGCGAGTCGAGCCAGCCGCCGTAGAACGCGGCCAGCGCACCCATGATCACACCGATGACGGTGCCGATGATCGTCGCCATGAGGCCGACCGCGAGCGACACGCGCGTGCCGTAGACGAGCCGCGACCAGACGTCGCAGCCCTGGAACGTGTAGCCGAGCGGGTGGCCGCTCGCGGGACCGCCGTTGCTGTTCGCCAGGTCGCACGCCCCGGGCCCTGCCGGCGGAACCGAGGTGAACAGGCTGGGCCACAGAGACGTGATGACGATCGCCAGGCACATCAGCACCGACAGCCAGAAGAGCGGACGCTTGCGCAGGTCGCGCCACGCGTCGAGCCAGAGGTTGCTCTTCTTGTCGCCGAGCCGAACGGCGTCGACGACGACCTGCTCCGACCTCACCGGAGCGACGAAGTGTCCATTGTCAGCCGAGCTGACGTGTCCGTTGTCAGCGGAGCTGACGTGGGAGGCGTTACTTGACATAGCGGATCCTCGGGTCGAGCAGACCGTAGAGCAGGTCGACGAACAGGTTGACGATCACGTAGACCACCACGAACACCGTGACGAACGACACGACCGTGGGCGTCTCGTGCCGGATGATCGCCTGGTACAGCGTGTTGCCGACGCCGGGCACGTTGAAGATGCCCTCCGTGACGGTCGCGCCGACCATCAGGATGCCGAAGTTGGTCGCCGTGTCGGTGACCATCGGGATGAGCGAGTTGCGCAGCACGTGCACGGGCACGACGCGCTTGCGCGACAGGCCCTTCGAGTACGCCGTGCGCACCCAGTCCTGCCCGAGCGACTCGATCATCGAGGAACGCGTGAGCCGCATGCTGGCGGCGTACACGCTGAAGCCCAGCACGAGCGCGGGCAGCCAGAGGTCGCCCCAGCCGTTATCGCCGCCGACCGTGGGCTTGAACCAGCCGAGCTGCACACCCAGGAAGAACTGCGCGACGAACGCCAGCACGAAGATCGGCACCGCGATGAAGATCAGCGCGAGCACCAGCTGGAAGTGGTCGTACCAGGTGCCCTTGAGCATCGCCGAGCTCGCACCGATCACGATCGACAGCACGAACGCGATGAGGATCGACAGCACGGCGAGACGGAGCGTGACGGGGAACGTGCGTCCGAGCACCTCGCCGACGCTCTGACCCGTGAAGGTCGTGCCGAAGTCGCCGGTCAGGATGCCGCCGAGGTAGTTGAAGTACTGCACCACGAACGGCTGGTCCAGCATGTACCGCTGGCGGATCGCGTCGATCACCGCCTGCGGCGGCTGCTTGTCGCCGAACATCGCCGCGATGGGGTCTCCCGGCATCGCGAAGACCATGAAGAAGATGAGCAGTGTGGCTCCCAGGAACACGGGAATCACCTGCAGCAGACGTCTGAGGATGTATGCGAGCACCCTCACCCTCCCTTCGGGGGTTTGCTCTGCCGTGCGGGCACACGGAAATGGGCCCCGCACGGCGGTGCCCAAGAGTGCATCCTCACCCCGTCTCCCTGGGAAAACGGTGTGACGACGGCCCAGGACATGGGCGAGGCGGTGGCACGAATGCCACCGCCTCGCTTAGTGGAAGCTGCGCTCCCGACCGATCACTCGGCCTTGGTGATCTCGGTGTAGATCGGCACCGAGTCCCAGCCGAACTCGACGTTGTCGACGCCCTCAGCCCAGCCGCCCGTCACGTTCGAGTACCACAGCGGGATCGCCGGAAGGTCCTCGAACAGGATGGTCTGCGCCTCCTGGAACTTGGCGTTCGCCTCGGCCGGGTCGGTCGCGCTGATGCCCTCGGCGAGCAGCGCGTCGAACTCGGGGTTGTTGTACTTGCCGTCGTTGCCGCCCGCGGTCGACGCGTAGAGCGGGGCCAGGAAGTTGTACAGACCCGGGTAGTCGGCCTGCCAGCCGGCGCGGTACGGACCGACCGACGCCGCGTCACGCGCGTCGAGCAGCGTGGCGAAGTCGGGGTACGGGTCGCCCTTGGCGGTGATGCCCAGCGCGTTCGAGATCGAGTTCGCGGTGGCGTCGACCCAGGCCTGGTGTCCGCCGTCGGCGTTGTAGGCGATGGTGAACTCGCCGTCGAACGGACGGATCTCGTCGGCCTGCGCCCACAGCTCCTTGGCGAGCTCGGGGTCGTACTCGAGCACCTCGCTGCCGGGAACCTCGTCGCTCCAGCCGTCGATGACGGGCGACGTGAAGTCGCTGGCCGGCGTGCGGCTGCCGTGGAACACGACGTCCGTGATCTGCTCGCGGTTGATCGCGTGCGAGATCGCAGCCTTGCGCAGCTTGCCCTCCTCGTCGGTCGAGAAGTGCTCGAACCACTCGGGGATGGTCAGCGACTGGAAGATCGCGGCCGGCTGGTTGACCGTGCGGCCGTCCAGGTCGGTCTCGTAGGTCTCGAGCGCCGAGTCGGGCACGGCGTCGAGCACGTCGAGCACGCCACCCTGCAGGTCGGCGTACGCCGCCTCCTGGGTCGCGTAGAAGACGATGTCCAGGCCGCCGTTCTGAGCCTCGCGGGGACCGTCGTAGTCGGGGTTCTTCACGAGGTCGATGCGCACGTCGTGCTGCCAGGCGCCCTCGCCGTCGAGCATGTACGGGCCGTTGCCGATCGGGTTCTGGGCGAAGGCCTCGAGGTCCTCGAACGCGACGTCGGGCAGCGGGTAGTACGCCGAGTAGCCGAGACGCTGGGCGAAGTCCGAAGCCGGCTTGTTCAGCGTGATCGTGAACGTGTAGTCGTCGACGACCTTCAGACCCGTCAGCTCCGAGTCCTCCTCGGCGCTGTAGCCCTCGATGTCCTCGAAGAAGTACGCGCCGTAGTGGCCGTTCGAGAGCTTGGCGCCCTCGTTCCACGCCTTGGTGAAGTTGTCGGCGGTGACCTCTTCGCCGTTCGAGAACTTCAGGCCCTCGCGCAGCTTCACGGTGAGCTGCGTGGGCGAGTCGGTCGTGATCTCCTCGGCGACGTCGTTGACGACCGAGCCGTCCGCCTCGTACGAGACGAGTCCGGCGTAGATGGAGGTGACGATCTTGCCACCACCGGTCTCACCGGTCATGGAGCCGATGAGGCCGTACTGCGGCTCCGAGCCGTTCGTCGTGATGACGGCGGTCGACGAGCCCTCGGCCGGCGACTCGCTGGCGTTGTCGCCGCTGCCGCCGCTCGCGCAGCCGGCGAGCACGATGCTGCTCGCGCCGAGCAGCGTGACGCCCGCCAGGGCGATCTTGTTGCGCTTCACTAGAGGTTCCTCCTGGGGAAGGGGTGGGTGATGCCCGCGGCAGCAAAGGGCCGCGAGCGATAGCGACGACTCTAAGCCGCTTGCCGGAGTGACCCAAATCTTGCGCAGAACTGTTACATAGCCTTTACCGCGCCGGATTCGCGCTGGGCAATCTGCCGGTTTCGCCTCTGTTTCCGCCGGGTTACGCCCATCCCGCCCTATGGCAGGCTGGCCCGGTGAGCACGACCGAGCCCTTTCCCGCCGCCGTCGCCCCGACCGCCCGGCCCCGCCTGCGCGTCGAGATCGGCATCGTGCTCGCCCTCACCGTCGGCCAGTCGGCGCTGTACGCGGTGCTGGCGCTCGTGCGACGCCTGCTCGATCCCCTTCCGCTGGCCGAGCAGTCGGCGCAGCTGAACTCGCCGCTGGACGCGGCGGTCGCCTGGGACGTCCTCTATCGGCTCCTCGATGTCGCGTTCGACCTGGCTCTCGTGGCGCTGGTGCTGTATCTGCTCTGGGAGCCCGGTCGCAATGCACTGCGGCGACTGGGGCTCGGATTCGACCGGTTCGGAGCCGACGCGGCACGCGGCATCGCGCTCGTCGCCCTGATCGGCATCCCCGGCATCGCACTGTATGTGGCAGGCCGCCTCGCGGGGGTGACGGTCGCGGTCGAAGCCTCCCCCGCCGCCCTCGACTGGTGGACCGTGCCTCTCCTCGTGCTGTCGGCCCTGCGCGCGGGGCTCATCGAGGAGGTGATCGTCGTGGGATACCTCGGCGACCGCCTCTCCCGCCTGGGGTGGCGCCCCTGGAGCGTGATCGTGGCCGCGGCCCTGCTTCGCGGCGCGTACCACGCCTACCAGGGGTTCGGCGCGATCGCGGGCAACGTCGCGATGGGTCTCGTCTTCGGGTGGTGCTACCGCCGCTGGGGCCGTCTCATGCCGCTGGTGGTGGCGCACACGCTGATCGACGTGATCGCGTTCGTCGGCTATCCGCTGGCTGCGTCCGCGTTCCCCGACCTCTTCTGACCGGGGCGCCGGACCGCCGCCGCACCGATCAGGCGCGGGCGGCGATCCGGTGCTCGAGGCCGGCGCGAACGGCCGGCCACTCGGTGTCGAGGATCGAGAAGACCACGGTGTCGCGCACCGTGCCGTTCGGCAGGATGCGGTGGTTGCGCAGGACGCCGTCCTGCTTCGCACCCAGTCGCGCGATCGCCGCGCGGGACTGGTGATTGTGCCAGTGCGTGCGCAGCTCCACCGCGATGCATCCGAGCTGCTCGAACGCACGCTCGAGCAGCAGCAGCTTCGCCGACGGGTTGATGCCCGTGCCCTGCGCCGAGCGCGCGATCCACGTGTAGCCGATCTCCACGCGGCGGTTGGCGACATCGGGATCGGCGAGCGATGTCATGCCGACCGCGCGCCCCGTCGCCGGGTCGACGACCGCCCATGGCGCCATCGTGCCGTCCGCCTGCCGCGCGAGGCGGCGCTCGATCTCGTCGCCGATGCGCTCGGGAGCCGGCACGGACGTGTACCAGGTGCGCCAGAGATCCCCCACGGCGGCCTCGAGATTCTCGCGGTGCGCCGGGGACAGCGGCTCGAGCCGCGCGAGCCGGCCGTCGAGCACCGGCGTGTCGGCGAAGCTCACGCGAACGCCTCGATCGGCGGGCACGCGCACACCAGGTTGCGGTCGCCGTAGGCCTGGTCGATGCGGCGCACCGGCGGCCAGTACTTCGCCGCCGTCGACCCGGTCGGGTACACGGCGAGCTCGCGCGGGTACGGGTGCGTCCACTCGCTCGCGACCGCGGCCGCGGCGGTGTGCGGGGCGTTCACGAGCGGGTTGTCCTCGGCGGGCCACTCCCCCGCTGCGACCCGCTCGGCCTCGTCGTGGATCGCCATCATCGCGTCGGCGAAGCGGTCGAGCTCGGTCAGGTCCTCCGACTCCGTCGGCTCGACCATGAGCGTGCCCGCGACGGGGAACGACATGGTGGGCGCGTGGAAGCCGTAGTCGATCAGGCGCTTGGCGACGTCGTCGACCGTGATGCCCGTGCGCTCCTTGAGCGGGCGCAGGTCGAGGATGCACTCGTGCGCGACCAGGCCGTCCTCGCCCGTGTAGAGCACCGGGAAGTGGTCCTTCAGACGCGCCGCGACGTAGTTCGCGGCGAGCACCGCGGCGCTGGTCGCCTCGGTCAGGCCCTCTCGACCCATCATCCGGATGTACGCCCACGTGATGGGCAGGATGCCCGCCGAGCCGTAGGGTGCGGCCGACACCGGGCCGATGCCCGCGGTGTGGGTCTCGCCCTGCGCGAAGGGATGCGACGGCAGGAACGGCGCGAGGTGCGACTTGGCCGCAACCGGGCCCACGCCGGGACCGCCGCCGCCGTGCGGGATCGCGAACGTCTTGTGCAGGTTGAGGTGCGAGACGTCGCCGCCGAGGTCGCCGAAGCGCGAGTGGCCCACCAGCGCGTTGAGGTTCGCGCCGTCGATGTACACCTGGCCGCCGGCCTCGTGCACGGCCGCGGTGATCTCGCGCACATCGTGCTCGTAGACGCCGTGCGTGGACGGGTAGGTGATCATGAGGGCCGCCAGCGTGTCGGCGTTCTCCGAGATCTTCGCGCGCAGGTCGGCCAGGTCGACGTCTCCGCCCTCGGCCGTCGCGACGACCACGACCTTCATGCCGGCCAGCACGGCCGACGCGGCGTTCGTGCCGTGCGCCGACGACGGGATCAGGCACACGTCGCGCCGCACGTCACCGCGCGAACGGTGGTAGCCGCGGATCGCGAGCAGTCCCGCCAGCTCACCCTGCGATCCGGCGTTGGGCTGCAGTGACACCGTGTCATAGCCCGTGATGTCGGCCAGCCATCGCTCCAGCTGGTCGATCATCTCGAGGTATCCCGGCACATCCTGCACGGGGGCGAACGGATGGACGCGGCCGAACTCCGGCCACGTGATCGCGGCCATCGCCGTGGCGGCGTTGAGCTTCATGGTGCACGAGCCGAGCGGGATCATGCCGCGGTCGAGCGCGTAGTCCTTGTCGGCGAGCGACTTCAGGTAGCGCATCATGGCCGTCTCGCTACGGTGCGCGTGGAACACCGGGTGGGTGAGGAAGTCGTCCTCGCGGGACAGCGCGGCAGGCAGGCCGCGCAGGTCGAGCGCCGGATCGAACTCCTCGGGGGCCGCGCCGCCGAACGCCACGATCACCCGCGCGAGGTCGTCGGTCGTGGTGCCCTCGCCGACCGCGATGCCGAGGGTGTCGGCATCCACGCGGTGCAGCAGCACGCCGTGCTCGTGCGCCGCTGCCAGCACCTCGTCGGCGCGGCCCGGCACGCGCACGGTCAGCGTGTCGAAGAACGCGTCGTTCACGATCTCGGCGCCCGCGGTCGCGAGCGCGTCGCGCAGCAGCGCCGTCTTGGTCGAGATCTCGGTGGCGATCGCGCGCAGTCCCTCCGGGCCGTGATAGACGGCGTACATCGACGCCATGACGGCGAGCAGCACCTGCGCCGTGCAGATGTTCGAGGTCGCCTTCTCGCGTCGGATGTGCTGCTCACGGGTCTGCAGGGCGAGGCGGTACGCCGGCTTGCCCTCGGCGTCGACCGACACGCCCACCAGGCGTCCCGGCAGCTGGCGCTCGAGCCCCTGGCGCACGGCCATGTAGCCCGCGTGCGGACCCCCGAAGCCCAGCGGCACGCCGAAGCGCTGCGTCGAGCCCACGACGATGTCCGCGCCGAGCGAGCCCGGCGACGCGATCAGCGTGAGGGCCATGAGGTCCGCCGCGACCACGACCTGGCCGCCGGCGACGTGGACGGCATCGATCACTCCCGAGGGATCCCAGACACGGCCGGATGCGCCGGGGTACTGCACCATGGCACCGAAGACCCCGTCGGGCAGCGGCGCGCCGCCGGCCAGGTCGAGCTCGACCAGCTCGATGCCGAGCGCCTCCGCCCGCACCAAAAGCACCGCCTTGGTCTGCGGCAGGGCGTCGGAGTCGACGACGAACACGTCGCCGCCGCCGCGCACCGCGCGCCGCGCGACGAGCATGCCCTCGACGACGGCCGTGGCCTCGTCCAGCATCGACGCATTGGCGACGGGGAGGCCGGCGAGATCGCCCACCATGGTCTGGAAGTTGAGAAGCGCCTCGAGACGGCCCTGCGAGATCTCGGGCTGGTAGGGCGTATAGGCCGTGTACCAGGACGGGTTCTCGAGCACGTTGCGCTGGATGACCGACGGCGTGAGCGTGTCGCTGTAGCCGAGGCCGATCATGGGGGTGAGCACGCGATTCCTGCCCGCGAGCGCGCGCAGCTCGGCGAGGGCCTCCGCCTCGGACACGCCCTCCTGCGGCAGAGCGCCCTGCCCCGCCGGCGATCCCGTGCGGATGACGGCGGGCACCGCGGCATCCATGAACCGTTCGGCCGCGCGCCTGCCGTCGGTCGCGGTGCCGATCAGCTCGGCCATGGCCTCCTGGTCGGCGGGCGACGTGCCGATGTGGCGGGCGGCGTACGACCCGGGCCCGCCGATCATGCCTGGCCCGTCAGCGCGACGTAGGCGTCGCGGTCGAGCAGCCCCGCAGGCTCGCCCGTGACGCGCACCCGGATGAGCCACGCGCCGAACGCGTCTGCGTTCACGAGGGCCGGGTCGGCGTCCACGTCGCCGTTGACCTCGACGACCTCGCCGTCGACGGGGGCGTACAGCTCGGACACCGACTTGGTGGACTCGATCTCGCCAAAGACCTGACCGGACGTGATCGTCGTGCCCACCGCGGGCAGGTCGACGTAGACGACGTCGCCCAGCTGGTCGGCGGCGAAGTCGGTCACGCCGACGGTGGCGACGTCGCCCTCGAGGGCGACCCACTCGTGCTCGGCGGTGTACTTGAGGGCGGTGAGATCGGTCATGAGTTCCTCCGGTAGAAGGGCAGATCGGTGACGGTCGCGGGGATCCGGGTGCCGCGGACGTCGATGGTCAGGTCGGTGGCGTCGGCCGCAGACGGCTCGAGGAACGCCATGGCGATGGGGTGGCCGAGCGTCGGGCTCAGGGCTCCGCTGGTGATCTCGCCCACGGGCGCGTCGCCGCGATACACGCCGTAGCCGGCGCGGCCGGCCCGTCGGCCCTCGGCCGTCAGCCCGACCAGCACTCGGGCATCGGGACGGGCGTCGTGTGCGCCGATGAAACCGGTCTTGTCGGCCGGGATTACCCGGCCGAGGCCGGCCTGCGCGGGCACGATGTCAGGCGAGAGCTCGTGGCCGTAGAGCGGCATTCCAGCCTCGAGGCGCAGGGTGTCGCGCGCCGCCAGGCCGGCCGGCACCAGGCCGTGGGGTCGGCCCGCCGCGAGCAGCGCGCGCCACAGGGCGGCGGCCCGCGGCACGGGCGCCATCACCTCGAAGCCGTCCTCACCCGTGTACCCCGTGCGCGCGATCAGCAGCGGCTCCCCCTCGAAGAGCGCCGCGCCCCACGCATAGCTGCGGAGGTCGGCCAGCCGCGGCGAGATCTCCTGGACACCGGCGGTCTCCGACAGGATGCGCTCGGCCGCGGGGCCCTGCAGCGCGATGAGCGCGTAGTCGTCGCTCTGGTCCTCGACCGTGGCGTCGAACCCCGCGACGCGGTCGGTCAGCTCGCGCGCGACGGTCTCGCGGTTTCCCGCGTTGGCGACCACGAGGTACTGCTCGTCCTGCAGCCGATACACGATGAGGTCGTCCAGGACGCCGCCGTCGGGAGCGAGGATCATCGTGTACTTCGCCCTGCCGACCGGCAGCCCCGAGAGGCGCCCGGCGAGCGCGTGGTCGAGGAACTGGCCCGCCCCGGCGCCTTCGACGAGGATCTCGCCCATGTGCGAGATGTCGAACAGTCCGGCCGTCTGCCGCACCGCGTGGTGCTCGGCGAGATCGGACGTGTAGCGCACCGGCATCATCCAGCCGCCGAAATCCGTGAACGAGGCGCCGAGCGCTTCGTGCTCGGCGCGCAGCGGGGTGTCGCGCGGCTCGTCGCCCTCGGGGGCGTCGGGAGGGTGCTGATCCATGAGTTCTCCTGCGGCGGTTGCTCGCCAGTCCCTGGTCTCGGAATGAGACCGGGAGAACTCCCCCTCTGTCATGGACCTGAGAGCTTCGACCGGACGCGCCTCGCTGCGCGGGGCATCCGGTCTTTCACCGTCGGCGGGAGCGTGGGCTCCACTTTTCAGAGTGGCCCGATCCGCACGGTACGTGCACCTGAGAGATTGGCGGGGAGGCTTGCTCCTTCGGTGTCGCGGTGGCGTCTCGCGTGAGACGACCGGACTCTCCCGGGCGGATCATGGGGCCGTATTCGGTTGTGCCGCCCACAGGGATGGGCGCGGTGCTCCGGCCAGCATATCGCGCGGCGCCCGGGGAGACCATGCCGCGGCCCGCGGCGCGTCGCGACGGGAGCGGCGACCGCGGAGCAGGCAGGAGGGTCTCACGCGATCGCGGGCGCCCGCTGCGCGAAGAAGGCGAGCTCGTGCCCGCACGACGCGTCGAATGCCGTGCGCATCCGGCGCAGGCGCTCGTCGTCCGCCGCTCGCGCGGCGTCCTGCGTGAAGGCGATCGCGCGACGCGTGGCGTCGGCGAACCCGGGGTCGCCGTAGGTCGCGAGCCAGTCGGCGTAAGGGTGGGCCGAGCGGTCGAGGGCCGACAGACGCGCGCCGAGATCGTCGTACAGCCAGAAGCACGGCAGGACGGCCGCGACGAGCACCGCGTGATCCCCCGACGCCGCGGCGGCGCGCAGGTGGTCCAGGTACGCGGTCGTCTCAGGCGAAGCTGCGACGGCACGCCGCGTGTGCGCACGGTGCAGCTCGAGCTCGACCTCCCGGCAGCGGCGCGACGACTCGGACCAGAACGCCCGCTCGTGAACCGACGGGGCCAGCTCCGCCGCGCGCGCGAGCACCTCGGCGTAGTCGTGCAGGTAGAGCGCATCCTGCGCGAGATAGTGCTCGAAAGCGGCCCGCTCCAGCGTGCCGTCCGCGAGAGCGCGCACGAACCAGACCTCGTCGATCGCCGCCCGCAGCTCGGCGATGTCCTCCCACCAGTGGGTGAGCTCGGCCGCTCGGCGGGGCACGCCTCGCCCACTCCACAGGGCGTGGGCATGATGCAGCGGACCGTGACCGCCGGGGCCGCCCACGTCGAGCCCCGTCGCCGCCTCGATCGCATCGCGCAGCCACGCGCGGGCCAGCCGTGCAGCAGCGGTCCAGTCCCCCTCGCGCGCGTACAGCGTGGCGAGAGCCGACGAGAGCGAGCAGCCCGTGCCGTGCGTGCTGCGGGTGCGGATGCGACGGCCGGCGAACTCGTCGACCACGCCGTCGGCGCCCACGAGCGCATCAGGCGTGTCATCGCCGGCCAGGTGACCGCCCTTGGCCAGCACGAGCAGCCGGCGCCCCTCGGAGCCGTGGGCGCGGGCGAGCCGCCGGGCCTGATCGAGCGCGTCCCCCCAGCTCGCCGCGGTCGGCTCGCCCAGCAGCACCGCCAGCTCCGGAAGGTTCGGCGTCACGACGTCGGCCCGTCCAATCAGGCGGCCGAGGGCGGCCTCGGCCGCCTCGTCGATCAGGCGATCGCCGCTCGTGGCCACCATGACGGGATCGAGCACCACCGGAGGGCGGGCGGGAAGACCGTCGAGCCACTCCGCGACGGCATCGATCACCTCGGCCGTGGGGAGCATCCCGAGCTTCACGGCGTCGATGCGGATGTCCGCGGACAGCGCGTCGAGCTGGGCTCGCAGGAACGACGCGGGCGGGACGTGGACGCCGGAGACGCCCTGGGTGCTCTGTGCCGTGAGCGCGGCGACGGCCGCCATGCCGTATCCGCCGCACGCGGTGATCGACTTCAGGTCGGCCTGGATGCCGGCTCCGCCCGACGGATCGGACCCGGCGATGGACAGGATGTTCGGCACCCGCATCATGCGGCGACCCCTGCTTGCGCCCACTCGCGCCGCAGCTGCGCCGCGGCGTGCGCGGGCGCGTCCGCCGCGCAGATCGCGCGCACGACGGCAAGGCCGGCCGCACCCGCGCGCCGCGCGTCTGGCGCGTCGCCCGATCCGACACCGCCGATCGCGACGCACGGAAGATCCGCGGCGAGCGCCGCGAACCCGCGGAAGCCCTCCCAGCCGAGCGGGGTGGGGTGATCCTTCTTGGTCGGCGTGGCGCGGATGGCGCCCACGCCCAGGTAGTCCACCGTGCCAGGCGGCATGCGGCGCAGGGGCTCGAGCTCCTCCGGGCGGCTGGCGCTGAGACCGATGATCGCGTCGGGCCCGAGCAGCGCCCGCGTGCGGTCGGCGGGCAGGTCGCTCTGCCCGATGTGCACGCCGTCCACCGGAGTCCCCGCGATCCGTGCCGCGAGCGCGACGTCGACGCGGTCGTTCACGAGAAGCGCGGCCCGTCCGTCGATCCGCGCTGCGCACGCCTCGACGAGGCGCAGCAGCTCCGCCGCGCTCAGCTCCTTGCCCCTCACCTGCACGACGCCCGCCCCACCCGTGACGGCGGCATCGACGATGTCGGCGACCGCACCCGCGGGAACGCTCGCCACGTCGGCGACCAGATACGTCGACAGGTCGAGCGCCCGCCTCATCGGACCGGCTCCGCCTCTGCCACGGCTTCGAGGGGCAGGGCACGCTCCGCGAGATCCTGCGGCTGGACCGCGGCGAGCGCATCCAGGAACGCGACCGCGAACCCACCGGGACCGGACGCGGCCGCCTCGGCACGCTCCGACGCCGCCGCATGCAGCGCGTGCGCGGCTACGGCGCCCGTGAGAGCCGGGGTCGCGTCGGCGGCGGAAGCCGCGACGAACGACGCGACGGTGGCGCCGAGGGCGCAGCCGCCGCCCGTGACCCTGGTCAGAAGTGCGCTGCCGCCCGGCACGCGCACGACCTGCCGACCGTCGGTCACGAGGTCGACGGCGCCCGAGACGGCGACCACCGCGCCGGTGTCGCGGGCGAGTGCGACGGCGACGGCACGCGCCTGCTCGACGTCGTCGGCCGAGTCGACCCCCCGGCCACCGAGCCCGGCCCCGGCGAGGGCGAGCACCTCCGACGCGTTGCCGCGGATCACCGCCGGCCGGTGGGCCAGCAGCTCGCGGGCGAAGCCGGTGCGCAGCGTCAGCGCCCCGACGCCGACCGGGTCCAGCACCCAGGGCGTGCCGGCCTCGGCCGCCGCGGCCACCGCCTCGACCATCGCCGCGCGCTGCTCGGCGCCCGGCGTTCCGAGATTGACCAGCAGCGCCGACGCGAATCGCGCGCACTCGGCGGCCTCGCCCGGCACATCCGCCATCACCGGCGCGGCCCCCGCGGCGAGCAGCGCGTTCGCCGTGAAGTTCACCACGACCGCGTTGGTGATGCACTGCACCAGAGGCGCCGTCTCGCGCAACCGCGCGAGCGCCTCTCCGGCGTCGACCCCGGCCGGGCCCCTCCGAACCCGCCCCTGCTGTGAACGCACGTCACTCATCTGCGACATCCCTCCGCTCGTGCTAACGAGATCAGGTGAATACGGGTGTGATCTCAGTCCCGATGGGACACCCCGTGTCACTGCCGCCGAGCCTAGCGCTCCTTCGCGACGTCGTCACTCGATCCGGTGCAGCGCCGACTGCGCCAGCCGACCCAGCAGCTCGGTGAGCTTCTCGACGTCGCGCTCGTCCCACTCGGCGAACACCGAGCGATACTGCGCGCGCGCCGCGCGGCGCACCGCGGCGTGCCGCGCGATCGCCTCGGGGGTGGGCGACACCTCGAAGATGCGGGCGTCCCCCTGCGACCGGCGCAGGGTCACGAGCCCCCAGTCCTTCAGGTCGCGCAGCTGGCGCGACACCGCCGACTTGTCCATCTGCGTCTCCGCCACGATGTCCGAGACCGCCAGCACCGCTCCCGGTGGGCGATGACTCGCGGTCAGCACAACGCGCAGCACATTCCATCCCGCGGGTCGCAGGCCGGGATGGATGGCCGCCGCGACGGCGGCCATCCTCCCCTTGACCAGCGGTCCGAGCGTCGCGAACGCGGCCTCGAGGTCGTCGACGGGCGTGGCGTCGTCCATCTCAGTCCTCGCGGACCGCCGGGTCGCCGGGGAGCTCGGCGAGCGCCCTCTCGGCTGCCTCATGACGCGCACGCGCCTGCTCGAGCACCTGCCCGGCATGCGCGGCCTCGGCGCGCATGGCCTGCTGCAGGCTGCGGTCATAGGCCCGCAGCGTCGCCGCGGCGTCGGCGGTGTGACGATCGATCTCGTCGAACGCGGCTTTGGCGCGGTCGACCACGGACTGCATCCGCTCCACCGCCTCCCGGGCCTTCTCCGCATCTCGCCAGACGGCCGCCGTCGCATCCTCGGTGAGCCCGCCCGCCGACGCCGGCTCGAGGTCGCCGTTGGCGCTCATCGCCCGGCGCTGTTCGGCGCGGGTCTGGGCCGCCCGGGCATGCTCCCGCTCCGGCTCATCCGTCTCGGGAAGAGCGATCTGCCCCGTCTCGACCAGCTCGCGGAAGCCGGCGCCGCCCTTCTCGGCGGGCTCGAGGGCGGCGAGCTCGGCACCGAGCTCCTCCTCGATCTGCTGCGCCGCGGTCTTGCGCGACAGCGGCTTGTTCGGGAGGAAGATCGTGCACAGCAGTGTGACGATCGCGAGGGGCACGACCAGGAGGAACAGGTGGGCGATCGAATCGCCGTAGCCGCTCTCCACGACCGTGCGCACGGGCTCGCACAGCGCGGCGATGTCGGGAAGGCTGCCCGACTGCATCCGCTCCAGGCTGTCCGCGCAGTCCGGGTACTCCGCCAGCACCTCCGGAACACCGAGGGCCGGGTCGATCCCCGCGAGCAGGTCCTCCAGGCCGGTCTTGATCTTGTCGCCGACCTGAGTCCCCAGGATGGACCCGAGGACGGTGACGCCGACCGTGCCGCCCAGGCTGCGGAAGAACGCGATGGCACCGCTGCCGGCGCCGAGCATCGCCGGGGGCAGCGAGTTCTGCGTGACGAGCACGAGGTTCTGCATCAGCACGCCCGAGCCCAGACCGAGCAGGAACATGAAGATCCAGACGTGCCACATCTCGGTGTCGTAGTGGATCGTCGACATCAGCCAGAGGCCCGCGGTGAGGACCACCGCGCCGAGGATGACGAAGATCTTCCACTTGCCGGTGCGAGAGATCGCCTGCCCGACGCCGATCGCGCCGGCCATCGAGCCGATCACCATCGGGATGGTCGCCAGCCCCGCGTCCGTCGGCGTGAAACCGCGCGCGTACTGGAGGTACTGGCTCAGGAACACGGACGTGCCGAACATCGTCACGCCGACGGACACCGACGCGACCGAGGCGAGGGCGAACGTGCGCTGCGCGAAGAGGCGCAGCGGGATGATCGGCTCCGCCACGACGAACTGCGTGATGATGGCGCCGAGCGTGAACAGCGCCCCCACGCCGACCATCGTGAGGCTCGCCGCCGAGTCCCACTCGAAGCCGCCGGCGTCGGGCTTTCCGCCGAGGCTGATCCAGATCAGGATGAGGCTGATGCCGGCGACGATGAACGCCGCGCCGACCAGGTCGAGCTTGACCGGCACCGGCTGCCCGGGGGCCGCGGGCTCTGAGACCTTCGCCCGGAACTCGGTCACGATCGCCGCGGCGGCCAGGAGCACGCCCGCGCCGGCGATGAAGAAGCTGATCGCGGAGTCCCACGCGAAGCCGCCCTCGTCGGGCCGACCGCCGAAGCCGACCCACAGCATGAGCATGCCGATGCTCGCCACGACGAAGCCGATGCCGAGGAAGTCGACGCGCACCGCGCGCGTGCGATTGGACACCTTGAGTGTCGCCTGCATCAGGACGAACGCGACGACCGCGACGGGCACCCCGATGAAGAAGCACCACTCCCAGCCCCAGGTGTCGGCGACCACGCCGCCGAGCAGAGGACCGGCGATCTGCCCGACCGCCATGACGGCGCCCATGATGCCCATGTACTTGCCACGCTCACGCGGGGCGATGATGTCGGCGATGACCACCTGACCCAGGGCCATGAGGCCGCCCGTGCCGACGGCCTGCACGAACCGCCATGCGATCAGCCATGTCGCGCCGCCTTCATCGAGATAGCCCGCGAAACCCGCAGCGACCGTGGCGAGCGTGAAGATCGCGAGCGCGATCTGCAGCAGCAGCTTGCGGTTGAAGATGTCGGCGAGCTTGCCCCAGACCGGCGTGGTCACGGTCATCGTCAGGAACGCGGCGACCAGCACCCACGTGTA
The DNA here is from genome assembly GCF_040302945.1 of Microbacterium sp. NPDC096154. Taxonomy (NCBI): domain Bacteria; kingdom Bacillati; phylum Actinomycetota; class Actinomycetes; order Micrococcales; family Microbacteriaceae; genus Microbacterium; species Microbacterium sp. NPDC096154. Next base: position 25,694 of record NZ_JBEOSM010000003.1, read on the forward strand.
CTCGGTGTTGGTGCCACCGAGGTCGGCCATGATCTTCGGCATCGGCGTCGCGACGACCGTCGATGAGATCAGCACGACGAACATCGCCGCCATGAGGCCCGAGATCGCCTGGATGACCTGTGCGGGACGCATGGCGGGTGGGGACTGCGTATCGGGACGCCGAGCATCAGTTGACATGCATCAACCATGTCACAATCGTTGACTTGGATCAAATTCCCGCCCGCCGGCCGCCGCTGGGGCCTCGCGGCCCACACGAAGTAGGGTCGAGGGCGTGACCGAGACCAGCACGCGGAACGACGAGATCCGGGTCGCGGTCTCGACCGTGATCTTCTCTCTGCGCACCGCACCCGGCGCCGACCGCCTGATGCTGCCCCTGGTCAAGCGCACCCGCGCACCCCACGAAGGCATGTGGGCGCTGCCGGGCGGATGGCTGGACGCGACGGAGAGCCTCGGCGACGCCGCGTCACGCACACTGGCCGAGACCACGGCCCTCGCGCCCAGCTATCTCGAGCAGCTCTACACGTTCGGCGACGTGGACCGCTCCCCCACGCGCGTGGTGTCCGTCGTGTACTGGGCACTACTGCGCTCGGACCTGGTCGACGCACAGCGCTCGGTGGCCGGGGCTCCCGAGAACGTCGAGTGGTTCGACGTCGACGGCCTGCCGCCGCTCGCGTTCGATCACAACCGCATCGCCGAGTACGCGCTGTGGCGGCTGCGCAACAAGGTCGGCTACAGCCGCATCGCGGCGGGCCTCCTTCCCGACGAGTTCACCCTCACCGAGCTGCGCGAGGTCTACGAGTCGGTGCTCGGCCGCCGCCTGGATCCGTCGAACTTCCGCCGCCTGCTGGAGGGCTCGGAGGCGCTCGTGCCCACGGAGTCGTTCCGCACCGGCAAGCACCGCCCGGCGCGCCTCTTCCGGTACAACGCCGAGGCCGAGGCGGAGAGCCTCGGCCGCTCGTAGCCGCAGCGCCCCGCAGGGCGAGGCACCCCGCTCGCACGCGCCGGCCTCGCGCCGTCGGCGGGTGCGCGCGTCTTCACATGCCCGGCGTTGCAGTTCTGGTCAGGGTGACTTAATGTGGGCGCGACAGTAAGTGTCGCTTCGACCAGAAGGCGAGGGCCGCATGGCCGCCACTCCCCTGACCACCGCGCCGTCCGCGCCGTCCGCGCCGTCCGCGCCGTCCGCGCCGTCCGCCATCCCGTCGTCGACCATCGCTCGCTCGCGCGCGCTCGACGCCTCCGTGGACCGCGGCATCCAGGCGATCGTCTCCGGCGCCGCTCCCGGGAGCACCTGCAGCACGGAGCTGGCGGCGTCGCCCTGGACCTTCGACACAGCGCCGGGCTACGGGCCGGGCGCCTCGATGGGCGACGTGATCCCCACCGGCGCGCCACGTCAGGGCGAGCTGCCCATGGCCTATCGCGAGGCCTCGGACGACGAGCTGCATGCACGCATCGGGGCCGCCAAGCGGGCCCTCGGCGATCGGGTCGTCATCCTGGGGCACTTCTATCAGCGCGACGAGGTGGTGCGGCACGCCGACTACGTCGGCGACTCGTTCCAGCTGGCGAACGCCGCGAAGACCCATCCCGACGCCGAGGCGATCGTGTTCTGCGGCGTCCACTTCATGGCCGAGACCGCCGACCTCCTGTCGGGCGACGGGCAGGCCGTCATCCTGCCGAACCTCGCTGCCGGATGCTCCATGGCCGACATGGCCGACATCGACCAGGTCGAGGAGTGCTGGGAGCAGCTCGAGGAGCTGTACGGCCCCCTCGACGAGCCCGACGCGGACGGCCTCGTGCCCGTGGTGCCGGTGACCTACATGAACTCGTCGGCGGCGATCAAGGGCTTCGTGGGCCGGCACGGCGGCATCGTGTGCACCTCGTCGAACGCGCGCACCGTGCTCGAATGGGCGTTCGCGCGTGGCCGCCGCGTGCTCTTCTTCCCCGACCAGCACCTCGGCCGCAACACGGCGAAGGCCATGGGGGTGCCGCTCGACGCCATGCCCATGTGGAACCCGCACCGCCCGCTCGGCGGCTCCTCGACCGACGAGCTCCGCGCGGCTCGCGTCATCCTGTGGCACGGCTTCTGCTCCGTGCACCGTCGCTTCACCGTCGACCAGATCGACCGAGCGCGCGCCGAGCATCCCGGTGTGCGGGTGATCGTGCATCCCGAGTGCCCGATGCCGGTCGTGGACGCGGCCGACGAGTCCGGCTCGACCGACGTCATCCGGCGCGCGATCGAGCAGGCGACCGAGCCGACGACCTTCGCCATCGGCACGGAGATCAATCTGGTGCAGCGACTCGCCGCGCAGCATCCGCAGCACACGATCTTCTGCCTCGACCCGGTGGTCTGCCCCTGCTCGACCATGTACCGGATCCACCCCGGTTACCTCGCCTGGGTGCTCGAGGAGCTGGTGGCCGGCCACGTCGTGAACCGCATCACCGTGCCCGACGCCGTCGCCCACCCCGCGCGCGTCGCGCTCAACCGGATGCTCGCCTGCGTGCCGCAGGCGCCCGCCCGACGGGCCTGAGCGTGACCTCAGCCATCGTCGTGGGCACCGGCATCGCCGGTCTCACCTTCGCCCTGCACGCCGCACGCCGGGGCGTCGACGTGACGCTCGTGTCCAAGGCCGCGGCCGACGAGGGGTCCACCCGCCTGGCGCAGGGCGGCATCGCGGGCGCCGTCTTCGCCGCGGACCGGATCTCCGACCACGCGCGCGACACCCTGGCCGCGGGAGCCGGCCTGTGCGACGAGGCCGCGGTGCACGTGCTCGTCTCCGAGGGGCCCGCGCGCGTCCGCGAGCTCGCCGGGTGGGGAATCGCCTTCGACCGGGATGCCGACGGGCGGCTGCGCGGTGGACTGGAGGCCGCGCACTCGTTCCCCCGCATCCTGCACGCCGGCGGCGATGCGACCGGCCTGGCCATCGAGAGCGCGCTGCTGCGGGCCGCGCGCGAGGCGGGCATCCGGATCATCGAGCATGCCTTCCTCACCGGGATCGTGATGTCGGCAGGCAGGGCGAACGGGGTGCGGCTGCTGCGCGAGGGCAGGTCGCAGACGCTGACCGCGGACGCCATCGTGCTCGCCACGGGAGGCGCCGGCCGGCTGTTCTCGCGCACCACCAATCCGCGCGTGGCGACCGGAGACGGCATCGCAGCTGCGTTGCGCGCGGGGGCCGAGGTGCGCGACCTGGAGTTCGTGCAGTTCCATCCGACCGTGCTCGCGGCCGGATCGCCCTTCCTGATCTCCGAGGCGGTGCGGGGCGAGGGCGCGACGCTGATCGACGATGAGGGGAACCGCTTCGCGCTCGATGCCCATCCGGACGGCGAGCTGGCGCCCCGCGATGTCGTGGCGCGGGCCGTGGCCGCGTGCATGGCGGCGCAGGGCGGGCGGCCGGTGCGGCTAGACGCCACACGGGTGCCCCGTCTGCGGGAGCGCTTCCCCTCGATCGACGCCGCGATGCGCGAGCGCGGGCTCGACTGGACGCGCGAGCCGGTTCCTGTCACGCCCGCGGCGCACTACCTGATGGGAGGCGTGCGCACCGATCTGCACGCACGCACCACCCTGCCGGGGCTCTACGCGATCGGCGAGACCGCCCGCACGGGCGTGCACGGTGCCAATCGCCTCGCCTCGAACTCGCTGCTCGAGGGCGCGGTGTTCGGTGCGCGCGCGGCGGCGGACGTCGCACGCGGCGGCGGCGATCACCCGCTGCGCGCCACGTCTCCGGCCCGCGCTGAGGCGAGCGGCGACATCCTGCCGTTCTCGCGGGAGGCGCTGCAGGAGCTCATGTGGGCGCATGCGGGCCTGATCCGCGATGCCGACGGCCTGAGGCTCGCGGCCGACACGATCGCCGCCTGGTGCGCCGGGCGGCCCGCCCCGCGCACCGTCGCGGAGCACGAGGACGACAACCTGCTGCTGGTGGCGCAGTCCCTCGTGGCGGCGGCGCTCGCCCGACCCGCATCCGTCGGGGCCCACTGCCGTTCCGACGACATGCCGCGATCCCCCCTCCCCGTTCCCGCTCTTTCCGTTCCGTCAGGAGCCGCATGCTGACCCCGCAGACCATCGACCGCACCGTCGCGCTCGCGCTCGAGGAGGACGCACCGTGGGGCGACATCACGAGCCAGGCGCTGCTGCCCGCCGACGCGACGGCACGCGCCCAGCTGGTCGCGCGGGTGCCCGGCGTGCTGAGCGGCGCCGAGGTGTTCGCCGCCGCGTTCCGGCTGACCGACCCCTCGGTGAGCGTCGACCTGCATGCGGCCGACGGCGAGCGCTTCGAGAGCGGAGCCGTGCTCGCCACGGTCGCCGGACCGGCGCAGTCGCTGCTGACCGCGGAGCGCGTCGCGCTCAACTTCGCGCAGCGGATGTCCGGCATCGCGACCCTCACCGCGCGCTACGTCGCGGAGGTCGCGCACACGCGCGCCCGCATCGTCGACACCCGCAAGACCACGCCGGGCCTGCGCGCCTTCGAACGTCACGCCGTGCGATGCGGCGGCGGGTTCAACCACCGCTTCTCGCTGTCCGACGCCGTGATGGCGAAGGACAACCACCTCGCCGTGCTGACCGCGGGCGCGACAGGCGATGCGCTCACCGCCGCACTGCGTGCGGGGATCGCACGCCTGCCCCACACGATGCATGTGGAGGTCGAGGTCGACCGGCTCGAGCAGATCGAACCGGTGCTCGCGGCGGGAGCCCACACCGTGATGCTCGACAACTTCGCCCTCGCCGATCTTCGCCGGGGCGTCGAGCTCATCGGCGGACGAGCGATCGCAGAGGCGTCGGGCGGGGTCGACCTCGACTCCGTGCGCGCGATCGCCGAGAGCGGCGTCGATGTGATCTCGGTCGGAGCGCTGACGCACTCCGCCACCGCGCTCGACCTGGGCCTCGACGTGGTCGTGGGCGCCTGACGTGCTCTATCTCGACAACGCCGCGACGACCCCGGTGCGGCGCGAGGTGCTCGAGGCGATGGCGCCGTACCTCACCGGCGAGTTCGGCAACCCCTCGAGCCGCCATACGTATGGCGAGCGCGCCGCAGCGGCCCTCGAACAGGCGCGGGAGCGGATCGCGCCGCTGCTCGGCATGCGGCGCCGCGACATCGTGTTCACGTCGGGCGGCACGGAGGCGAACAACCTCGCAGTCAAGGGCATCGCGATCGCGGCGCAGCAGACACGCGGATCGCGGCACGTGATCGTCTCCGCCATCGAGCACGAGTCGGTGCTCGCGTCCGCCGACTACCTGCAGCGCGTGCACGGGTTCGAGATGACGCGGCTCCCGGTCGACGGCGCCGGCCGCGTGGATCCCTCGGAGCTGGCTGGCGCGATCCGGGATGACACGGCCCTGGTCTCGATCGCGCTCGCCAACAACGAGATCGGCACGGTGCAGGACATCGCCGCGCTCCGCCGTGCTGCGGAGCACGTGCCACTGCACACCGACGCCGTGCAGGCCGCCGGATGGCTGCCGCTCGACGACCTCGGGGTCGATGCCCTCACGGTGGCCGGCCACAAGCTGGGCGCGCCGAAGGGCACGGGGCTGCTCGCGGTACGAGGGCGCGTGCCGATCGAGCCGCTCGTGCACGGCGGCGGTCAGGAACGCGGGCGACGCAGCGGCACGGAGTCCGTGGCCGGGGCGGTGGCGCTCGCCACGGCGATGGAGCTGGCGGAGGCGGAGCGCGTCGCGAACGCGGCGCGCGTTGCGGCCCTGCGGGACGAGCTCGTCGAGCGAGTGCTCGCGGAGGTGCCGTCGGCGCGGCTCACGGGCCACCCGCGCGAGCGCCTTCCGGGCACCGCCAGCTTCACCTTCGAGGGCACGAGCGGAGAGGCGGTGCTGCTCGAGCTCGAGCGCCGGGGCATCGTCTGCTCGAGCGGCTCGGCGTGCGCCGCGGGCAGCTCCGACCCGTCGCACGTGCTCCTGGCCGTGGGGGTGCCGGCGGAGGTCGCGCTCACGGGCGTGCGCCTGTCGCTCTCCCAGACGCACCGCGAGGGCCTCGGTCCGGTCGCCGAGGCGATCGCCGCGTCGGTCGCGGCCGTGCGGGGCCTGTGACGCGTCGCCGCAGGAACGCGTCGCCACAGGACCGCGTCGCCGGAGCACCGCGTCGACGGAAGGCCGCGTCGCCATAGGATCGGCAGGTGACCGCCTCGCCGCTCGTGACCGTCATCGTGCCGGGCTGGAACGTCGCGCCGTACGCCGCAGAGGCGCTCGACTCGCTGCGCGCGCAGACGCTCGAGCGCTGGCGGGCCATCCTGATCGACGACGGGTCCACCGACGGCACCGGCGAGGTCTTCGCGGATGTCGCGGCGCGGGACGCGCGCTTCACGGTGGTCTCCCACCCCGTCCAGCGCGGCCTCGGAGCCGCCCGCAACACGGGACTCGCCCTCGTCGAGACCTCCTACGTGGCGTTCCTCGACGCCGACGACGTGATGCTCCCCCGCGCCCTCGAGCTGCTGGTCGGATCGCTCGAGCGCACCGCCAGCGACATCGCGGTGGGTCAGTACACCCGGCTGCGTCCGCTGCCCGGCGGACGATATGCGCCGTCGCCCGTGCAGCCCTGGGTCGAGGCCTCCACGTCGCCGGCACGCACCGGCGTCACGCTGGCCGAGCATCCGGAGGTGACCGGCAACATCGTGGCGTGGTCGAAGGTCAGCCGCACCGAGCTGTGGCGCGACGTGCGCTTCCCCCAGGGCCTGTACGAGGATCAGGCGGTGACGCAGCTGCTCTACACGCGCGCCCGGGCCATCGACACCGTCGCCGAGCCGGTGGTCCACTGGCGTGTGCGCGCGGAGGGCACCTCCATCACTCAGCGCGAGGCCGCACCCGACGTGCTGGCCGCGTGTCTCGACGCCCTGCGCGACGGCATCGACGTCCTGCGGCGAGAAGGCCCGGAGGTCGCCGTGCAGGCGCGCATCGCGCAGATCCTGCGGATGGACGTCCCCCGTCTGCGCTCACTCGATCTCGCTCCGCACTCTCGTGCGGCCGTGGAGGCCTTCGCCGCCGAACTCCACCCGCTCGTGCGCTGAATCGCGGTCAGGCGCCGGGAATCTGCGGCGGCGGAGCGTCGTCGAGCGCCACCGGCGTCAGCGCGACGCCTCGCGGGGACACGGGGCGGTCGTCGTCCGGCGGCTGATCGGCGCGGCGCGTGCGCAGCTGCGGGTCGTCGGCGTCGGACAGGCCCTCGGCCTCTGCCTCGAGCACGCGACTCGCGGCGAGCTGCTCCTCCGCCAGGTCCGCGTACAGGCCGCCGAGCGCGAGCAGCTCGGCGTGCGTGCCCGACTCGACGATGCGCCCGGCCTCGATCACGTGGATCACATCGGCATCGATGACGGTCGACAGGCGGTGCGCGATCGACAGCGTCGTGCGACCCGCGGCCGCCGTCTCCAGCGCATCCTGGACGATGCGCTCCGAGACGGTGTCGAGCGCACTGGTCGCTTCGTCGAGCAGCAGCACCGGCGGATCCTTCAACAGGACGCGCGCGATCGCGATGCGCTGCTTCTCGCCGCCCGAGAGGCGGTAGCCGCGCTCCCCCACGACCGTGTCGTAGCCCTGCTCGAACCCGGCGATGATGTGGTGGATGTTCGCCTTGCGGCAGGCCTCCTCGATCTCGGCGTCGCTCGCGTCGGGCTTCGCATAGCGCAGGTTCTCGCGGATCGTGGCGTGGAACAGATAGGTCTCCTGCGACACGATGCCGACGTGGTCGATGATCGACTCCTGGGTGAGCCGGCGCACGTCCGCTCCGGCGAACAGCACCTCTCCGGACGCCGCCTCGTACATGCGCGGGGTCAGGTACAGCACCGTCGTCTTGCCCGCGCCGCTGGGGCCGACGAAGGCCACCTGCTGCCCCGGCTCGGCCACGAACGAGACGCCCTGCAGCGTCGGCCGCGTCCGAGGGCTCGCGTCGGGGTACCGGAACGACACGTCGCGGAACTCGATGCGCCCGATCGGCCCCGGCGCATCGGCCACCGACATCGCGTCGGGAGCGTCCTGGATCGCCGGCTTCAGATCGAGGTACTCGAAGATGCGCGCGAACAGGGCCGCCGACGTCTGCACGTCGAGCGCCACCCGCATGAGGCCGATCAGGGGCTGGAGCAGGCGCGCCTGCACGGTCGTGAACGCGACGATCGTCCCCGCGGTGAGCATGCCGGCGCCGCCCGCCAGCAGGAATCCGGCGACGAGATAGATCACGGCCGGGACGCTGGCCATCAGCACGTGCACGACCGCGAAGAACCCCTGGCCGCTCATGGCCTGACGCACCTGCAGCCGGATCTGATTGGCGTTCTCGTCGGCGTAGCGCGCCGATTCGGTGCGCTGGCGGTTGAAGGACTTCGACAGCAGGATGCCCGACACGCTCAGGGTCTCCTGGGTGATGGCCGTCAGCTCCGACAGCGACTGCTGGGTCTCGGCCGCGATCTTCGCGCGGATCTGACCGACGCGTCGCTGCACCAGCACCAGGATCGGCATGAGGACCACCGCGATGAGGGTCAGGCGCCAGTCGATCAGGATCATCGCGACGAGCGACGCGATGACCGTGACGGTGTTGCCCAGGATGCTGGACACGGTGTTGGTGAGCACGCCCGAGACGCCGCCGACGTCGTTCTGGAGGCGCGACTGGATGACGCCCGTCTTGGTGCGCGTGAAGAAGCCGAGCTCCATGGCCTGCAGGTGCTCGAACATCCGCACCCGCAGGTCGCCCGTCACCCGGTTGCCGACGTTCGAGGTGAACCAGGTCTGGGCCACTCCGACGAGCGCGCTCGCGACGTACAGGCCGATCATGAGCAGGACCAGCCGCACGAGCAGGTCCATCCGCACGGCGCCGCCGTCGGTCGGGAACAGCGCGTCGTCGAAGATGCGCTGGATGACCAGCGGCGGGATGGCTCCGAGCGCCGCGCCGACGATCACGAGCAGCCCGGTGACGGCGATGCGGGCGCGGTAGGGGCGGAACAGCGCGACCACGCGCCGCCCCAGGTCGGGCACGCGCGGCGCCTCGGCGTTCTGCCGTCGCTGCGCGTCCTCGTCGACCCGGCCGAAGCCGCCCGGGCGGCCGCCGCCGCGCATCCCCATGCTCATGCGGCAAGCCTAATGACGGGCGCCGACAGGGTGACCGCCGGATGAACTCGCGCGGATCGGGAATGGGATGTCGGACGCCGCCGTTACGCTTGTGAGTCCGGCGGATCTCGCGTGGTTCATCCCGCGCCGCCGCGTCCGAGCCTCCGCTCGCTCCGCCCATCCGACGCTGCATGCGGCGATCCCGTCCCGCCTTCTCGAGGAGAACGATGACCGCCACAGACACCAGTACGAGCACCGGCTCGGTGCCCCGCCTCCCCGAGGTCGACCCGAAGGGCATGCGGGTCATCTGGCTGCTGCTGATCGCCGCGTTCGTCGCCATCCTGAACGAGACGACGATGAGCATCGCGATCCCGCATCTCAACGTCGATCTCGGCGTCCCGCCCGAGCTCGGCCAGTGGCTCACGAGCGCCTTCATGCTCACCATGGCCGTCGTCATCCCGACCACCGGCTTCCTGCTGCAGCGCCTCACGACGCGCCAGGCCTTCGTGCTCGCGATGTCGCTGTTCACCGCGGGCACCCTGCTGTGCCTGGTGGCGCCGGGCTTCGAGGTGCTGCTCGTCGGCCGCATCGTGCAGGCGGCCGGCACGGCCGTGACGATGCCGCTGCTCATGACCACGGTCATGACGGTGGTGCCGGGCCACGCGCGGGGCCGCATCATGGGCCGCGTCGGCATCGTGATCTCGCTGGCTCCTGCCATCGGGCCGACGCTGGCGGGCGTGCTGCTCGACGTCGCGAACTGGCGCTGGATCTTCGGCGTCGTGCTGCCCATCGCGCTCGTCGCGCTCGTCATCGGCGTCAAGCTGCTCACCAACCTGGGCGAGACCTCGCACGCGCCGCTCGACGTGCTCTCGGTCATCCTGTCGGCCCTGGCCTTCGGCGGCATCGTGTTCGGGCTCAGCCAGATGGGCGGCGGCTCGCACGGCGCCGAGGGCACGGCCGCGATGTCGCCCGCCGTCGCCACGGGCATCCTCGCCGGAGCGGTGGTCATGCTCGGCCTGTTCGTCTGGCGGCAGATCGCCCTGCAGCGGGTCGACGACGCGCTGCTCGACCTGCGCGTGTTCACCTCGCGCAACTTCACCATGGCGATCGTCGTGATGGGCATCCTGTCGCTGGCGATGTTCGGCACCTTCACGGCCCTGCCGCTGTACATGCAGAACGTGGCGGGCCTCACCGCGACCGAGTCCGGCCTCGTGGTGCTGCCGGGCGCCATCATGATGGGTGTGCTCGGCCCGTTCATCGGCCGCATCTACGACGCGCGCGGGCCCCGCATCCTGCTGATCCCCGGCACGGTGCTGGTGGCGGGGGTCATGGCGTTCTACGCGACGCTCACCGAGGCGACGCCGGTGTGGGCCCTCGTCGTGGCGCAGGTGACCATGTCGATCGGCATGGCGATGTCGTTCACGCCGCTGTTCTCGGCGTCGCTGGGATCGCTGCGGCCGCGCCTGTACTCGCACGGCTCGGCCGTGCTCAACACGCTGCAGCAGGTCGCGGGAGCGGCCGGCGTCGCGGTGCTCATCACCACCATGGCGTCGGTGTCCGCATCGCAGCAGGAGGCCGGCGTGGCAGAACTCGCGGCGGGAGCGGCCGGGGCGCGGGCGGCCTTCCTGTTCTCGGCCATCGTCGCGGTCGTCGCCGTCGTGGCGGCGTTCTTCGTGCGCAAGCCCGACGAGCCGGCCGAGGGATTCCACGGCGGGCACTGAGCCTGCCCACGCGAAAGGCCGTCACGCCGCAGGGACGTGACGGCCTTTCGCCGTCCGGGCACGGGCGTCCCGCGGGCTCAGACCGGCAGGCGGCACATGCCGTCGGCGCAGACTTCGGCCGCCGGGTCGCCGAGCGGTGTCAGGCCGAAACCCGGTCCCGGAAGCGCATCGAGGATCTGCGCGCGCACCGTCTCGTCGGGGTCGACGACGTCGTCTTCATGCGAAGTCACGCGGGCCATCGTACGCCTGGCGCGACGCGACGAGGGCCGCGGCTCGGCTACGCCTCCGGTCTGCCCCTGTCAAGGGACGTGCCCGCGAAGGAGGCGCCTCCTAGCGTCGCCAGTGTCCGGACGACCGGCCCGGGCACGACCGCAAGCGAAAGGGATGGACCCATGACCCTCGCACGTGACCTGATGACCCCCGATCCTCGATGCATCGCCGAGAACGGCACGCTCGTCGACGCCGCGAAGCTGATGTCCGACCTCGACGTCGGCGCGCTGCCGATCTGCGGCGAGGACGGAAAGCTCAAGGGCATGCTGACCGACCGCGACATCGTGGTGAAGTGCCTGGCGCAGGGCGGCGATCCCCGCACCGCGACCGCCGGCTCGCTCGGCGAAGGCACGCCCGTGTGGGTGGAGGCCGGGGCCGACGTGCGCGACGCCCTCACCCTCATGCAGGACCACCAGGTGCGTCGTCTCCCCGTCATCGAGGACCACAAGCTCGTCGGCATCCTCGCGCAGGCCGACGTGGCGCGCGAGCTCTCGGCGGTGGAGGCGGGAGAGACCGTCGAGGAGATCTCCGAGTGAGCGAGGCCGACGGCAGCCCCCAGCCCGGCACCGTCGCCGATCAGATCGTCCGACGCCTCAGCGAATGGGGCGTCGGACGCGTGTTCGGGTACAGCGGCGACGGCATCAACGGGGTGCTGGATGCCCTGCGCCGCTCCGAGGCCGACATCGAGTTCGTCCAGGCCCGGCACGAGGAGAACGCGGCTTTCATGGCGGTGGGCCAGGAGAAGTACGACGGCGGGGCCGGCGTGGTGATCTCCACGCAGGGCCCCGGCGCGATCCACCTGCTGAACGGGCTGTACGACGCCAAGCTCGATCACGCGCCGGTCGTGGCCCTGATCGGCCAGCAGCACCGCAGCACGCTGGGCTCGGGCTACATGCAGGAGGTCGATCTGCGCACGCTGTTCGCCGATGTCGCTTCGGCATACATCACCCAGGTCGCCACGCCGGAGCAGGTGCCGCTCGCGATCGACCGGGCCTTCCGGTGCGCGCTCGCCGAGCGGGCGCCGGCCGTGGTCATCCTGCCGCACGACGTGCAGAGCGCCGAGGCCTCGGAGGTCACGCGCTCGCCGAGCACCCCGTCGCACGGCGTCGTGCGCACGGCGGCGGTGTACGAGCCCGCCCTCGTCGCGCCCTCCCCCGAGAGGCTGCGTGAGGCCGCCGACCTCCTCGCCGGGGCGCGCCGCCCGATGATCCTCGCGGGCCGGGGCGCAGCGGCATGCGCGGATGAGCTCACGGGCCTGGCACGGCGTCTGCGTGCGGGCATCGTCACCAGCCTGCTCGGCAAGCCCTTCATCGACGAGTCGCTGCCGTTCGCGGCCGGCACCATGGGCCACCTCGGCACCACGGCGAGCGCCGAGCTGCTCACCGGGTGCGACCTGCTGCTGATCGTCGGCTCGAACGATCCCTGGACCGAGTACTACCCGGCCCCGGGACAGGCCGCCGCGATCCAGATCGACCGCGACCCGCGGATGATCGGCAACCGCTTCCCCGTCGATGTCGGCGTCGTGGCCGACGCGACCGCGGCTGTGCGCGGGCTCGCCGAGCTGATCGAGGAGCGCCCCGAGGACGACTGGTGGGCACGCGTGCTCGACGCGGTCGAGCGCTGGAATGACACGAGCGCGCGCCGCGCGGCCGTGCCGGCCGAGCCGCTCAACCCCGAGGCCGTGCTGCGCGCGCTGAACGGGCACCTGCCCGGCGACGCCCGCGTGGCCCTCGACGTCGGCAGCGTCGTGTACTGGTACGCCCGCCAGCTGCGGCTTCCGCGCGGGGTGCCCGCGCACGTCTCGGGCACGCTGGCGACCATGGGGTGCGGCGTGCCGTACGGTCTGGCGGCCAAGCTCGGCGCGCCGGGCAGGCCGACCGTGGTGCTGGCGGGGGACGGCGGCATGCAGATGACGGGCGTGGCCGAGCTGATCACGGTGGCAGACCGCTGGCGCGACTGGGCCGATCCGCGCTTCATCGTGGCGGTGTTCGACAACGGCGATCTGGCCGAGGTCAGCTGGGAGCAGCGCGAGATGGAGGGCGCGCCCCGCTTCCCGGATACGCAGGATCTGCCCCGATTCCCCTACGCCGAGTACGCCCGGATGCTGGGCCTGGAGGGCGAGACCGTCGCGTCGCCGGATGATCTGGATGCCGCGTGGGGCCGCGCGTTCGCGAGCGACCGGCCGTACATCCTGCATCTGCGGACGGATCCCGCCGTGCCGCTGCTGCCGCCTTCGGCGTCATCCCCCGACGCGGCCGACACCATGCGGAAGGCGCTGCAGGACGAGGCCGCGCACGGCGGCGCGCACGCCGAGCGGGCGCTGCGGCTCTTGGACGCCTACCTCGACATGCCCGCGACCTGAAGGAGGCGGCGGGCCCGGACGCACCCGGGCCCGCCTCCCTTCACGCGGGCGGTGGATACGGCGACTCGATCAGCACGCGCGCGAGGTGCGCGGCGTTGCGGGCGAGCGTCGCCGTGGTGCTCGCCACCTTCTCGGGCGTCTGCTCGAGGTCCTTGTAGTCGACCGTCTGCATGGCCTCCCCGTTCCAATAGACCCCGCCCTGCGAGGGCACCGAGAAGCCGACGTCGACCAGCGCCTGGTACAGGTCGGCCGTGATGCCGTGCGCCCCATCCTCGTTCCCGAGCACCACGGTCACGGCGACCTTCCCCGCGAGGATCTGGCGGCCCTCCTCATCCGTCTCCGACAGCTCCGCGTCGAGCCGCTCCAGCACGCGCTGGGCGACGCTCGACATGTGCCCCATCCAGGTCGGCGTGCCGAACACCAGGATGTCGGCCTCCAGCACCTTGCGCCGCAGCGCGGGCCACTCGTCGCCGTCCCCCATGTCGGTCTTCACCCCGGGACGCACGTCATGGTCGACGACGCGGACCTGCTCCCCCGTCACGCCCCACGTGGCCAGCGCGTCGAGCACCTGGCCGTTGAGCACCTCGGTGCTCGATGCCGCCGGCGAGGGCGAGAGGGTGCAGTTGAGTGCGAGTGCGCGCACGTTCGCTCCTCCCTCAGGCAGCCGGGTGCAGCAGCACCTTGGTCCAGCCGTCCTCGCGCTTGTCGAAGCGCTCGTAGGCCGACGGCGCCTCGTTCAGGGCGAGCTCGTGCGAGACGATCAGCGAGGGGTTCGCACGGCCCTGGATGATCAGGTCGCGCAGCTCGCGGTTATAGCGCTTGACCGGGCATTGCCCCGTGCCGATGGTCAGCCCCTTCTCGAACGCCGCACCGAACGTGAACTCGTAGCGGCCCTGCTTCGCGGGCTCGGTCGATGCGCCCGGATCCTGCGACACGTACACGCCGACCACCCCGAGACCGCCGGTCGCGCGCACCACCTTGACGAGCTGGTCGAGCACCAGCTCGGGGTGCTCCTCGCCCGCCGCGTCGTGCGCCTGGTAGCCGACCGCCTCGATGCCGCAGTCGGCGCCCTGCCCACCGGTCGCATCCATGACCGCCTGTTCGACATCCGTCTTCGAGAAGTCGACGGCCGTGGCGCCGAACCGCTCGGCCAGCGCGAGCCGGTCAGGCTCCTTGTCGACCACCATCACCTGCGCCGCCCCCTTGAGCATCGCGCTGTGTGCGGCCATGAGGCCCACCGGACCCGCCCCGAACACCACGACCGAGCTGCCCGGCTTCACTCCGGCGAGCTCGGCGCCGTGGTAACCCGTCGGGAAGATGTCCGACAGCATGGTGAAGTCGTTCTCGTGCTCGGTCCCCTCGGGCAGCAGCAGGAGGTTGAAGTCGGCCCACGGCACCCGCAGGTACTCCGCCTGACCACCCTGGTACGGGCCCATCTTCGGATAGCCGTAGCCGGCGCCGGGCATTCCAGACGGGTTCGCGCGCTGACAGGCCGACGTGAAGCCGGCGTTGCAGTTGCGGCACGTGCCGCACGCGATGTTGAACGGCACAGAGACGCGATCGCCGACCTTGATGCGCTCGACCCCGGGACCGACCTCGACCACGACGCCCATGTTCTCGTGGCCGAGAGTCATGCCCGACTCCATCGGGGCGCGCCCCTCGTACGGGTGCAGGTCGGAGCCGCAGATGTTCGCGGTCGTGATCTTGATGACCGCGTCGAGCGGGGCTTCGATCCTCGGATCGTCGACTTCCTCGACGCGCACGTCGAAGGCATCGCGATAGACGACGGCTTTCATGGCTCTCCTCTCGTCGCCGGCGCGGATCGCCGGCACTCGCGAGTCAACGCCACCCGTCTTCCGCTGTCGCCCGGGTTGACAGACCGGCGGTGCGCGCGACCGATCCAGGGTTCGAGCAGGTTGACCGCGTCAGGATGGGACGATGCGCACCCGCCGGATCCTCATCGCCGTGGTCGCGACCGCCGTGCTCGTGGCGGGGGCCGTGGCCGCCTTCGCACTGACGCGTTCGCAGGCGGCCGCACCGGGATGCGCGGACATCCAGGCCTACCAGGAGCGCTACGGCGAGGTCGAGCCGCTGGGGCGCGGCGCGCGCGGCGTCACGGTGCTGGGCGATTCGTACTCGGCGGGCGACACGCTGAGCGACCGCGGTCAGCGCTGGACGGACGAGCTCGTGCGCCTCGAGCCCGACCTGACGGTCACGCTCGACGCGGTGGGCGGAACGGGGTACGCGAACCCGGGGCTGTGCGGCGACGAGTCCTTCCGCGACCGGATCGGCCGTGCACTCGAGGTCTCCGACGGCGATCCGCTGATCATCCAGGGCGGCATCAACGACGTGTTCGCGCACCCCGCCGACCTCGAGGCCGCCGTCGACGACGTGCTCGCCCACGCCGAGGCGGCCGGCGAGGTCGTGCTGATCGGTCCGATCGATGCCCCCGCGACCGACCGCGAACGCGACGTGGACGCGCTGCTGGCCCGCGAGGCGCAGCGGCACGGCTTCGCCTACATCTCGACCCTCGAGTGGCGCCTGCCGTTCGGGGCGGACCGCCTGCACCTCACCGCCGAGGGCCACCGCGCCTACGCCGAGCGCGTCCGCGACGCCTTGCGGCAGGCCGGCGTCCTCTGAACCCGGGCCCGCGCATCCGGCGCGAGCTCATCCGGGCTCACATCCAGCGGCGCCACTTGAACACGGCATACAGGCCGACGGCGGTGGCCGCCATCATCCCGATGGCCATCGGATAGCCCCACACCCAGTGCAGCTCGGGCATGTGGTGGAAGTTCATGCCGTAGATGCCGGCGACGATGCTGGGACCGAACAGGATCGCCGCCCAGCCCGAGATGCGCTTGACCTGCTCGTTCTGGGCGAGCGCCGTCTCCGTCTGCCGCCGTGTGACGAGCGTCGAGTTCACGGTCAGCGCGTTGTCCAGGATGACGCGGAACGACCCGAGGCGCTCGGCGATCCGGATGCCATGGTCGAGCACATCCCGCAGCGCGCGCTGCAGCTCGATGTGCACGCCGTACCGGTCGGCACCGCGCAGCAGAGCTTCGAGCATCGTGCGGATGGGGTCGGCCGCGCGCTGGAATCCGATCACCTCCCGGGAGAGCTTGTAGATGCGCTGCGAGAGCTCGGCGCCGTCGTCGCCGAACAGGTCGTCCTCGATCTCGTCGATGTCGTTCTGCAGCCCGCGAGCGACCGGCTCGTACTCGTCGACGACCTCGTCCAGGATCGCGTAGAGCACGGCCTCGGGGCCGTAGGCGAGCATCTCGGGCAGCCCTTCCATCCGCTGCCGCACGCGCGCCAGGTCGGGTGACTCGGCGTGCCGGATGGTCACCACGAAGTCGGGCCCGACGAACACGTGCAGCTCGCCGAACTCGACCATCTCCTTCGCGTCGACGTACCGCGCGGGAAGCAGCACGGCGAAGAGGATGTCGCCGTAGCGCTCGAGTTTCGCGCGCTGGTGCCCCGACAGGGCGTCCTCGACCGCGAGCGGGTGCAGCGAGAACTCGGCCGCGACCTGCTCGATCTCCGCGCGTGTGGGCCGGAACAGCCCGATCCAGGCCATGCCGCCCTGCGCCCGCATGTACTCGAAGGTCTCGTCGAGGCTCGCCGGGTTCTCGATCCGGTGTCCGCCGACGTAGACGGCGTTGTCGATGATGGGCACCCGCTCATTCTGCGCGGCGGCGGCGCCCCGACCGCGCAGGCGCGGCCGAGACCGGTCGGTCATGCGGCGTCGTGGCACAACCGGGCGCATCCCGCAACCTCGACCGGCCTCTGGGACGCCGACGTACGATCGGAGGGAAGACGCAGGGCCCGCATGATCCACGACGGCAGGAAAGGGTGCCCGGATGATCATCACGCTGAGCGAAGAGGAATGCCGCGAGCTGCTCACCACGGCTTCGGTGGGGCGTCTGGGCTTCGTCCATGAGGGCGAGGTGCAGGTCATTCCCCTCAACTACCTGCTGCACGGAACAGACCTCGTGCTGCGCACGGTTCCCGACGGCGTGGTCGGCACGCTCGCGCCGCATGCCGAGCGCGTGGCGTTCGAGGTCGACCACCTGGAGGCGCACCGCGGCCTCGGATGGAGCGTGCTGATGCACGGCAGTCTCCATGCCATGACCGACGCCGAGATCTCCGAGCTCGCCGACCCGGGGCGGGTCATCCCGTGGGTCGGCCGCTCGCGTCCGCTCCACCTCCGGTTCCATGCCCAGAGCGTGAGCGGGCGGCGCGTGCGCCGCGAGCGCACCGACTCGCTGCGGCGTGAGTGAGCATGCCGCACGGAGGGCTCCCGTCGACCTACGCGATCGCGCAGCGGGAGCCGCCGGGTGGGATGGTCACACGGCGGTGCCGCGCGCGCTCTCGGCGTGCCGTCTGGCCGCCTCCAGCACCGCGTCGAGGCCGTCGGACTCGCCGTCGACCTTCTCCTCGCCCACCGCGTCCGACGTCGCGTAGCGGTGCACGACCTCGACCAGGTCGAGCGTGAACTGCGCACGCTCCTTCTCGTCCATCGCCTTCAGCTGCTGCTCGATCTCTGCCGCGAGCATGGTGTCCAGAGCCATACCGCGACGCTAGGCCGACCGCGCTCGCGCACGCCAGGGGTTGCGCTCGTGCGCGGACCCGGTTATCCGAGCGCTGTCTCTCCACATGCGACGCCTGCTTCCCAGCGATGTCCCAGGTACGTGCCAGGATGACGGGGTGCCCGTCCCCCGCTCCTTCGCTCCGCCCCGCTCGGCGTCCCGCTCCCAGTGCCCCGCCGCCCTCCGGCGAGGCGGCGTGCTCGCCCTGGCGGCACTTCTGCTGCCCCTGGCGGGGTGCGCCGACACCAGCGGCGACGCGGCCCGCGCGCTCGCGAGCGACCTCGCGACCGCCCTGTCGCAGCACTCGCTCGAGGGCGTGCCGCTGATCGACCCGAACGCCGAAAGCGTCTTCCAGGAGCAGGCGTCGCCCCTCGGCGGGTACGAGGTCGACGTCACGGCGGGCGAGCTCGAACGCGACGGCGATGAGGCGACGGTGCCGCTGAGCTGGTCGTGGACCGTCGAGGGACACGAGTGGACCTACGACACGACGGCCCTCCTCCTCGAGCGCGAGAGCGAGGGCGACGCGGAGTGGGCGGTCGATTGGACCCCCGCGACCTTCGTCCCCGAGCTCCAGCAGGACGAGCGCATCGAGATCCGGCGCGAGTTCGCGCCCCGTGCGGATGTCGTCGATGCGTCCGGAGAGGCCATCGTCACGAGGCGGCCGGTGGGGCGGTACGGGCTCGACAAGGCCAACACCGACCCGGCTGCGGTCGGCGCCTCGGCCGAGCGCATCGCCGCGGCGGTCGGCATCGATCCTGCCGCGTACCGCGCCGCAGCCGAGAGCGCGGGTCCGGAGGCCTTCGTCGAGGCGCTCGTCGTGCGCGAGGGCGAGGAGCACCTGCACGTGAGCCCCGAGTTCGCGAGCATCCCCGGTGCGCTTGTCGTCCCGGACGAGATGGTGCTCGCGCCGACGCGCCGCTTCGCTCGTGAGGTGCTCGGATACGTGGGCGAGGCGACCGCCGAGGTCGTCGAGGCGTCGGAGGGCGCGGTCAGGCCTGGCGATCAGGTGGGGCTCTCGGGGCTCCTCGCGACCTACGACGCGCAGCTGCGCGGCACCCCCGAGACGGCGATCGAGGCGGTCACCGCCGACGGGACACGGCGCACTCTCGCGACGTGGGACGCCGTCCCCGGGGAGCCGCTCGCGGTCACGCTCGACCAGAGCCTCCAATCCGACGCCGAGCAGATCCTGTCGCAGCTCGGCGAGGAGAGCGGGGCGAGCGCGATCGTGGCGCTGCGCCCCTCCACCGGCGAGATCCTCGCCGCGGCGAACGGCAGCGGCAACGGCGGCATGAACGTCGCGACGGCCGGGCAGTATGCGCCCGGCTCGACCTTCAAGCTGGTCACTGCCCTCGCGCTGCTGCGCGCGGGCGTCGCGCCCGACGACACCCTGACCTGCCCCGAGACGATCACCGTCGATGGCTTCACCTTCCAGAACTACGACGACTACCCCGCCGCCGCGGTGGGAGACATCACGTTCCAGACCGCGATCGCGAACTCGTGCAACACGGCCCTGATCGGGGCACGCGACCGCATCGACGATGGCGCGCTCGCATCCGCGGCCGAGACACTCGGCCTCGGCGCCGAGCTGGACCTCGGGTACCCGGCTGCGATGGGCGAGGTGCCCCCGGCCGAGGGCGAGACCGAGAACGCCGCCGACCTCATCGGCCAGGGCCGCATCCTGGCGTCACCGCTCGCGATGGCCACGGTCGCCGCGTCCATCCAGGCCGGCCACACGGTCGTGCCGCACCTGCTCGTCGACCGCGCCGGCGAGGCGAAGCCGGCCACGCCGCTCACCGAGGCGGAGGCGGCGGCCCTGCGCGGCTTCATGCGTGCGGTGGTCACGGAGGGCTCGGCGACGTTCCTCGGAGCGGCGCCGGGTGAGCCCGTCGGTGCGAAGACCGGCACGGCCGAGTACGGCGAGCCGGGCCCGGACGGCGCGTACCGGACCCACGGCTGGATGGTCGGCACACACGGCGATCTGGCCGTGGCGGTGTTCGTCGAGTCGGGCGTCTCCGGCGCCACGACCGCCGGGCCCCTGCTCGCGTCGCTGTTCGAGCGCTGGTGAGCCCCGCGCGCGTACGATCGGCGGCATGGCGTGGAGGTTCGAGGCCGAGCTGATCGAGTGGCGCGGGCCCGCGCCCTTCGTGTTCGCTCCTGTTCCCGTCGCGCTGTTCGGCGAGATCAAGGACGCCGCGCGCGGTCTGCAGTACTGGGGCCAGATCCCCGTGACGGCTGTGATCGGCGGCACCGAGTTCGACACCGCCATGTGGCCGAAGGACGGCCGGTTCCTGCTGCCGATCAAAGTCGCGGTGCAGCGCGCCGAGCGGATCGACGTCGGAGACGTCGTGATCGCGACGGTGCGTCTGCCCGGCGAGCGCGACTGACCCGTCGGAGCCCGTCCTGCGCCACGAACCGGCGCATCGCGGAGCTCACGCGCGACCGAGCAGCAACCGGTTGATGCCCCATCCGGCGAGCGTGACGAGGACGATCGCTCCCGCCATCGCGAGCAGCTGCGGCGGCTGGCTCAGGATGCCGAGGCTGACGATCATGGTCGTGGCACCCGCCGGCGGGTGCGGCATGCGCAGCAGGGTGAGCGCGAGCGTGGTGAGGGCCACCGACAGCGCCGCGGCGACGGCATGGGCCGCCGTCAGCCCGCCCTCGGGTGCCGACGGCTGCCCGGCAAGGCCCAGCGCGTACAGACATCCCGCGCCCACGATCAGGCCCACGCCGTGTCCGACGATCGCGTTCCGAGGACGCGACGACGGCGTCTCGGGCGACTCGAAGAAGAGCATGACGGTCGGCCCCAGGCTCGGGAACAGCCATGGCTGCCGCAGCGCGAGCCCGACGCCCCCGGCGAGGGCGAGCACGATGAGCGCGCACAGTGCGGCGTAGCCCGCGGCGCCGGCGCGGGTCTGGCGGAGACGGGCTCCCGCCGTGGTCATGACGACACCAGCAGCGCCTGCGGTGCCGCCTGCTTGATGCGGGTGCTGAGCCAGTCGTGCTGCAGCTTCGTCTGCTGCTCGCACCGCGTCGCCACGCCGAGAAGCTCCTCGTCCCGCAGTGCGAGCGCTCCCTGCTTCACGACGGTCCAGGTCGTGTCCACGAAGCACGCCAGCATGTGCACATCCTGCAGATCGCGCAGCAGCGCGAGCGCACCCGTCCGGCTCTCGCTCATGGCGTCCGCGCGGAAGCGCTCGGGCTCGTCATCGGGCTGCTCGCCGTAGCGCTCCACGATCGGCGTGAGCAGCCGCTCGTGCTCCTCGCTCTGGCCGGCGAGCGTATGGCACAGGTGGTACACGTCGGGCTCGTCGCCGTGCCCCTCCGCCAACTGGCGGAACGACTGCGCGAGCGCTTTCTCGCCCGCGCGCAGGAGACCGATGTAGACGGCCAGCTTCATGACGTCCTCCTCGCGCCCGGCGGTCGCGGCGGCTCGGCCGCGCCCAGCGCTTCATCGACCTCCGCGTCGCGGCCGCCGACCGTGGCGGGAACGCGCGCGGGCGCGGCCGGGCGCGACGCGGTGGTGGTCGGAGCCGGCGCGGGCGCGTCGCCGTCGGCCACCCTCTCCACGCGCACGGCCGCGACCTTGAAGATCGGCTGCTTCGACACCGGGTCCCACTCGGTCATCGTCAGCTCGTTGGCGGCGGTCGGGTGCCCGTCGGGGCCGGAGCGATCATCCTCCCAGTAGCCGTAGTGGAAGGGTGCGAAGACGCAGCCCTCGCGCACATCGCCGACGCGCGCGGGCACGACGATCTCGCCGCGTGGCGAGACGACGCGCACAATGTCGCCCTCGTCGATGCCGAGCTGCGCGGCGTCCGCGCGCGACAGCTCCACCCAGGCCGAGGGTGCGGCCCGGCGCAGCTGGCGTGTCCGCCCGGTCTTCGTGCGCGTGTGGAAGTGGTAGACCGTGCGGCCGGTCGAATACTGCAGCGGGAACTCGTCGCTGGGCACCTCGTGCGGCGGGTTGTATGCGGCGGCCTTGAGGATCGCCCGCCCGTCCGCGCGCAGAGCCCGGTACGCGACCGGGCCGACGGTGGCGCCCGTGAGCAGATCGTGGCCGAAGGTCTCGGCTCGCTCCGTCTCGGTGGGGAACACTCCATCCGCGTACAGCCGGTCGGTGCCGTCGGGATGCTCGTCGTTGCAGGGCCATGGGATGCCGCTGCCGCCGCGCAAGCGCTCGTAGCTCAGCCCCGTGTAGTCGCACAGCCGCCCGCGACTGCACTCCTGCCAGGCGCGGAAGCCGTCCTCCGGGCCCGACCAGTCGAGCAGCGGCGCACCGTCATCGCGACGGAAGTCCATGCGCCTGGCGTAGTCGAGGAAGATGTCGAGGTCGCTGCGGGCGTCGCCCGGTGGATCGACGGCCTTGTCCGAGAGGTGCACCGTCCGGTTCACGTTGGTGAAGGTGCCCTGCTTCTCGCCCCAGCCGGCGGCCGGCAGCACGACGTCCGCCAGCCGGGCCGTCTCGGTCAGGTAGAGATCCTGCACGACGAGGAACAGACCCGGGGTGCCGAGGATGCGCCGGATGCGCTCGGCCTGCGGCATGGACACCGCCGGATTCGTCGCCTGCACCCACAGGAACTCGATGCTGCCCTGCTCGACGTAGCGGAAGATCTGCATGGCGTGTGTGGGCGGGGCCCAGTGGGGGATCTGATCGACGGCGACTCCCCACAGGTCGGCCAGCTCTCGCACGTGCTCCGGGTTCTCCCAGTTGCGGAACCCCGGCAGGTCGCCGTCCGCGCCGGCTTCCCGCGTGTTCTGCGCCGTCGGCTGCCCGTTCATCTGCAGGATGCCCGATCCCGGCTTCCCGATCCGTCCCGTCAGCAGGTGCAGGTTGTTGACCTGGCATGCGGAGGCCGTCGCATCCGACGACTGATAGAACCCCTGCAGCACGGTGGAAAGCACGCGATCCGACGTGCCGAAGATGCGGGCGGCGTGCCGCACGTCCTCGGCGCGCACGCCGCAGGTCTCGGCGACGCGCTCGGGGGTCCAGGGCTCGACCGTCTCGCGGAGCTCGTCCCGGCCGATCGTGTGCGCGGCGACGTACTCGTCGTCGATCCAGCCGCCTTCGAACAGCTCGCGCACCAGGCCGTTCATGAGTGCGAGGTTCGTGCCCGGTCGCACCGCGAGGTGCACCTCGGCATGGCGGGCGACCTCCGTCTCCCGCGGGTCCACGCACACCACCCGTGGCGGGTTGGGGCCCGCGAGTCGGTCGAGGATGCGCGCCCACAGCACGGTCTGTGTCTCGGCCATGTTGTGGCCGAACAGGAAGACCGCGTCGCACTCGTCGATGTCGGAGTAGCTGCCGGGCTGTCCGTCCGACCCAAAGCTCTCCTTCATCGCCGCTGCGGCCGTCGCCGTGCACAGCCGGGTGTTGCCGTCCATGTGGGGCGTTCCGATGCCGGCCTTGCCGATGATCCCCAGCGCGTAGTACTCCTCGAGGAACAGCTGACCGCTCGTGTAGAAGCCCATGCTGAGCGGGCCCTTCTCGGCGAGCAGACGCCTGCTGCGCTCGACGATCGCGTCCATGGCGGTGTCCCAGTCGGTCTCGACCAGCTCGCCGTCCCGCCGGATGAGAGGCGTGGTGAGCCGGTCCTGCCCCGTCATGCCCTGCCAGCTGCCGAACAGCCCCTTCGGGCCCAGGCGTCCGTGGTTGACGACGTCCGCCGCGCGCCCCCGGATGCCCACCATGCGCCCGTCCTTGACGGCGATGTCCGCCGCGCAGCCGTTGCTGCACAGGACGCAGGCGGACTGCACCCAGCGATCGACCTCGCCCGAGTCGAGCCCGTCCGCCAGCTTCGTGTCCACACGCACGGGCCACTGCTCGCCGCGCGCGAACGGCGTCCTGGTCCCCCAGATGTCCGCGATCCGATCCACCGCCATGCCGACCTCCCGCGCAGAGTCTGCGGCGGCAGCGCGCCGAGGTGTACCCGCTCGACAGCGGCCCGCGGCGTGTGAGAGCATCCGCGGGCTCGCGATCATCCCTCAGGACGCGGGGCTCGCCCCGACGACGGCACGGCGTCGGGCGCCGACCTGTGCGGATCGCCAGCACCGCGAGGCGCCCCGAGGATCACGGCCACGGCCTCCGCTGCCAGCAGGACGAGACTGCCGTGCGGCCAATATCCGAACGTCAGCACGCCGACGACTACCACGAGGAGCGTGAGTCCGAGCAGCACGCGCACCCACCGTGGCCAGCGGCTCCTGGCGGTGATCGCCGCGACGGGGCCTGCGAGCCCGATGGCGAGGAGCAGCAGCCCCTCCCATCCCCACATGAAGTGGAGCGGCGACTGCTCCGGCGCGCCGACGTAGCTGAGCGCTGTGATCGGCGCACCCGCGATCACGAGCCACGCGAGGAGGCGCCCGCCCCACCCGGCGCCGCTGAGATCGGGCAGCAGCGCGACGCCGATCAGGAGGAAGGACAGACCGGCGAGCGCGCCGAACACGATGTACGGATCGCCCACCGCTGTCGCGATGCGCGCGTAGAGCGGGTAATCGTAGATGTCCTCGATCCACAGCCACGACCAGTCGCCCCAGTCGCTCGCCGGGAAGGGCAGGATGATCGCCGCCCACACGCCGCCCACTGCGGCGAGCGCGACGCGCCATGCCCGTGACCTGTCCGCCAGGGACGCACGCCCCGCCTCAGCCATGCGGGCATTCGAGCACGCCGCGCCCGCGCCCGCAAGGCGCACAGCGCTCGACCGCACGCGCACGGGGCCGCGCCCGCCGCACCCGTCGTCAGGTGTGTTCGACCGGCAGCCACAGCTCGCACGTGGCGGTGCGGAAATCCGCCGCGCGCTCGAGCACGGCCACGATCGACGGGCCGGGTCGCAGCCGCCAGGGGTTCGAGGGAAACCACTCGGTCGCCATCGCCGCCCAGGTCGACTGCAGCGCCGCCGGGTGTGGACCCGACGTGCGAAACACGGCCCACATGCCCGGAGGCACCGCGATGGCGTCGAGGTCGTCGGGCACCGCGGCGTCGGCGTCCACCGCCACCCCGTGCAGGTAGGTGAGCTCCGTGCCCTCGGCATAGTCCGGGTCGACGTCGGCGCTCACCTGCAGCAGTCCGCGCGGTTCGGTGGCGCTCAGCTGCTTGAGGCGCTCGTGCTCGCTCGCGGGGAGCGACGCGATGTGCGCCTGGATGTGCGGGTTGACGCCCTCATGGATGAGCGGCACGCGGATCGCGTGGCCGATCAGCCGGATTGCGGGGCGTTCTACGAGACGGGCTTCCATGGGAGCACTCCCTTCGACGGTCAGGCGGAACCTGAGCTGCGGTTGGCTGCGAAGGGGGCCGCCGTCGCGGCGCACGTCGCCGTGGCCGGCTCCGTGCACGGCGCGGAACGCCCGGCCGAACGCCTCGGTCGATCCGTACCCGTACCGCACCGCGATCGTCAGCAGATCCTCGCCGCGGATGAGGTCGGACGCGGCCAGCGTCATCCGCCGCCGCCGCACGTACTCCGACACGGGCATGCCCGCAAGCGACGAGAACATCCGACGGGCGTGGTATCCCGTCGTGCCTGTCCTCGCGGCGAGCGCATCCACGTCGAGCTCGGCGGCCCCGGCGCCCACGCTCAGCTGCGCCTCGATCTCGCCGACGATGCGATTGAGGATCTCGATCACGGTGACTCCCTTCACGCACCACTCTCGCTCCGGGCCGGGCGCGCCGCCCGACTTCTCGCGTCCGATTCAGTCGGCCCGCACACCCGACGCATAGTGTGCGTAGACGGTGCCATTCTCGAAGACCCGGTGCTCGACGAGGCGCAGCTCCAGACGCGCATCCCGTGGCAGGGCTCTGAGGCCGCCGCCGCGTGATCCGGTCTGACCCCACGGAGAATCACCGCGACGACGGATCGGAACCGCACATGCCCTCCGTCGTTTCGGCATCGGTCCGTCGCAAGGGGTACGCCAGCCGGGGCTACCCAGGGGTCGCACGCTGCGCGGCGCGGTAGCTCGGCTGCCGAACTCTGCGCACCCACGGGTAGATGGTCGATCCAGGAAGCGGATGCCCCACCGGATCGAAACGCAGCTGAGCCGAGTCCTGCTCAGCAGCGGGTCGAAGCAGCACCTCTGCAAAGGGGTGCCACGTGCCGGTCGGCTCCGAGTGATAGAGCCGGACGTGCCACGGCTGCTGCTCGAGCGACCGCCGCAGGCTCCCCAGGTCGGCCGGGAATGCTCGAGCGGGGACGCTCCGGGCGCAGATCAGAACCGGTCCCCGCGCCGAGCGGTACGGCAGCAGACTCCCGAACGTCGCGCCCGTCGCCGAGCGCCGGGGCACGAGCACGAACCGGGAGGGGAAGCCGATGCCGGTCGCCGCCAACAGCACATCCGCGGGCCGTCCGTCGTCGAGGTGGAACCGGATGGCGAGGCCGAGCACGTCCGGAAGCGTGTCGGGCAGCCCTATTCCTCGGGACAGCCGCGCGGTCACTTCGAGCGGCTTCTCGCCGACGTCGTCGATCCAGTCGATGCCCGACGGCGCCCCATCACGCATCCAGGTGGCCTGCCCCGCCAGCACGAGCCCCCGCGAATGGATAGGGCGCGGATGACGGATGCGCCGGAGCAGAGAGAAGAAGCCGCGCAGAACGGTTCCGGCCACCCCTACAGGTCCAGCGAGCATGCGGCCATTATCCCGACTGCGCGGTGCCGGGATAAGGATGTTCAGGGCGCCCCCGCACGTTCAAGCGGCACTCACCGTGCACCAGCGAACCGAAGCGGCACTCGCCGCATGATCGCTACTGTGGCCATGAGTCGCGCATCGAAGGAGCACTACGCATGTCCCGCAACGCCACGATCACCACGGCGCTCGCCGCCCTGGCCGTCGCCACACTGGCCCTGTCGGGATGCACCGCCACCGCAGCGCCCACGGCCGCCGAGCAGACGCCCAAGGCCTCCCCCGCTGCGGCGGCCACCGCGAGCCGGCCGACTCCCACGGCCACCCCGACGCCGGAATCGCCCAAGCCGGAGACCTGCTCCCGCATGTCGGAGGTCGTCAGCTACAACGGCGGCTTGTATAGGGAGCGAAAGCAGCCGCTCCGGGATCTGGGCGCGCGAGAGTTCGCGGAAGGCGAGGTGACGTTCGATGAGGACGGCACACCCGTGACGTACACCGTCGCGCCCGGGGACGTCGAGGCTGTGATCGCTGAGCGACTCTGCGCGTATCCCAACCTCGCCTCGATGAACCACGAGCACTACGTGTACCCAGGGCTGGTGCTGTGGCTCTCCCCCAACCCGGACACCCCCTGGATCGGCCTCTACGGCCCGCCGGACGCCGAGGCCGGGTTCCGGCAGATCCCTTACCAGGAGGCCATCATCGCGGCAGGCGTGGCGGTCGACGCGGGCGACATCGACACCGCGCGCGCGATCTGGAACGACACCCTGTCGGGCATGTTCACGAACCAGGAAACGATAGACGCCATCCAGAAGGTGGTCGACTCCGGCGACCCTGACGCGCTGCGCCAGTTGTTCTCCTAGGACGCGTTCCCTCGCCCTGAAGCCCTCGGACGCCACTCCGAGGGCTTCAGTTGCGAGAGTGCTTGCGCCGCCAGCGAGACCGCCTCTGCCGTGACGAGCGGTATCTGGCACGCGCGGCAGACTGGCGGGCAACTCAAGGAGGCAGCTGCTGATGGCTTTCACGCACGGTCCAGGCTCGTCCTGAACTACGTTCAGCTCCAGGCAGTCATCGTCGCCGAAACGCGCGACGGACGCCACGATGTCAGCAGGGCGGACGGTGAGGAGAGCATCCGTCAGCGTTGGAGCGCCTACGCCGCCAACGGACACGGCGGCAACAAGGAGCTGCGTACCCTCGACCCGAGCACGTTCCGGTACTCGCTTCTGCGTGTATTCGACCCTTCGACGCCTGAGAACGAAATCAACATCGCGGAGAGCCACTACAAGGAAGCTCTGGACAGCCGCGTCCCGCACGGGCTCAACTGGAACTAACGGCAGATAGGTCAGAGCACGGCCACGACCTTCGGCAGCGTCGCACCGAATGCTTCCGCCACGGGGAACCAGGACTTGCAGCGACGGGCGCGCTCAACTCGCCCTCGTCGCCCGCCGCGCGTCGAGTACCCCACAAGTCGGGCGATCCCTAGCTCGGGCGGTGCGATCAGCCGAGCGGCGGCCACTCGTTCCGGCGGTAGACGGGACGATCCCGCAGCTCGCCACCGTCAGCTCGTCGCCTCGCGCATCTACACCTCTGCGTCCGACCATCCGCGTCATGCTGGTGCATCGTGGCCTGCACGCCGGCCACGGTCAGGAGCACGCGAGCTGCGGGGATCCCCAGTGAGCGAGGCGTGCGATCGCCTGTGCGCGACGTTCGCAGCACCGTTTGGCTCGCGAGTTCGATCCGGGTCTACGGCGCGGGATCGGAGACGGGATGAGCCCGTCGTCATCCCGGACCGAAGTGACGGAGCAGACCCGAAACGACGGAACGAATCCGCCGATCCGAGCCGTCGTTTCGGTCGAAGTCCGGTGATTCGAACGTGACTACACGCTGAAGCGGAACTCCACGGCCTTCAGGGACGGAGAATCCTCTGGGCTATCCGCGTCTGATGGCACCCGTTCGACTACGACGCCGGCGAGCACCGCTGCCTGACAGAATCGGCGCCATGGCAACGACAGTCGGGCAATGGGAAAGCGCATCTGCCGGCGTCTGGGCGCGCCTCGACTCGTTCGATCGCGATGAGGGCGTCGCAGTGATGCGCGCCTTGGCCGAGACATGCCCTGCCGCAGACGGTAGGGCAGCGTTCGAGTTCGCGGGCATGTACGACTCGATGGGATATGAGGATATGAGGCTGAAGCCCGCGCCGAATACGACCGCGCGCTGGAGCTCGGTCTCGACGAAACCGGGAACGCACAACTCGCCGTCCAGTACGGATCGACATTGCGTAATCTCGGCCGCCTCGACGAGGCGATCGGCATCCTGGAAACTGCGCCGACGCATGAATCGACGGCGCCGCACCCCGACTCCTGCTGGCGCTAGCCCTCCATAGCGCTGGCCGCAAGGATGAAGCACTCCGGGTCGCCATGGAAACGCAGATTGAAGCGTTGCACCGCTACCAGCGTTCGATGCGCAACTACGCCGCTGCCCTGATGGAGTCTGCCACGTCCGGCGATCCGGCTACACGTTTAAAGCGGAACTCCACCGCGTTCCGTCACGGAGTAACCTCACGACGAGCTCGGCGAGCTCGTCTCATCCGATGTGACGATCATTCCTTCACACGTGACAGTGCAACGAGGCCATGGGGACCGTCACAACCGGGATCCATCGCTGCGATTCCAGCGGCTGCGACGGGTCGATCTGCCCTTACTCCCTTCCGTCTTCGAGCGGGATGAGCAAGGTTCGGAAGGGCCCTCGATCGGTGTGCAGTTCCCAGACCCGGTCGGCCACATCATCGATGCCGTTGGGCAGCTGGAGTCGGGGAATCGCTCCCGGGATCACGAGCTGCTTCACCCGCACGCCCTCGTTCTCGAGGGCGTCGTGAATCATCTCGCCGTACGCGCTTTCCGCGGGGAAGGCGACGGAGGTTCCCGCGAAGTCGGCGCGTGCCTTCACCGAGGTGCCTCCGTTGATCAGGATGATGGTGCCATCTCCCGACTCTCGCATCGCGGGCAGCACCGCGCGGGCGGCGTGGATGAGGCCGAGCAGGGAGAACTGTACCGCTTCCAGTGCGAGCTCAGGGGTCAGCTCAAGGACAGGCTTCAGGTAGTCGCGAGACGGAAGCGGGCTGTACTGCAGGACCGAGATGGCGCCGAGGTCTGCTGCGGCACGGGCGAGCGCGTCCTCGAGCTCAGCGGGGATGCGCACGTCTGCTGAGTAGCCTCTGGCTGTCACCCCCTCCGAGTCCAGCTCCGCCACCATGTCGTCGAGCTTCGATCGGTCGCGGGAGATCAGGGCGACCGAGAAGCCCTCCCGACCGAAGCGACGCGCGACGGCCGCGCCCAGTCCCGGTCCCGCTCCGATAATGGCGATGACGGGCATGACGGGCTCCTTCGGGCTGTGACGTTGCGGGGAATTCAGGGGGGCAACCAGGGTCAGACATTGAAGGGTAACTCCTCCACGCAGCGGCGCCTCAATACCCATCACGAATCCGTGCGTTGCGGGCGAAGCCGACCGCCTTCGACGCCGACGATCGCCGTTCACGAAGCCTTCAACGATGTGGTTACGCAGTGAATCCCACGGGCATATCGGTCACGCGATTGCTGGTCAGACCTTGAAGCGAAGGGGACATTCCGCCTTCCTCACCGAGTTGGCGTCTCCGCGACCTGTTGTGACGTGACCGAGCGCAAGGCGATTCCGGTGAACGCCGCCGCGCCGGCCAGGACTGCGGCTCCGGCGATTGCCGCAACTGTGAACCCGCTGCTGTAGGCGTCGAACGCCTGCCGCAGCAGGAGCGGCGCGACCTCTCGTGGCAGATGCTCGGCGACCGCCACGGCGGCGCCGACGGTGTCGTTCGCAGCCTGCGCGGCTGCGCTTTCAAGCCCGGGGACGGCGGCGTGCTGCATCGTGCCGCGGTAGATGGATGCGGCGAGGGTGCCGAGGACAGCGATGCCAAGCGCGCCGCCGAGCTCATTGCTGGTCTCGGCGAGGGCGGACGCGGCTCCGGCCTTCTCCGGAGGTGCGGTGGTGAGAACGAGGGAGGTGACCATGGTGGCGGTCATGCCGACGCCGAGAGTGAGCACGGTGTAGGCGGCGATGAGGTGGCCGACCCCCGAGTCAGGCGTGACTGTGCTGACGACGGCGAAGCCCGCGGCAGCGGCGAGCAGGCCGGCCGCGACGAGCATGGCGGGGCAGATCTTCGGGGCGAGGATCGAGGCGACCGTGACGCCCGCGATACTGCCACCTACGGCGGGCAGCGCCCACAGCGCGGCGGCGAACGGGGTATAGCCGAGCACGATCTGAATGAAGGTCATGGTCAGCAGCCCCATGCCCGCAGTGGCGAAGGTGATGATCAGGTTCGCCACAATGGACCCGCTGAACGAGGGCCGGGCGAACAGGCGTACGTCGATCATGGGGCTTCGCGCGTTCAGCTGCCGCAGTACGAACAGCCCCGCGAACACGATACCCGCGGCGAGCGATGCGATCGCCGTGCCGTCGAGGCCGTCTTCCGCGGCGCGCTTGACGCCGTACACAATCGGGAGCACCGCCGCCAGCGACAGCAGCGCGCCGAGCAGGTCGAAGCGGCCGGGGGCCGAATCGCGCTGCTCGCGGATGATGATCGGCGCGACGATCAGCAACAGCACCATCACGGGGACGTTGATGAGGAAAACCGACCCCCAGCCGAAGCGCTCCAGCAGGAGGCCGCCGACGATGGGGCCGACCGCCATACCGCCGGTGAACGCGCCGGTCCAGATGCCGACCGCCGTGCGGCGCTGGTTCTCGTCCTGGAACATCCCCCGGATCAGGGAGAGCGTCGACGGGGCAAGCGTCGCGCCGCCGAGACCGAGTAGGGCGCGGGCGGCGATGAGGATCTCGGCGGAGGTCGAGTGCGCCGCGATCACAGAGGCGGCGCCGAAGGCGAGCGCGCCGATCAGCAGCAGCTTCCGCCGCCCGATCCGGTCGCCGATCGAGCCCATGGTGATGAGCAGGCCGGCCATCACGAACCCGTAGATGTCCATGATCCACAGATGCTGACTCGCGGTGGGCGCGAGGTCGGCGCTGATCCAGGGCGAAGCCATGAACAGCACGGACAGATCCATCGAAGCCAGCAGAGCGGGAAGGACCAGCACGGCCATGCCGAGCCAGTCGCGAGCGGTTGCGCGTGGAAACGGTGTCGTCGTCATACCCTCAGTGTACGAGCGTCTAATACGTGTGTACAAGACACGTGTACGCTCCAGCGTTACCCTGGACGTATGGGTCAGCGACAGGATCTGCTCGCCGGAGCGAGGAAGTGCCTGGCAGAGAAGGGCTACTCGCGCACCACCGCGCGTGACATCACCGCCGCTTCGGGGGCGAACCTCGCCGCCATCGGCTATCACTTCGGCTCCAAGGAGGCGCTGCTGAACGCCGCCGTGCTGGAATCCTTCGATGAGTGGGGCAACGCCATCGAGGAGGCCATGGCGGTTCCCTACGAAGGCGAGCCGATCGACCGACTCGAGGGGTTCCTCGCCCTCTTTCTCGCCGGCTCCGCCGAACATCGCACGACGCTCGTGGCGAGCGTGCAGGCGTTCGCCGAGGCCGAGTTCGTCCCTGAGATCCGCCAGCAGCTCGCCGCCGCCTACGATGGGGCCCGCCGCGGGATCGCCGCCATGTTGCTCGACGTCGAGCCCGATCGCGTCCGCGCGGAGGACCTAGCGCTCGGATCCCTCGCCCTGGCGATCATCAGCGGCATCGCGCTGCAGCTTTTCATCGCGCCCGAACCCACGCCGTCGGCCCGAGAACTCGCTGTAGCGATAAAGACTCTCGTTCACAACTAAACCGCGGCGCAGGACGAGCCCCGTTGGCGGCTCGACCCGCCTTCGCATCCCGTCGAGAGATTTCTACGTCTGCCGGGCCCCGCAGAGGTCACGGGCAGAAGTTGAGCTCGACTGCGCGCCGCAGTCGAACAGACTTCTCGTCGCCGTTGCCGTCCGGGTCGCGGAACTGCACGAACGCCACGCTCCCGATGTCGGCGACCTTCGAGGCGAGAGGGATATCGAGCCGTCCGAGGTGGTCGATGACAGCCGAGAGATCAGCGCCCCAGGCGAACCTCTGCGAGCGAGCGGATCACACGTTGAACCGGAACTCCACCACGTTACGTAGCGCACCACCATCTAGCTGATGCCCCAGCGCCACTCTTCGACTAGCGCGATGCGGGCAGTCACGTCGCGGACATGGGGCCTAAGACGGCACCTTCACCGGCCGGCCGCACCTGTAGCCTGAGTCCGTCAACTGCATGAGACGAACGGGTGAACACAGTGAGCGATCTCGAATCGGAGCTCGAAGAAGCGCGAAGGAACATCTCGACGGACAGCTACCTGCACGAGAAGAACGACGAGGAAATCGCAGGTATCCGCAACTTCCAGGATGGACTTGAAGAATTTGCCATCGACCTCGCTCTGAAATTCGAGGCTAACTACATGGAGCGCTCCGAAAACACTTTCCGCGAGACCTTCGACCGCCTACTGCAGGCGGATGAACGGATCCTCGGGAAGTGGGATGCCAGCAAGGGCGACTTCAAGGGAGGTTTCTTGAACTCGTCTTTTGAGGCGCTTGCGATCAGCCTCGGTTTCCTCCTGAGGAGCGGCTCGGAGGTGAAGACCGATCTGCGGCAGTGCGCGATTGACTTCTGGAGCCTACCCGAAATGACCACCCGGTTCGCGACTGGAAAGTCGACTGAAGCACGGCTCAACATGATGGTCCCCGCCGGTCGAAAAATCATCAGTGCGTGATGGCCAAGATCCGGTCGGTTGAGGCACTCGATGATGCCATTTCGGCCGAGATAGCCTGGCGCAAGCAAGAGCTCAGCACAGCACGGAAGCTAATCCACCGAAGTAGTGGCCCAGCGCTGCAGGCGAACCTTCGCTCAGGAGTCGTCATCCTATACGCGCACTGGGAAGGGTGGGTGAAGGCAGTAGCGCAGCTCTACATCAGATATGTGAACACAAAGGCGTTCCCATATGACCAGCTGAGCACCGCTTTTCTCGGCACCGCGCTTGAGACCAAGATGTCAGGAATCGATGAGGCGAGCAACCCTTTGATACACAACAGCTTCGCCGCTTTTATCCAGGACCATCTCTCGGAGCGCGCCTCAATATCCGAGTCTTTGGTTCGGACGGAGAGCAATCTGTCATCTAGCGTCTTCCTCGCGATCATCGATCGCTTGGGTCTCGAAAGACGAGAAAAGTACAAGCTTCGAGCGAACATGATTGACCATGACCTCGTAAATCGCCGCAACACAATAGCCCACGGCGAGTATCTCGACCTGGGCGTCGATGATTTCACAACGCTTCGAGCCAATACGCTCGACCTACTTGAGCTCTTCACGGACGATGTACGAAATGCCGCCTCGACGGGTCGACATCTCAAGTTGCCGACTGCTCAACAATAGGTGGCGCCAGACGGCACGGGACCGCCGGAAGACGCTACACCAGGGGTTGCACGGCGAAGCGGAACTCCACCGGGTTACGTAACCGATAAACATCACACCGTTGGGCAACGGCGAGCTCTGGACGAGCGACGCCTCACCGCCACTAGGGCAACCAGATCTTCAGCGATGCATTGCCACCGGTTAGACGGGTCCAGTACGCATGCCCAAGCGCGAGACCAACGGACGTCAACGTCATTGCGCTTAGCCCGGTCTGTTCGTTCTCCCATGCGTCACGCAGGTGAGCAATTCGAGGAACTCTGTTAATAGCCTCGTTCGCCACATCTTCCTCTGACATGCGCCCGCGCGTCACTACCGTCTTGAGGTCCGGGATCCGAGCGGCGAGGCCCGCCTTGGTTGCCTGCTCGTCGAGATCCTCGTCGGCGAGAAGTTGCAACTGTAACCGACCCGGGTCTCGCAGCGCCGGAATCACGAAGTTGCGGGTCCTCAGCTCCGCCAATAGGTCTGCGTCAATCTCAGAGGCGGCGAAGCCTGTAGTGTACAGGCCCTCCACACCGGACATAATGCCTTTTGCGAATGTGGTGGTGCCAATGCTCAACGACCCGGCGCCGACATACTCGATGTGCTGATAGTCCGCCTGGCCGGTAGGCACGTCAACCCCAAGCGCAGAAGTCTCCCGCTCGAGTCTGGAATAGTAGGCATCTGGCGTGCCAACACCGACAGGTCTCGTGTACCTCAGGTAGAAAACCCACGCGATCGCGCGTCGCTGCTTCTCAGTCAGCTTCGGCGCCGATGCTATGGCCTCGTTGAGCGCGAGAGTCCGCAGATTGCGGTCGTCCTCGCCGACACGTTGGGCGAGGAGGTCCACGAGCGCGACTCGGAGATCTTCCTCTCCCGATCGGGCGAACTCCCTCTGCGCCTGAAAGACGACACTCTGAACATCTGGGTCCGCGAGTGCGTTGGCGCGCTCGGGCATCTCTGCCTCGAGCTTCGTCAGAAAGTCATTGGTGAGCTGCTCCGCACGTGCAACGGCGATCGACTGGGCAACACCGGCAAGTTCGATGGCGTTGGCCTTGAACACGTCAAGTGCCACCGTTCGCGCTTCGTCAACGGTTAGACCGTGAACATGGATATCTTTCCCGGCTTGGTAGTTTGTCGAGTAGTCGCCGGCATCTTGGCTCTGTCCTCCCCTACCGGTCGGCGTCACTGTTTCGCCCAATCGTCATGTCCCTGCCCGCCTGGTAATTGGTCGACCGCTTCCCACCGCTCTGCTTCAACGTTTCCGCGGGGGTTTCGCGCCCGAGTAGCCCGAGCACGAGCAGCAACAGACCAAGACCCGTCGCGACAACCGCTGCCACGCCCGGCCAGGACCAAAATGGCTGCGCGGATTCTAGCGAGTAGATGTAATACGCGACGCCTAGCGCTCCGCCCAAGCCGACGATCGCCCCTCCGGCCGCAACTAGCTTGTCCGCTGTGCTCACACGGAAAGAGTATCGACAAGCTGGTACACGGCGTCGTTACCCGTTCGGCCAGTTCGACGCTGAACCTCTTGGCCTCAAACCACCCAACGATGGACTACACATTAAATCTAAACTCCACGACGTCGCCGTCCTGCATGACGTAGTCCTTGCCCTCGATGCGGACGCGGCCCTTCGACTTGGCCTCGGCCATCGAGCCGGCCTCGTCGAGGTCCGCGAACGAGACGACCTCGGCCTTGATGAAACCGCGCTCGAAATCGGTGTGGATGACGCCGGCCGCCTGCGGGGCGGTCCATCCCTTGCGGATCGTCCAGGCGCGCGACTCCTTGGGGCCCGCGGTGAGGTACGTCTGCAGGCCCAGGGTCTCGAACCCGACGCGGGCGAGCTGGTCAAGGCCCGACTCCTGCTGGCCCAGCGACTGCAGCAGTTCGAGCGCCTCGTCGGGGTCGAGGTCGATCAGCTCCGACTCGACCTTCGCGTCGAGGAAGACGGCCTTCGCCGGCGCCACGAGGGCGGCGAGCTCGTCCATCCGCTCAGGGGACGTGAGCACGCCCTCGTCGACGTTGAAGACGAACAGCGTGGGCTTGGCCGTCAGCAGGCCCAGCTCGCGGATGGGCGTGACGTCGAAGCCCGCCTGGAAAAGGGTCTTGCCAGAGTCGAGCACGTCCTTCGCCGCCTGGGCGGCCTCGAGCACCGACGCGTCGGCCTTCTTGCCCTTGACCTCCTTCTCGAGGCGCGGGATCGCCTTCTCGAGCGTCTGCATGTCGGCGAGGATCAGCTCGGTGTTGATCGTCTCCATGTCGGACGCGGGGTCGACCCTGCCGTCGACGTGCACGACGTCCGAGTCGGCGAAGCCGCGCACCACCTGGGCGATCGCGTCGGCCTCGCGGATGTTCGCGAGGAACTGGTTTCCGAGGCCCTCGCCCTCGCTGGCGCCGCGCACGATGCCGGCGATGTCGACGAACGACACGGGCGCCGGCAGGATGCGCTGCGAGCCGAAGATCTCGGCCAGACGGTTCAGGCGCGGGTCGGGCAGCTCGACCACGCCGACATTGGGCTCGATGGTCGCGAACGGGTAGTTCGCGGCGAGCACCGTGTTCTTGGTCAGCGCGTTGAAGAGGGTGGACTTGCCGACGTTGGGCAGGCCGACGATGCCGATAGTGAGAGCCACGGGAGACCAGTCTACGCGGGCGCCCGCAGCTCACCCATGCCCGCCCGCCCCTCCGAGCAAGCGTGGAGGTGCAGATGCGAGCCTGGAACGATGAGCACCAGCGCGCCTTCCTCCCCTGCCGCCGCGCCCGCGAATCGCGACCGGCGGTTCTTCGGGCATCCGCTGGGGCTCTTCACCCTCTTCACGACCGAGATGTGGGAGCGCTTCAGCTTCTACGGCATGCGCGCCATCCTGCTGCTGTTCCTCACGGCCGAGCTGGCCGAGGGCGGTCTCGCGCTCGACGACACCACCGGTCAGGCACTCGTGGCCATCTACGGCACCGGCGTCTACCTGCTGACGATCGTGGGCGGGTGGCTCGCCGACCGGATGATCGGCTCGCGCCGCGCCGTGCTCTCCGGCGGCGTCGTGATCGCCGCGGGTCACGTCAGCCTGGCGCTGCCCGGGGCGGCGTTCACATTCCTCGGCATGATCCTGGTGGCGGTCGGCACAGGGCTGCTGAAGTCGAACGTGTCGACCATGGTCGGCGACCTGTACACGCGCGACGACCCCCGCCGCCAGTCGGCGTTCTCGATCTTCTACATGGGCATCAATCTCGGCTCGTTCTTCTCGCCGCTGATCATCATGCCCGTGCGCCTCGCGTTCGGGTTCCACGCCGGATTCCTCGTCGCGGCGATCGGCATGGCCTTCGCTGTGGCGTTCTTCGTCGCCGGGCGCCGCCTGCTCGCCGCCGAGGGGGATGTCGTGGCGAACCCCATCGCGCGCGACGAGGTGCCGAAGGTGCTCCGGATGATCGGGATCATCCTGGTCGGCGTGGCGATCGTCGCGGTGATCGCATCGATCCTGCAGGGCGGCTGGGGCCTGGGCGCCATGATCGACACGCTCAGCTACGTGGCGCTGATCGCCCCCGTGGTCGCGTTCGTGCTCATGTACCGCTCGCCGAAGGTCACGGCCCCCGAGCGCAGCCGCCTGCTGGCCTACATCCCGCTGTTCATCGCCGCGATGCTGTTCTGGATGATCCTGGATCAGGCCGCCACCACGATGACGACCTTCGCCGACCAGCGCACCGATCTGCACATCTTCGGGCTGCAGCTGGGCGCCGAGCTGTTCCAGTCGATCAACCCGTTCGTGATCTTCGTGTTCGCGCCGGTGTTCGCCTGGATCTGGGTCAAGACCAACGACCGCCCCGCGGTCCCGTACAAGTTCGCGATCGGCCTGTCGCTCGCCGCCGTGTCGTTCGTGGTGCTCGCGGGCGGGGCCTGGCTCGCGGGCGACGGCAAGGCCCCCGCCATCCTGCTGATCACCGTGTACGTGATCCAGACGATCGGCGAGCTGTTCCTCTCGCCCGTGGGGCTGGCGGCCACCACGCTGCTGGCGCCGAAGGCGTTCCGCGGGCAGGCCATGGGCCTGTGGTTCCTCGCCCCCGCCGCCGGCTCGGCGATCACGGCGCAGGTCGTGCAGGCCACCGAGGGCGCGTCGGATGTCGCCTACTTCGGCTGGACGGGCGTGATCGCGGCGGTCTTCGCCGTGGCGCTGTTCGCCGTGTCGCCGTGGGTGCGTCGCCTGATCCACGAGGCCGACCGCGCAGAAGGCGTGCACACCTCCGGCGACTGATCGCCCGGACTGCGGAGCGGCGTCGATCGAGGCCCCGGCGGCGCGCCTGCCGGGGCCTCGTCGCGCCGGCACGCACACTCGATGGGTGGCACTGGACTTCACGGCGATCGACTTCGAGACGGCGAACGGGTCGAGGGCGTCGGCGTGCCAGGTCGGCCTGGCGCGCGTGCGCGACGGTGTGGTCGTCGAGAAGACCGGATGGCTCATCCGCCCGCCCGCAGGACACGACGAGTTCCTCGAGTGGAACACGCGCATCCATGGCATCACCGCCGCCGACGTCGCGGATGCCCTCGGCTGGGACGAGCAGATCGAGGATCTGATCGGGTTCGCCGGCGACGACGTCCTGGTCGCCCACAATGCCAGCTTCGACATGGGCGTGCTGCGCGCGGCGTGCGAGGCGACGGCGTTCGACCTGCCCGCCTACCGCTACGTCTGCAGCCTGCAGGTGGCGAGGAAGGCGTACACGCTCCCCTCCTACCGCCTGCCCGTCGCGGCCGAGGCGGCCGGGTTCACGGGCTTCGCACACCACGACGCGGTGGCCGACGCCCTCGCCTGCGCGCACATCGTGATCGACGCGGCACGGCGCATGGCGGCCGGCGACGTCACGACGCTCGCCGAGACCCTGAAGGTGCGCGTGTCCGCCCTGGCTCCGGCAGTCGTCGCGGCCTGATCCGTGCGGTGAGCCGCAGGATGTCGGTGGCCCCCCGCATGATGGGGGCATGGACGCACTCGCCCTGATCCTCGCCGTCGCCGCGCTCGTCGTGGGCGGGGCGATCGGATGGCTCGCTCGGGCCGCCCGAGCGACACAGGATGCCGCCGACGCACGCGCCCTGCTCGCCGCACGCGAGACCGAGGCCGTGGCCCTGCGCGAGGCGCTGGAGCGCCAGGAGGATCTGCGCCGGGACGCGATCGCCCACGAGCAGGCCCAGCGCGCCGCCGCGGAAGAGCGGGCGCGACGCGAGAACGCCGTGCTGACGGCGCTCTCCCCCGTACGCGAGAGCCTCACCCGCATGCAGCAGCGCGTGGACGAGATGGAGCGCGAGCGCCACAGCCAGTTCGGCACGCTGGCCGAGCAGCTGCGCCGGGCGCAGCAGTCGGACGAAGCGCTTCGCGCCACGACCGAGTCGCTGGCGGGGGCTCTGCGATCGACCACGGCGCGCGGTGTATGGGGCGAGGCGCAGCTGCGGCGTGTGGTCGAAGCCGCCGGTCTCGTCCGCCACGTCGACTTCGACACCCAGGCCGTGCTGACCGAGGGCGACACGGCCGGTCGTCCCGACATGGTGGTGCGCCTTCCTGGCGACAAGGCCATCGCCATCGACGCGAAGGCCCCTCTCGACGCCTTCCTCGACGCAGCAGCGATCCCCGAATCGGCGAACGGCGACGAGGCTCGCCGCCGCCGCGAGCTGCGGGCGCGGCATGTCAAGGCGGTGCGCGCGCACGTCGACGCGCTCGCGAAGAAGGCGTACTGGACAGGCCTTCCCGCGAGCCCCGAGTTCGTCGTCTGCTTCCTGCCGAGCGAGTCGATCCTGGCGGTCGCGCTGGACGAAGACCCGGGCCTCCTCGAATACGCGTTCTCCAAGCGCGTCGCGCTCGCGTCGCCCGTCAACCTGTGGGCCGTGCTCAAGACCGTCGCGTACGCCTGGACCCAGCAAGAGGTGTCTGACGAGGCGCGCACGCTCTTCACCCTGGGCAACCAGCTCTACGAGCGCCTCGGCACGCTCGCCCAGCACGCCGACGGTCTGCGCCGCGCGATCGAACGCACGGTCGACAGCTACAACACCTTCGTGGGATCGCTCGAGTCGCGCGTGCTCGTCACCGCCCGCCGGTTCCCCGGCGTGGACGAGACGAAGCTCGCCGCCACGTCGTCGCCGGCGGTGCTGCACGCCGCGACGAGGCGGATGACAGCCCCCGAGCTCATCGAGGCGCTCGACGAGGCCCCGCTGACGGAGTCGATCGCCTCACGCCTGGATCAGTCGCGCCTGGGCGCGGTCGACGCGGGAGACGGTGCCACGAGAGAAGGCGTGATGGACCCGGGCCTGCGGGGCGACGAGACGATCGGCGACGAAGCGATCCGTGACGGCGCCGAAACCGGCGTCAGCCGGGGATCAGGCTCAGCAGCGCGGTGACCGCGCCCGAGAACACGACGAACGCGCCGACGAACCACCAGGCGCTGGGCTCCTGACCGGGAGCGCGACGCACGCGCAGCAGCACATCCGGGCGACGAGCGGGATCCGCGGCCACCTGCTGCGGGGTCTGCTGATCCGGCACATGCTGAACCGACGCGTGCTGAACTGACATGCCTCTGAGCCCCCTGCTGTGTCGGACGTTCCGCCGCGCCCATTCTCCCAGACCGAACCTCCGAACTCGGTCACAGGTGCATCACGCGTGGCGGACGGAACCCGCGCCTCTCAGGCGCGCCCGATCAGAGCCACTTCGAGACCATGTGATCCGACGAGATGCGACGCAGCGTGCCCGAGTGGCTGCGCAGCACGACGCTCTCGGTGTACACGTAGTCCCCCTGGCGACGCACGCCCGCCACCAGCTGGCCGTCGGTCACACCGGTCGCGACGAAGAGGGTGTTGTTGCCCGCGACGAGGTCGTCGGCCTCGTACACATGGTCCATCTTGAGCCCGGCGTCGATGCCCTTCTGCCGTTCCTCGTCGTCGCGCGGCCACAGGCGCCCCTGGATGTGCCCGCCCAGCGCCTTGATCGCGCACGCCGTGACGATGCCCTCCGGGCTGCCGCCGACCCCCACGCACATGTCGGTGCGCGCGTCGTGCCGGGCGGCGTTGATCCCGCCGGCCACGTCGCCGTCGCTCATCAGGCGTGTTCCCGCGCCGGCCTCGCGGATCTCCTGGATCAGCTTCTCGTGGCGGGGACGGTTCAGCACCGACACGACCATCTCGTCCACGGGCTTGCCGAGCTCCTTGGCGAGGAGGCGGATGTTCTCGCCGATCGGAAGGCGGATGTCCACCACGCCGACACCGGCCGGGCCGGTCACGAGCTTGTCCATGTAGAACACGCTCGACGCGTCGAGCATCGTCCCGCGATCCGACATCGCGATGACCGACAGCGCATTCTGGCGCCCGGCGGCAGTCAGCGACGTGCCGTCAATCGGATCCACCGCGATGTCGTACGAACGTCCCTTTCCGGTGCCGACGTGCTCGCCGTTGTAGAGCATCGGGGCGTTGTCCTTCTCGCCTTCGCCGATCACCACGACGCCGTCGAAGTCCACGGTCGTCAGGAACGCGCGCATCGCGTCGACCGCCGCGCCGTCGGCCGCTTCCTTGTCGCCACGGCCGATGAACGGCACGGCCCGGATGGCGGCGGCCTCCGTGGCGCGCACCAGCTCGAGCGCGATGTTCCGGTCGGGGTGGAGCGGGGACATGTCGGAGGTCTGCATGCCTCGAGCGTATTGCGATCCGCGGGGGGATTTCCGCGCGTGTCCGCCACAGGAACCTGCCTTCTTTCCAAAACGGCAAAGGTCCGCTTCCCGAGCTGTCCCGTCGGGGCAGGAACGGCCGAGTTTCCCTAGACTGGCGAGGACTCATCGGCTA
Organism: Microbacterium sp. NPDC096154; assembly: GCF_040302945.1. Taxonomy (NCBI): domain Bacteria; kingdom Bacillati; phylum Actinomycetota; class Actinomycetes; order Micrococcales; family Microbacteriaceae; genus Microbacterium; species Microbacterium sp. NPDC096154. Next base: position 67,491 of record NZ_JBEOSM010000003.1, read on the forward strand.
CCCCCCAAGGAGCAGACATGGCCTTCGCCACCCCGGATCAGTACGCAGAGATGCTCGACCGTGCGAAGGCCGGCGGCTTCGCGTATCCGGCGATCAACGTCTCCAGCTCGCAGACCATCAACGCCGTGCTGCAGGGTCTCCAGGAGGCCGGCAGCGACGGCATCCTGCAGGTCACCACGGGCGGTGCCGACTACTTCGCGGGTCACACCGTGAAGAACCGCGCGGTCGGCGCGATCGCCATGGCCGAGTACGTCAAGCGCGTGGCGGCCTCGTACGACATCACGGTCGCCGTCCACACCGATCACTGCCCCAAGGATGCGCTCGACAGCTTCCTGCTGCCGATCGTGGCGGCGTCGGAGGAGCAGGTGAAGGCCGGCGGCGCGCCCATCTTCCACTCGCACATGTGGGACGGCTCGGCCGTGCCGCTCGACGAGAACATCGAGATCGCCGGCGAGCTGCTCCCCCGCATGCACGCCATCGGCTCGATCCTCGAGATCGAGGTCGGCGTGGTCGGCGGCGAGGAGGACGGCGTCCGGCACGAGGGCTCCAACGACGCGCTCTACACGACGGTGGCCGACGTCGCGAAGGCGGTCGAGGCGCTCGGCCAGGGTGAGAAGGGCCGGTACATCTCGGCACTGACGTTCGGCAACGTGCACGGCGTCTACAAGCCCGGCAACGTCAAGCTGCGCCCCGAGCTGCTCGGCGAGATCCAGGAGGGCATCGCCGCCCAGTTCGGCACCGACCCCAAGCCGCTCGACCTGGTCTTCCACGGCGGCAGCGGCTCGACCGACCAGGAGATCGCCACCGCGGTCGCCAACGGCGTCATCAAGATGAACATCGACACCGACACTCAGTACGCGTTCACCCGCTCGATCGCCGGCTACATGTTCTCGAACTACGACGGCGTGCTGAAGGTCGACGGCGAGGTCGGCAACAAGAAGCAGTACGACCCCCGCGCATGGGGCAAGGTCGCCGAGACCGCCATGGCGGCTCGCGTGGTGGAAGCCACGAAGCAGCTCGGCTCGCACGGCCAGTCGCAGAAGGCCTGATCCGCCGCTTCCCGGACAGGCCGCTTCCCGGACAGGCCGCTTCCCAGACAGGCCGCTTCCCGAAGGCCCAGCCTCCCCGAACGCCCCGGCGCGACTCGACGCGCCGGGGCGTTCGCCGTCCCTCCGCCGTTCGCGGCTCGCACCCGTTCGACTGCACACCAATGTGCGTGTGCACTCGAAGGCGGCCGAGGACACACGCACATTGGTGTGCATACGAGCCTCGCTCAACCGCCGCGCCGACGCCCCGGCGAGCGCCCCGCCCGCGAGGTCGCCGCGCGGCGGGTCAGTCCGCGGCGGGTCAGTCCGCGGCGGGTCAGTCCGCGGCGGGTCGCCCCGCGGCGGGGTCAGCCCTCGGCGAGAAGCGCCTCGACGTCGGCGTACAGCGACCGGGACTCGATGAAGCGCGCCTCGTCATCGGCCTGCGACAGCACGACCGCGAACACCCGCACCGTGCGCTCGCCCACGACGATGTCCTTCGCCGAGAGCAGGTTGCTTCCCTCCAGCGTGCCGGTCTTGATGCCCACCACGCCGGGGTCGGACAGCAGGTCGTTGGTGTTCTCGACGAGTCCCGCACCGGGAAGCTCGGCCGAGGACTGCGCCACGATCTCGGCGATCACCGGATCGGCGAGCGCCAGGCGCCCCAGCTCGATCAGCGCCGAGGGGGTGGCGGTGTTGGCGGGATCGATCCCAGTCGGCTCCACGACCGTGATGCCGCCGAGACCCTTCTCCTCCAGGAACTCGCCCGCCGCGGCGGCGAACGCGGCGTCGTCGCCCCAGATGTCGGCGACGAGGATGTCCGTGTAGTTGCAGGCCGAGCCGAGCAGCATCCCCTGCAGCAGCTGATACTGGGTGAGCGTGCCGCCCGCCGGCACGGGAAGCGCAGACTCGTCGCGGTAGAGGTACTCCTCGTACGAGTCGTTCCACTTCTCGACGAAGTGGTAGTCCGGCCCCGTCTCACCGGGCCGCAGCGGCTTGGCCTCCAGCACCATCAGCGCGGTGAGCAGCTTGGTGATGCTCGCCATGGCGTGCGGCTCATCCGCGCTCGTGAGCGTCGCGCCCTCGCCGACCGCCACGGCGGATGCGCCCGTCGCCGGCCACGTGATGTCCGCCGCCTCGATCGTGGCGACCGGGGACGGCCCGGCGACGACGGGCTCCTCGGCCACAGCGGCCGGCGCCGCGTCGCGCGGCGCGACGGCCGAGTTCGCGAAGGTCGTGATGCCGGCACCGAGGCCGACGGCGAGTGCGACGAACAGCCCGAAGCGGGCGAGGCGCAGGCGGCGGCGACGGCTGAAGGGACTCATGTCGCTCCAGTCTCGTGGCGACCGGCGCGCGCGGCGTGAGGCGCTCCGGTATTTCGCGGTATCAGCCGCCCGACTGGCGCAGCACAGCGTCGAACACGGCCGGATCGGCCAGCAGCCCGATCGCCATCATCACGCCCGACACGGCGTTGAAGACCAGCCCGCCCGCGAGCGGGATCCAGAACACGACCCACCCGCGGCGGTGCGCCCTCCACGTGAGCCACGCCGTGAGCACCCACCCCAGCACGAGCACCGCGATCGCCGCGACGCCCCAAGCGCGCGTCGCGGCGAGCCCCGCCGGGTCGACATCGAGGGCGAGCAGGTCCAGCAGGGCGGACGGATCCAGGATGGCCGGAATCGCGTTCGCGAGACTCAGCAGCCCGTACGCCAGCAGCGCGACGGCCGCACCACGGTCGACGACGCGGCCCGGAGTCATGGCGGCCGGCGTCCGCACGCCCGGCGTCGCGACCGGCGGCGCCGCCGGGGCGGGTGCCGAAGACAGCGGCGGCAGCGGCTGGCGGATGCGCGCGGCCTGTTCCTCCGGCGTCGCGTACTCGCCGTACTGCGGGCGCGGGCGGGACGCGTCGCCGTCGGTCACGCACGCCCCCGGCCACCGAGCGCGCGCTCGTCGCGGCGACCCGTCGCATCCTGCCGCAGCTCCTTCGGCAGCGAGAACATGAGGTCCTCCTCCGCCGTGCGGACCTCGTCGACGTCGCGATACCCGGCGCCTGCGAGCTCGGACAGCACCTCCTGCACGAGCACCTCCGGCACGGACGCCCCGCTCGTGACGCCGACGGTCTCGACGCCCTCGAGCCACTCCTGCCGGACCTCGTCGGCGTAGTCGACGCGGTACGCCGCCTTGGCGCCATGCTCGAGCGCGACCTCCACGAGTCGCACGCTGTTGGACGAGTTCGCCGACCCCACCACGATCACGAGATCGGCGTGCCGCGCGACCTTCTTGATCGCGACCTGACGGTTCTGCGTGGCGTAGCAGATGTCATCGGACGGCGGATCCTGCAGCTCCGGGAAGCGGGCGCGCAGGCGGCGCACGGTCTCCATGGTCTCGTCGACCGACAGCGTGGTCTGCGAGAGCCAGACGACCTTGCTCGGGTCGGCGACCACCACCGTGTCGGCCTCCTCCGGAGAGTTCACGATGGTGACGTGGTCCGGCGCCTCACCCGCGGTGCCCTCGACCTCCTCGTGCCCGACGTGGCCGATGAGCAGGATCTGGTAATCGTCTCTCGCGAAGCGCACGGCCTCGCGGTGCACCTTGGTGACGAGGGGGCACGTGGCGTCGATCGCCTGGAGGCCCCGGTCCGAGGCGGCGTCGACGACCGCGGGAGAGACGCCGTGGGCGCTGAAGACGACGTGTGCGCCCGCGGGGACCTCATCGACCTCGTCGACGAAGATCGCGCCCTTCGCCTCGAGCTCGGTGACGACGTGGATGTTGTGCACGATCTGCTTGCGCACGTAGACGGGCGCTCCGTAGCGCTCGAGCGCCTTCTCCACCGCCACGACCGCGCGGTCGACGCCCGCGCAGTAGCCGCGCGGAGCGGCCAGCAGCACCCGCTTGTGTCCGGGCACGGGGATATCCTGAAGGGGCTCGCGACGCACCTGCACGCGGCGTGCCGGGATCGCAGGTACGGGCAGCGAGATGGCGGTGGCGCTCACAGCTCGATTCTACGGGCGTGCCCCTGGGGGCGGCCCGAGTGCCGGCCACGCGCGGATGCGCGATCCGCCGCACCGACCCGAGACGAGAGATGGCATGACGTCGTTCCAGCCCGTGACCGTGCCCGGCGAGGCGCCGCCTGCCGACAGCGTCTCGCCCCGCGACTCCACGCCGCAGGCGCCCACCTCGATCGGGCGCCTGAACCAGACCATCAAGGGCTTCATCGAGCGCTGGGGATCGGTGTGGGTCGAGGGCGAGATCACGTCGTGGAACGTGCGCGCGGGAGCCGTGTACGCGCGGCTGAAGGATCTGCAGGGCGACGCGCAGATCTCGATCCGGATCTGGTCGAGCACGCGAGGCCGCATCCCCGCCGACCTCAAGGTGGGCGACCACGTGGTGGCATGCGTTAAGGCCGACTACTACGTCAAGGGCGGCGACTTCAGCTTCCAGGTCTCCGCCATGAAGCACGTCGGCCTGGGCGAGCAGCTCGAACGGCTCGAGCGCCTGCGCGCGCGGCTGCGCTCGGAGGGACTGTTCGACGCCGCGCGCAAGAAGCCGCTGCCCTTCCTGCCCCACTGCATCGGGCTGATCACGGGCGAGCGCAGCGACGCCGAGAAGGACGTGCATCGCAACGCCGAGCTGCGCTGGCCGCAGGTGCGCTTCCGCACCGCGTACGCCGCCGTGCAGGGCGACCGCTGCGTGCCCGAGACGCTCGCCGCGCTGCAGCGTCTCGACGCCGACCCCGAGGTCGACGTGATCATCATCGCGCGGGGCGGGGGCGACCCGCAGACGCTGCTCGGCTTCAGCGACGAGAGGCTGCTGCGCGCCGTGGCCTCGGCTCGGACGCCCATCGTCAGCGCGATCGGGCACGAGAACGACCATCCGCTGCTGGACGACGTGGCCGACCTGCGCGCCTCGACCCCCACCGATGCGGCCAAGCGCGTCGTGCCGGATGTCGGCGAGCAGCGCGCGATCGTCGCTCAGCTCCGCTCGCGCATGACGATGCGCCTCACGCAGCGCGTCGCCCACGACATCGCCCAGCTCGAGCAGCTGCGGTCACGACCGGCGCTGCGCTCCCCGGAGCATATGGTGCGCACGCGCACGCAGGATGTCTGGCAGCTCCTCAGCCGCGGGCGCGATCTCGCGCAGCGCCGCGTCGAGAAGGGGCGGCTGCGCACGGCCGAGCTGCGCGCGTCGCTGCGGGCGCTCTCCCCGGCCGCGACGCTGGCCCGCGGCTACGCGATCGCCCACGCCGAGGGCGGGGTCATCCTGCGTGACGCCTCGCAGGCGCCCGCCGGCACGCGCATCGTGGTCACGCTCGACCGAGGCTCGCTCGGCGCGACCTCGACGGGCGAGCTGGCCGAGGGGCCCACCACCTCGGCCGACCGGGCCGAGACGTCGGAGGCCGGAAAGTAGGATGGATGCCGTGACCCCCGACCCCGCCCGCTCCGCATCGGAGCCGTCCGACGTCGCCACGTTGTCGTTCGAGCAGGCCCGCGACGAGTTGGTCCGCGTGGTCGGTGAGCTCGAGCAGGGCGCGCCCACGCTCGAGGAATCGCTCGCGCTCTGGGAGCGCGGCGAGGCCCTCGCGGCCCGCTGCGACGAGTGGCTGCGCGGCGCCAAGCGGCGTCTCGAGGCCGCGCAGGCTGCCGGCGATGCGGGAGACGAGGCCTGATGGCGCGTACACCCCGCGTGGTGGCCGAGCTGGGCCGCCCCGAGACGGCGGAGGAGACGGCCGCGCGCAAGGCCGCCAACTCGAAGGCCTACCGCGAGAGCCAGAACTTCCGCAATCTCATCGTCGCGATGGCCGCGACGCTCCTGATCGTGGCGGTCGTCTGGCTCATCGTGCCGCGCGGCGGTCCCGTCTCGGAGGGCGGCAGGGTCGATGCCGGGGCCGCCGGCGAGCTGGTCGCCTCGTCGTACGACCGAACCGTGATCGTGCCGGATGTGCCCGAGCCCACGGGAAGAGAGGGCAACGGCTGGTTCGTCAACGAGGCGAAGGTCGTGCCGGGCTCGCCCGCGTCCTGGCAGGTGCTGTACGTGCCGGGCGACGACAGCTTCCTGCGCTTCGTGCAGGGGTTCGACGCCGACGCCACCTGGGCCGCGCAGCAGCTGGGCGGTACCGCACCGACCGGCGAGACCACCATCGACGGCGTCACCTGGCAGACCTACGACATCGACCCGCGACGCAATGCGAACGTCAGCTATGCGCTCGGCACGCAGGCGGGCACCGACCACGTGCTGCTGTACGGCTCGGCGACACCCGAGAAGACCGCTGAGGTGGCGGAGATGATCGTGCCGCAGGTGCGCGCACTGGCAGAGGAGCAGGGATGACCCAGACCGAGACCGCTCGCCCGGCCACGCCCGACGAGGCGTGGAACGAGATGCTGGCGGGCAACGCGCGCTTCGTCGCGGGCACGCCCGAACACCCGCACCAGGACGTGGAGCGTCGCAGCCTGATCGCCGCCGCACAGACTCCGCGGGCCGCGCTGTTCGGCTGCTCCGACTCGCGGCTGGCGGCCGAGATCATCTTCGACATGGGCCTGGGCGACCTGTTCGTGGTGCGCAACGCCGGCCAGGTCGCGGGCGACTCCATCGTCGGCAGCCTCGAGTACGCAGTCGAGGTGCTCAAGGTGCCGCTCATCGTCGTGCTCGGCCACGACGAGTGCGGTGCCGTACGCGCGGCCATCGAGAGCACGTACACCGACGCCCCGGTGCTGCCGCCGACGATCTGGCGCCTGATCGCCCCCATCGTCCCCGCCGTGCGCCGCGTGCTCCGCGCGGGGGCCGCCGAGGGCGTGACGCCCGAGACCGTCGACTCCGAGCAGGTCGGCCGCGAGCACCTGCGCGACACCGTCACCGCGCTGCTGCAGCGCTCCGAGCTGATCAGCACCGCGGTCGCCGAGCGTCGCCTTGCGATCGTGGGCGCCAACTACCGCCTGGCCGAGGGCTCCGTCGTGTCCGACGTCATCCTGGGCACCGAGAACGACGCCGCCTGACCCCTACCCCTACCCGGAGGACAACGAAGTGACCGAGACCGAGTACCGCATCGAGCACGACACCATGGGCGAGGTGCGCGTTCCCGCGTCCGCCCTCTACCGCGCCCAGACACAGCGCGCGGTCGAGAACTTCCCGATCTCGGGCAAGGGCCTCGAGTCGACGCAGATCGCCGCGCTCGCGCGCATCAAGAAGGCCGCAGCGCTTGCCAACAAGGAGCTCGGCACGCTCGACGGCGCGATCGCCGACGCGATCGCCGCAGCGGCCGACGAGGTCGTGACCGGCCAGCACGACGCCCACTTCCCCGTCGACACGTACCAGACGGGTTCGGGCACGTCGTCGAACATGAACATGAACGAGGTGCTCGCCACCCTCGCCACGCAGAAGCTCGGCGCCGACGTGCACCCGAACGACCACGTCAACGCATCGCAGTCGTCGAACGACGTCTTCCCGACCTCGGTGCACGTCGCGGTGACGCAGGCCCTGATCGAGGACCTCGTGCCCGCCCTCGACCACCTCGCGAAGGCTTTCGAGGAGAAGGCCGAGCTGTGGAAGGACGCGGTCAAGTCGGGACGCACGCACCTCATGGACGCGACGCCCGTCACGCTCGGTCAGGAGTTCGGCGGGTACGCCCGTCAGATGCGCCTCGGCATCGAGCGCGTGGAGGCGGCGCTCCCCCGCGTCGCCGAGGTGCCGCTCGGCGGCACGGCCGTGGGCACCGGCATCAACACGCCGCTCGGCTTCCCGCAGAAGGTCATCGAGCTGCTCGCGGGCGAGACGGGCCTGCCCATCACCGAGGCGAAGGACCACTTCGAGGCTCAGGCCAACCGCGACGGTCTCGTCGAGGCGTCGGGCGCCCTGCGCACCATCGCCGTGTCGCTCACCAAGATCAACAACGACCTGCGGTGGATGGGATCGGGCCCGAACACGGGTCTGGGCGAGCTGCACATCCCCGATCTGCAGCCCGGCTCGTCGATCATGCCCGGCAAGGTCAACCCCGTCGTTCCGGAGGCCGTGCTCATGGTCGCCGCGCGTGTCATCGGCAACGACGCCACGGTCGCCTGGGCCGGCGCTTCGGGCTCGTTCGAGCTCAACGTCGCGATCCCGGTCATGGGCACCGCGCTCCTGGAGTCGATCCGCCTCCTGGCCAACGCGTCGCGCGTGCTGGCCGACAAGACGGTGACGGGCCTCGAGGCCAACCTCGAGCGCGCCGCGGCCTTCGCCGGCATGAGCCCGTCGATCGTGACGCCGCTCAACAAGCTGATCGGCTACGAGGCCGCCGCCAAGATCGCCAAGCACTCGGTCGCCAAGGGCATCACCGTGCGCGAGGCCGTGATCGACCTCGGCTACGTCGAGCGCGGCGAGATCACGGAGGCGCAGCTCGACGAGAAGCTCGACCTGCTGTCGATGACCCACGCGGGCTGATCGATCAGCCCTGAGAGGGCGGCGAGCTTCGGCTCGTCGCCCTTTCCCATTGCCGGACGGCCCAGGCACGCGACCTCGCCGCCAAGGCCACAGAGAAGGGCCCGGGGAACATCCCCGGGCCCTTCTCACGTCAGCAGCAGCGCGACCCGGGATTGGCGTCCTGATCGCGGTAGACGCACCGCCAGTACTCGCGCTCGGTCATCGGCTCGCGGTCGGGATGCGCGGCGCGTTCGTGGGCGAGATACGCCGCGTACCTCGATTCGCCCGTCAGCCCGTTGACGTACCACCGGACGGCACCCCAGGCCCGGCCCAGCGCCACGCGGACGCTGAGCCGGGCCGACGCGGTGTCAGTGGCCACGAGTGGGCTGCATCTCCGTGGGAAGCGCGTTCCACTCCTTCTCGAGCGCGCGCTCCTCGGGCGAGGCGACGAGCCCGGCGGGGGCGAACCGCTGCGACGGAACCGCCGGGTCCTCCCTGTCCACCACCTCGGTGGCGCGGAACGCCTTGACCACCTGGATGACCGCCACGGTGATCACGATGGCGGCCAGCACCAGGAAGACGACCGAGAGCGTGCCCTGCACGGCCGTGTTGCGCACGGTGGCCTCCGCGGCCGCCAGCTTGGCGGCATCGTCGGCGCCGGGCGCGAACTCGGTGTACGACCCGTCGGCGATGCCGTTGCGGAACCGGACGTGGTTGGCCCAGTAGCCCACCGCCGGCGTCGGCGAGAAGATCTTCAGCACCGACCCCGTGAAAGTGACCACCGTCACGAACGCGAGCGGCACGGCCACGACCCACAGGCCCTTGAACGTGCGCCGGCGGGCGATGATCACCATCACGACCGCCAGGGCGATCGCCGCGAGCAGCTGGTTCGAGATGCCGAACAGCGGGAACAGCGTGTTGATGCCGCCCAGCGGATCGGTGACGCCCATGAGCAGCACGGCACCCCAGCCGGCGACCATGATCGCCGTGCACAGCCAGGCGCCGACGCGCCACGACGTGTCCTTGAACTTGGGGATCACGTTGCCGATCGAGTCCTGCAGCATGAAGCGCGCCACGCGCGTGCCGGCGTCGACCGCCGTGAGGATGAACAGCGCCTCGAACATGATCGCGAAGTGGTACCAGAAGGCCATCCACGATGTGCCACCGAGCCACTGGTGCAGGATGTGGGCCAGACCGAAGGCGAGCGTGGGTGCGCCGCCCGTGCGGGAGATGATCGACTCCTCGCCGACGTTCGCGGCCGCGCCCGTGAGCTGCTCGGCCGTGACGTTCACGCCCGTCAGACCGAGGCTGTTGATGAACGCCACAGCGCCCTCGACGGTGCCGCCGGTCGCGGCGGACGACGAATTCATCGCATAGTAGATGCCCTGGTCGATCGAGATCGCGGCGACGAGCGCCATGATCGCGACGAACGACTCCATGAGCATGCCGCCGTAGCCGATGAAGCGGGTCTGCTTCTCCTTCTCGATCATCTTGGGCGTCGTGCCCGACGAGATGAGCGCGTGGAAGCCCGAGAGCGCGCCGCAGGCGATGGTCACGAAGAGGAAGGGGAACAGGCTTCCGGCCCAGACCGGTCCCGTCTCGCCCGCGGCGAAGATGCTGAACGCGGGCATCTCGACCACGGGACGCACGAACAGGATGGCCACGGCCAGCAGCACGATCACGCCGATCTTCATGAAGGTCGACAGGTAATCGCGCGGGGCGAGCAGCATCCACACGGGCAGCACCGCGGCGATGAAGCCGTAGATGATGATGCACCAGGCGAGCGTCGTGCGGTCGAGACCGAACACCGCCTGCCCCCACTCGCTCGCGCCCACGTACTGGCCGGCGACGATCGCCGCCATCAGCAGCACGAAGCCGATGATCGACACCTCGGTGATCTTGCCCGGGCGGATCCAGCGCAGGTAGGCGCCCATGAAGAGGGCGATCGGGATCGTCATGGCCACCGAGAACACGCCCCACGGGCTCTCGCCGAGGGCGTTGACCACCACGAGCGCCAGGATGGCCGTGATGATGATCATGATGAGCAGCGTGGCCAGGATGGCGGCCGCGCCGCCGAAGCGGCCGAGCTCGTCCTTCGCCATCTGGCCCAGCGATCGTCCACCGCGGCGCATCGAGAAGAACATCACGAGGTAGTCCTGCACGGCACCAGCCAGCACGACGCCCACGATGATCCAGATGGTGCCGGGAAGGTAGCCCATCTGCGCCGCGAGCACGGGGCCGGTGAGCGGGCCGGCGCCCGCGATGGCCGCGAAGTGGTGGCCGAACAGCACGCGACGGTCGGTCGCGACATAGTCCTTGCCGTCCGCCTTGTACTCGGCGGGCGTCGCGCGGCGGTCATCCGGCCGCACGATCAGGCGCTCGATGTACTTCGAGTAGAAGCGGTAGAAGATCAGGTACGTGCAGACGGCGGCGAACACGAACCAGATCGCGTTCACGCTCTCGCCGCGGACGATCGCGAGCATCGTCCAGCCCAGGCCGCCGAGCAGCGCGATCACGGCCCAGACCGCGATCTTCACCGGGGTCCATCTGGGCTTCTCATCCACCGCCACGGGCGGAAGCGCCCGTTCGGGCGCGGTCTTGGTCTCGGACACGGGGTGCGTCTCCTTCGTCAGTGAGGGATCCTCGATGCAGGGAATGGGAGCGGTCGGCGTCGACCGCATCCTCCGAGTCTAGGAATCCGCTGAGTGCGACGCAGGACGGATGCCGCCCCCAGACGCCGCGGTGCCCGGGGACTTCTGCCCCGGGCACCGGCGACCGCTGGATGAGCGGCTCATGCGAGCTCGCCGACCTCCAGCAGGTCGGTGACGAGCGCCGCGATCGCGGAGCGCTCCGAGCGCGTGAGCGTCACGTGGCCGAACAGCCCATGACCCTTCAGGGTCTCGATCACACTGGCGATGCCGTCGTGACGCCCGACCCGCAGGTTGTCGCGCTGGGCGACGTCGTGCGTGAGCACGACCCGCGAGTTCTGCCCCATACGGCTGAGCACCGTGAGCAGCACGTTGCGCTCGAGCGACTGCGCCTCATCGACGATCACGAACGCGTCGTGCAGCGACCTGCCGCGGATGTGCGTGAGCGGCAGCACCTCGAGCAGCCCGCGCTGCACGACCTCGTCGAGCACGTTCGCCGAGACGACCGAGCCGAGCGTGTCGTAGACCGCCTGGCCCCAGGGGTTCATCTTCTCGGCCTGGTCTCCGGGCAGGTAACCGAGCTCCTGGCCGCCGACCGCGAACAGCGGGCGGAACACGATGATCTTCTTCTGCTGCTGCCGCTCGAGCACGGCCTCGAGACCCGCGCACAGGGCGAGCGCCGATTTGCCCGTGCCGGCGCGTCCGCCCAGAGACACGATGCCGACCTCCGGGTCGAGCAGCAGGTCGATCGCGATGCGCTGCTCCGCCGACCGGCCGTGCAGCCCGAACACGTCGCGGTCGCCGCGCACGAGCCGCAGCTCGCCGTCACCCGTGACGCGTCCGAGCGCGGACCCTCGCTCGGACTGGATGACCAGGCCCGTGTTGACCGGCAGTCCGCGCACGTCGTCGTGCGACGCGACCTCGCTCTCGTACAGGTCGGACATGTCGTCGCCCGAGAGGTGCAGCGGGGCGATGCCGGTCCATCCCGAGTCGACGGCCTGCTCGGCGAGGTACTCCTCGGCCGAGAGGCCGAGCGACGCGGCCTTCACGCGCATCGGCAGGTCCTTCGAGATCACCGTCACGTCGTTGCCATCCTGCGCGAGGTGCGTCGCGACGGCCAGGATGCGGGTGTCGTTGTCGCCGAGGCGGATGCCGCTGGGCAGCACGTTCGCGTCGGTGTTGTTGAGTTCGACACGCAGCGTGCCGCCCTCGCCGACCGGCACGGGGAAGTCGAGACGTCCGTGCTCGACCCGAAGCTCGTCCAGGTGACGCAGCGCCTGACGCGCGAAGTAGCCGAGCTCGGGATCGTGCCGCTTTCCCTCGAGCTCCGAGATCACCACCACCGGGATGACGACCGAGTGCTCCGCGAAGCGGAAGAAAGCCCGCGGATCGCTCAGCAGCACCGACGTGTCGAGCACGTAGGTGCGCAGATCCTGCGCGCTTCGGCTGGGTGAGGCCTCGCGCGCGGCCGCGGCCCGACCGTTGTTCTGGTCAGTGGCGGTGCTGCTGCGACGGCTGGCCTGCTGAGTTGTGCTGATGGTCACGCCCCACTCCCGACCCGGGAACCTGCCCGGCTTCAGACGAGTCGACCTGGGGCCACGAGTCGCGATCCTGGATGGCCGACTCGACCGGGCGCCTTGCCCGATGCGGCCAAGCTACGACCATGTCGGCGGAATCCGCCACGAATCACACGCGTGTCGTTCGTTACGAACGTGTGAACAAAGTCGGGACGAACCGGCGGACCGTTCGCGATGAGACGGTGACGAGACAGCGCCCCGTGCGCGCTTCACGCGCGCTGTTGCGCGAACGCGGCGCACGCCTCGTCGAGCAGGGCCAGCGTCTCGTCGTCCGTGCCGACATGGGGAGCCACGCGAAGCATGCCGGCGCGCGCCGTCGCGGTCACGCCGCGGTTCGACAGCTCGGCGCCGAGTGCGGCGACGTACTCGGGTCGCGGGGCCAGCGCGACGATCCCTGCCCGACGCCGCGGGTCGAGCGGCGTGATCACCGGGATGCCGTGACGCTGCGCGATGTCCATGACGCGATCGACGCGCTCGCTCAGCGCCGCCTCGATCTCGGCCACCCCCACGCGCGCGATCTCGTCGAGCGAGGCGGCGAGCCGGGCCGCTGCCAGCGGGTCGGGGACCGTCACGGTGTAGGCCTGCGCCGACGCGGCGGGCGGCGGCACGGCGTCGACCGTGAGGCCGCCGTCCACGGCCGCGAATCCCGACAGCACGGGCGCGATGCTCGCGCGGGCACGCCCGCTGAACCACGCGAATCCGGTGCCCCGCCCGGCGCGAAGCCACTTGTAGCCGTTGCCGCACACCACGTCCGCGACGGACCAGTCGACCTCGATCATGCCGAACCCCTGCACAGCGTCGACGATGAGCAGCCGGTCGGGGCCGATGACCTCGCGCAGCGCGGGGAGATCGGCGCGGTACCCGGTGCGGAAGTCGACGAGGCTGACGGCGAGCGCTGCCGTGTCGTCGTCGATCGCGTCGGCCACGAGCTCGGGGGTGACCACTCCATCGGGCGGCGTCACCCACTGCGGACGCACGCGGCCGGTCGCGTCAGCCGCGCGCGTGAGCGCGGTCGGGATCGTGGGGAACTCGGCGGTCGAGGCGATCACTCCCCCGTCGATCCCGTACACCGCGTGCATGATGCCGTAGGAGGTCGACGGCTGCAGCGTGACCTCGTCCGCCCGGGCTCCGAGGAGCCGCGCCACGAGCCCCCGCGCCTCCTCCTCACGCTCGGCGACATGCGCGATGCTGCTCGGCCGGCCGGTGCCGAGCATCTCGAGGTCGGCCACCACCTCGTCGCGCACCGACGGCGAGAGCGGGCCGAACGACGCCCAGTTCAGGTACCCGGGCTCGCCCACGAACGTCGCGCGATAGTCGTCGATGCTGCTGCTGGTCACACCGACATTCTGGCAGGTCGAGGCGGCGCATATGCCTCAGCACCGCTCGCTGGCCGCAGTCGGCCGGTCAGCCGCCGAAGCGACGCTCTCGCGAGGCGTAGTCGCGGATGGCCCGCAGGAAGTCGACCTCGCGCAGGTCCGGGCCGAGCGCCTCCATGAAGTAGAACTCGCTGTGCGCGCTCTGCCACACGAGGAAGTCGCTCAGCCGCTGCTCGCCGCTCGTGCGGATGACGAGATCCGGATCGGGCTGCCCCCCCGTGTACAGGTGCTCGCCGATCGCCTCGGGCGTGAGATTCTCCGCGAGCTCCTCGAGCGTGCCGCCGCGCTCGTCGTGCTTGACGATGATGCGCCGCACCGCGTCGACGATCTCGTGACGCCCGCCGTAGCCCACGGCGAGATTCACGTGCAGGCCCGTGTGATCCCGGGTGCTCTCCTCCGCGTCGCGCAGCGCATCGGCGAGCGAGGCGGGCAGCAGCTCGGCGCGACCCGCGTGCTGCACCCGCCAGTCCCCGTCTGCCGCCAGCTCCCGGGCGAGGTCGGCGATGATGTCGATGAGATCGGCGAGTTCTCGCGAGTCGCGCTTGCGGAGGTTGTCGTTCGAGAGCAGGTAGAGCGTGACGACCTTCACCCCCAGCTCCTCGCACCAGCCCAGGAAGTCGATCATCTTCGCCGCACCGGCGCGGTACCCGTGCGCGACCGTCTCGTACCCCAGCTGACGCGCCCAGCGACGGTTGCCGTCGATCACCATCGCGACGTGATGCGGCACCCGCGCGGGGTCGATCTGGCGACGCAGCCGGGAGCTGTACAGCCGGTACAGCGGGCCGCGGCCCTCGGCCTGACGCATGGTTCGCACGCCAATACGCTACTCCGCGGCGGTCGCGTGCCGCGTACGGCATGCATTCGCACGTACGCTCTGAGCATGACGCGCAGGCCCGATGACTCCCCCGCTTCGGCCGACGGCGTGCCCCAGCTTCCGCTGCTGGACGCCGCTCACCGAGACGCGACGGTCGAGATCAGGCCGACCTGGCGCGGCTGGATCCACGCCGGCACCTTCCCCGTGGCCGTGGCCGCGGGGATCGTGCTGATCTGCCTCGCCCAGGGGTCCGCGGCGAAGTGGGCCTCGGCCGTGTTCATGGCCTCGTCGCTACTGCTGTTCGGGAACTCGGCCGTCTATCACCGCTTCGACTGGCAGCCCCGGGTGAAGGCCGTGCTGCGACGCATCGATCACGCGAACATCCTGCTGCTCATCGCGGGAACCTACACGCCCATCGCGGTGCTGGCCCTGCCGCCCGCCAAGGGCACGCTGCTGCTCGTCGCCGTCTGGGGCGGTGCCGTGCTCGGCATCCTGTTCCGGATCTTCTGGCTCGGCGCGCCCCGGTGGCTGTACGTCGCGCTCTACCTCGCACTCGGCTGGGCGGCCGTGATGTACATGCCGGATCTGTTCCGGGCCGACGCGGCGATGATGGTGCTCGTGATCGTGGGCGGCCTGCTCTACTCGTTCGGCGCCGCGGTGTACGCGTTCAAGCGCCCGAACCCGTGGCCGGGCCACTTCGGCTTCCACGAGATCTTCCATGTCTGCACGGTGCTCGCGTTCCTGTGTCACTGGACGGGCGCCCTGCTGATCGCCCTGGAGCCGGCATTCAACGGACCCGTGTGACACATATGGCGGGCACCGCGCGGCGCCCGCCAGCCGACAGGTCTCAGGCCCGGGGGTGGTCGCCGTCGTCGGCGCTCTCGCCCGCGGCCTCGCGACGGGAAGCGGCTTCCTCGGCGTCGAGCGCCTCGTTCGCCTCGGCGCGATAGCGCGTGCGGCGCACGCGGCGCAGCATGTCGAACACCAGCAGGGCGACCAGCACGACGAGGATCGCGATGACCGTGAAGCCCTCGGGCCCGGGGGTGACCAGCTCGGGGTCGACCGTCGGCGTGGGGGTGGGCGTCGCGCCGAGAAGGTACATCGCTGGCTCCTGTTCTAGCCTGGAGTTCCCAGCCTAACTTTCCGAGGAACACCCGATGACCACGCAGGCCGAGCTCGACGACCGCTACGGCCGAACGCGGAATCCCGCCCGCCGGCGCCTCCTGTGGATCGGGGGCATCGCCCTCGCCGCGGCCGGCGCCGGATGGCTCGGCTGGACGGCCGTCGCCAACTCGATCGACGCGGTGTCGGTCGACGGGCTCGGCTTCGAGGTGCGTGACGAGCACACGGTCCAGGTGTCCTTCCAGCTCACGGCTCCCGCGGGTCGCTCGGTCGCCTGCGCCGTGCAGGCGCTCGATCAGGAGTTCGGCGTCGTCGGCTGGAAGATCGTGGAGTACCCGGGCGGCGACGACCACAGGATGCGCTTCACCGAGACCGTGCCGACCGTCGCCGAGGCCACGACGGGTTTGGTCGAATCCTGCTGGGTCACGTAGTCTGAACCGCAGAACTCCGACGCCCCGGCCGAACGCCGGGGCGTCTTGCACTATCTCCGCCCGATCGAAGGGGGTTCGCCATGTCGAACAACGCGCCGACGAACGATGCTCAGGTCACCTTCCTCACGCAGGAGGCGTACGACCGGCTGGCCGCCGAGCTCGAGGAGCTCTCGACGACCGGCCGCGAGGAGATCGCCAAGCGCATCGAGATCGCCCGGGAGGAGGGCGACCTCAAGGAGAACGGCGGCTATCACGCCGCGAAGGACGAGCAGGGCAAGATCGAGATGCGCATCCGCCAGCTCCAGGGGCTGCTGAAGGGCGCCGTCGTGGGCGAGGCGCCCGAGTCGGACGGCACCGTGCAGTCGGGCACCGTCGTGACCGCGCTGGTGCTGGGCGACGAGGAGCGCTTCCTGCTCGGCAGCCGCGAGATCGCCGGCGGCACCGACCTCGACGTCTACAGCGAGCAGTCGCCCCTGGGCGCCGCCATCCTGGGCCTGAAGGAGGGCGAGAAGACCTCGTACAAGGCCCCGAACGGCAAGGACATCGCGGTCGAGATCGTGAAGGTCGAGACGTTCACCGGGTGAGCTCCTCCCTTCGGTCGCGCATGGAGCGTTCGCGACCGCCATCGAGACGGTCGTGGGTCGCTTCGCTCCACTCGCTTTGCTCGCAGCTGCCTCGAGGCACGCGTGACAAGAAGGCTCCCGTTCCTCGCGAACGGGAGCCTTCTGATTAATCCGGCAGCACCTCGGGGCGGAAGCCGGCGTCGCGCAGGATCTGCAGGGTCAGCTCGCGATGCTCCTGACCGCGGGTCTCGACCGAGATCTGCAGGATGACCTCGCTGATCTGCAGGCCCTGGCCATGGCGCGTGTGCAGCACCTCGATCACGTTGGCCCCGGCCTCTGCGAGCAGCTCGGAGACCTGCGCGAGCTGGCCCGGGCGATCCGGCAGCGGGATGCGGATGGTCATGTAGCGGCCCGAGGCCGCGAGGCCGTGCGACACGACACGCTGCAGCAGCAGGGGGTCGATGTTGCCGCCGGACAGCACCGCGACGGTGCGACCGGTCGCGCGCACCTTGCCGGCCAGGATCGCGGCGACGCCGACGGCTCCCGCCGGCTCGACGACGACCTTGGCGCGCTCGAGAAGCACCAGCAGCGCGCGAGCGATGTCGTCGTCGCTGACCGTCACGACCTCGTCGACGAGCTCGCGGATCACGGCGAACGGCACATCGCCCGGGCGGTTCACCAGGATGCCGTCGGCGATCGTGGGCTGCGTGGTCACCTGCACCGGCTGGCCGGCCTCGAGCGACACCGGCACGGGCGCGGCGTTCTCGGCCTGCACGCCGATGATGCGCACGTCGCGCCCCTCGGCGGCAGCACGGGCCTTGGCAGCCGCGGCGACGCCAGCGATGAGACCGCCCCCGCCGATCCCGACCACGATCGTCGTGACATCCGGCGCGTCATCCATGATCTCGAGCCCCAGAGTGCCCTGACCGATCACGATGTCGCGGTGGTCGTACGGATGGATCAGCACGGCGCCGGTGCGGGCGGCGTGCTCAGCGGCGCGGGCGAGGCCCACGTCGACCGTCGCGCCCTCGAGCACGACCTCGGCGCCGTAGCCGCGCGTCGCGAGCAGCTTCGGCACGGGAACGCCGAGCGGCATGTAGATCGTGGCGGGGATGCCGAGCTGCTGCGCGGCGAGAGCGACACCCTGCGCGTGGTTGCCCGCGGACGCGGCGACCACGCCGCGCGCCCGCTCCTCGGCCGTCAGCTGCGCGAGCCGGTACGTCGCACCACGCACCTTGAACGAGCCCGTGCGCTGCAGGTTCTCGAGCTTCAGGTCGACACGTGCCCCCAGCACCTCGGTCAGGTGCAGCGAGTACTCCATCGGCGTGTGCTCGATCACCCCCTCGAGGCTGCGCGCCGCCGCCTCGATCTCGGCCAGCGCCGGAATGGCCGCGGGGGCCTCGGTCGCGGCGTCGGCGGACGGAGTGGGGCCGGGGGTCGTCACAGTGCGGTTCCCTTCGAGGGGTCGGAGGGACGCGTCGCGGTCGGCGCCCCCGTGGCGGGGTTCGGCCTCACGGGGCCGATCGACTTGGGAACGGTGTCCCAGATGAGGTCGCCGTGCAGCGGCTCGCCCGTGCGCCAGGAGCCGGACGAGAGCGTGACCGCGACGACGTTGACGAAGGCCGCGAGCGGCACCGCGAACAGGGCGCCCGGGATGCCCGCGATCATGGAGCCGCCGGCGACGACCATCACGACCGCCAGCGGATGCACCTTCACGGCCGATCCCATCAGGATCGGCTGCAGCACGTGGCTCTCGAGCTGCTGCACCGCCAGAACGACCGCGAGCATCGCGATCGCGATCAGCGGGCCGTTGTAGACCAGCGCGATGAACACCGCCACCGCTCCCGTCAGGATCGCGCCGACGAGCGGCACGAACGAGCCGAGGAAGACCATCACCGCGATCGGGATCGCGAGCGGCACGCTCAGCGCGAACGCTCCGATCCCGATGCCGACCGCGTCGATCGTCGCGACGAGAAGCTGCGTGCGCGCGTAGTTGATGACGGTGCGCCAGCCGTTGCGCGCCGCCGTGTCGACGGCCGTGCGGGCGCCCTTCGGGAACAGCCGCACGGCCCAGCGCCAGATGCCGCCCCCGTCGGCGAGGATGCAGATCAGCGCGAACAGGGTCAGCAGCAGGCCCGCCGCGAGGTGCCCGACCGTCGTGCCGACCGCGAGCGCGCCGCTCATCAGGGTGCCCGACTCCTCCTGCAGCAGCGCGAGGCCCTGATCGATGTAGCCGTCGATCTCGGCCTGCGAGACGCCGATGCCCACGAGGAAGCCGCGCAGCTCGTCTACCGCGACGACCACGCGGTCACGGACGGCGCTGAACTCGCTGGAGACCTGCCAGGCGACGAGCCAGACGAGACCGCTCACGATCGCGATCGTGCCGACCAAGGTGAGCACGATGGCGGCCCACCGGGGCACGCGATGGCGCAGCAGCCACGACAGCGCCGGCCAGACGAGCGCCGTGATCAGGATCGCGACCAGCAGCGGGATCACGAGCAGCTTGAACTGGATCACGAGCCACACGACCACCCCGACCGCGGCCGCGACCACGAGGAACCGCCACGCGTAGGCCGTCGCGATGCGCAGTCCGGCCGGGACCGCGGCCTCCGCTGGAGCCGCCGCCGCGGGCTCGACGGAGCGCGACCGCAGCAGGTTCCAGATCGGGGTGCGGGTCTTGTCGTCGCTCATCCCGGTCAGTCTAGAACCGCGCACCGCTGCGCCGAGGCGCCCGCGTCGCGTCGCCCCTCGTGGCGATGTCGGCACCGCTGGGTAACGTGAGCGGCGTGAAGCAGCATCTTTCGCTCCCGGAGGCGCGCCGCGTGGCGCTCGCCGCGCAGGGCTTCGCGCGCCCCCGCCCGGCCGCCCCCGGCGTCCGTCAGCTGAACGCCGCGATCGCGCGCATGGGCGTGCTGCAGATCGACTCGGTCAACGTGTTCGCGCGCTCGCACTACATGCCGCTGTTCTCGCGGCTCGGCGGCTATGACACGACCGACCTCGACCGCCTCGTTCTGCGGCACGGCGTGGGCGGGCGGCCCCGCAGCACGGGCGCGTACATCGAGTACCTGGCGCACGAGGCCACGTTCGTGCCGCTGGCCGACTGGCCGCTCTGGCGTTTCCGGATGGAGGCCATGCGCGCCAAGTACGGCGGCCCGGGCACCTGGTACGCCGAGAACCGCGCGACCGTCGACTGGGTGCGCTCCGAGCTGGCCGAGCGCGGTCCGCTCCGACCCGCGCAGATCGAGTCGGACGCCCACCGTGGGCAGCGCGGACCCTGGTGGGACTGGGATGTCGTCAAACGCGCGCTCGAGCTGATGTGGCGCTTCGGGGAGGTCGCGATCGCGGGGCGGCGCGGGTTCGAGCGCCGGTATGGCCTGGCCGAGCATGTCGTGCCCGCGCACCTGCTCGACACCGAGGTGCCGCGCGCCGACGCGATCCGCGAGCTCGTGCGCCGTTCTGCCCGTGCGTCCGGTGTCGCGACGGCATCGGATCTGGCCGACTACCACCGCATCCGCGACCGCCGCGCCGTGCTCGCCGCGGTGTCCGACCTGGTCGACGCGGGCGAGCTCGCACCCGTCACCGTCGAGGGCTGGAGCCGCGGGGCGGCGGCCGTGCGCGCGTGGCTGCACCGCGACGCGACACTCCCCCGCCGCATCGACGCGGCCACCGTGCTCACTCCATTCGACCCGGTGGTGTGGTTCCGGGAGCGCGCGGAGCGCCTGTTCGACTTCGACTACCGCATCGAGATCTACACCCCGGCCGCGAAGCGCAGGTTCGGCTACTACTCGCTGCCGGTGCTCGTCGACGACCGCATCGTCGGACGCGTGGACCTCAAGGCCGATCGCGCGACGTCGACGCTGCGCGTGCAGTCGGCCTGGTGGGAGCGAGACGTGCCGGCGGACAGCGCCGAGCGCGTGGCACGCGCCCTGCGCGAAGCCGCCGCATGGCAGGGTCTCGAGCACATCTCGATCTCGACCTGGGGCGACGCGACCGCCGATCTGGCCTTCGCCATGCCAGACGCCGCCCGCCACGAGCCCGCCGGCACCGCGGCGACGACACTCGAACGGGAACTCAGCGCCGTGTGACGCCGTGCTGCGCCCCTCAGCGCCGCGCGAAATCGGGCGCCGGCTCCGGACGCGCGCCGACGCCGACGAGCCGCGCCGGGATCGCGGAGAGCTGCGGCATCGCGCGCAGTACGCGGGAGATGCGGGTGGGCACGAGCGGTGTCCAACCCGCGGCGAAAGCGCGGCCGATGCCCGCGTGGACCACCCGCTGCGCAGCCTGCGTGATCCTCGCCGGCAGCGCGCGGCGACGCTGCACCGCAGCCAGGCGCGCATCGGACATCCGGCGCGTGCGCAATGGCCCCGCGAGCATCGCGGCGGCCGCCACGCCGTCCTGCACGGCGAGGTTCACGCCCACGCCGCCGACCGGCGACATCGCATGCGCCGCATCTCCGATGCACAGCAGGCCCCTCGTCCACCAACGCCGAGCGCGGTTCAATCTCACGTCGAGCACGCGGACGTCGTCGAAGCGCAGGGTGCACGCCGGCTCAGCCAGCTCGGGCGCGGCCTCCATCACGGCCGCCCGGAAGGCGTCGATGCCCGCGGTCCGCAGCGCCCGCTCGTCGCCCTTGGGGATGAGCATGGCGGCCTGGACGTAGTCGCCGCGCGGGATCAGGATGAACAGTCGCCCTCCCGCACCGCGCGGAGTGAGGCTGCGCCCGACGTCGATGCGCGACCCGTCGGATCGCATCGCGGGGATCCGGAACCAGAGCACGTCGAAGGGCACCACGTGCTCCTTCATCGGCAGGGCCGCGAGGCGCCGCATGGCCGATTCGCGCCCGTCCGCCGCGATCGTGAGCAGCGCCTCCTGTTCGCCCTCCTCGCCCGTGGCGCGATCCGCGAACCGCACGCCGGTGACGCGACCGCCACGCTGCAGCAGCCCCGTCACCTCCGTCTGCATGCGCAGGCGGAAGAGCGGCTCCGCGCGGGCGGCGTCGGCGAGCAGATCGAGGAAGTCCCACTGCGGTGCGATCGCGATGAACGGGTAGGGGTGCCGCAGCCGACGGAAGTCGGCCACCGTGACCGTCGTGCCGTCAGCGGCCGGAACGCGCACCGCGTCGAGCCGCGAGTACGGGATGCGCCGAAAAGCGTCGATGAGACCCAGCTGGTCGAGCAGCAGCTGGGTCGATGGGTGGATGGTGTCGCCCCGGAAGTCGCGGAGGAAGTCGACGTGCTTCTCGTACACGGTCGTCTCGACACCTGCTCGGGCGAGCAGCAGCCCGGCGATCATGCCGGCGGGGCCGCCTCCCACGACGATGCATCCCGATGCGGCGTCGCTCATGCTCCCCACCTTGCCGCGGCCTCGCTCGATCCGGAAGGTCCGCCGCACGCGAACGGGGGCGCGGCGACGCTCGCTCCCGGTGCAGACTGCCCCCATGCGACTCCTCGTGCTCGGCGGCACCGTGTTCCTGTCCCGCGCCGTGGCGGAGGCCGCGCTCGCCCGCGGCCACGACGTCACGACCGTCAGCCGCGGCACGAGTGGTCGACCGCCGTCCGGTGCGCGGCACGTCACCGCGGACCGCGCCGCTCCGCTGCCGCGCGAGCTCACGCAGACCGCCTTCGACGCCGTCGTCGATGTGTCGTCCCGCCCGTCCCACGTGCGCAGCGCGCTGGAGCGTCTCAGCCACGCGCACTGGGTTTACGTCTCGTCCGTCAGCGTGTACGCCGACGACGCCACCCCGGGAGGCGGTCCGGGCATCCTGCCGCTGCATCGGCCGCTGTGGGACGACAGCGACGACATGGCAGACTACGGCCCCCTGAAGGCTGGCTGCGAGCAGCTCGTGGCCGAGGCAGCGGCATCGCATGCCGTCGTTCGGCCCGGCCTCATCGTCGGGCCCGGCGACCGGTCGGGGCGGTTCGCGTACTGGGTCGACCGGCTGCGCCACGCGGCGGACGGGGAGGTCGTGCTCGCCCCGGGCAATCCCCACGACCTCGTGCAGTTCGTCGACGTGCGCGATCTCGGTGCCTGGATCGCCCTCCTCGCGGAGCGGTCTACCACCGGGGTGCGCGACGCGATCAGCCCGCCGCTGACCATCGGCGATGTGCTCGATCAGGTGGCCGCGGGATGCGGCGCCCGTCCGCGCTGGCGCTGGGCGACGGACGAGCAGTTGCGCGGGCTCGGGATACGCCCCTGGATGGGCCCCCGCTCGCTCCCCCTCGGGTTGCCGCGGCCGGACTACGACGGCATGCAGACGCACCTCCCCGCCCCGGCGCGCGAGGCAGGCCTGAGGATCAGGCCGGTTGCAGACACGGCGCGCGACACACGGGCCTGGCTCGACGGCACTCCACACGCGGCGATCACGGGCCTCACCGCCGACGAGGAGCGCGAGGCGCTCGCGTCGCTCGGCTAGCCCCGGCGGCGGCCCTCAGTCGGTCAACCGGTCAGCCGCTCAGCCCAGGAAGAGAGCCCGCAGGCGCTTGGTCGTGAAGACGAGGCCGATGCCGATCATCACGACGTAGTAGAGCACGTGCCAGAGCATGTCGGCGCTCAGGACACCCGTGGTGAGTCCTCGCACGAGCTCGACGCCGTGCCAGAGTGGCAGCGCCATCACGATCTGCTGCACCCATCCCGGGTACACGGTGATGGGGTAGAACGTCGCCGAGAACAGGAACATCGGCAGCATCACGAAGTTGATCCAGTCCATGTGCTGGAAGGTCTTCATGTAGCTCGTCACCGCCATGCCCAGGCTCGCGAAGCCGAACGCGATGAGCAGCACTGCCGGCAGGGCGAGGATCGCGGTCCACGACAGAGTGAGCCCCGCGATCTGCATGATGAACAGGAATCCGCACGCGTACAGCAGGCCCCGCATCAGGGCGTACAGGATCTCGCCGAGCGCGACGTCGAGCGGGCCGAGCGATGTCGACAGCATGCCCTCGTAGAGCTTGCCGTAGTTGAGCTTGAAGAACACGTTCCAGGTGGAGTCGTAGATCGCGCCGTTCATGGCGGACACCGCGAGCAGCGCGGGCGCGATGAAAGCGGCGTAGCTGACCTCGACGCCCTGCGACGTCTGCACGTCGCCCACCAGAGCGCCCAGCCCGATGCCCATCGACGCCAGATAGAAGACGGGTTCGAAGAACCCCGACAGCACGACGACCCAGCTCGACGATCGGGCCGCGATGAGGCCGCGCTGCACCACGGCCCACGGGTTTCCCGCCCACAGCGCGCTCACCCCGCCGCGGCGGGTCGCCGACTCTCTCCTCTGCGCCACGGCGGTCATCGTGCGAGCCTCCGCACGAACACGCGACGGCCGCAGACGTAGCCGATCGCGCCCAGCACGAGCAGGTAGCCGATGTGAACCGCCAGCATCGCCGCCGAGACGTCGGCGCCGTACGTCGCGGCGCGTCCCAGCTCTGCGCCGTGCCACAGCGGCGATATCCACCCGATCCACTGCAGCCAGACGGGAAGCGTCTCGAGCGGATAGAAGGTGCCGGAGAACAGGAACATCGGCATGAACAGGAAGCGCTGCACCAGCGCGAACTGCCCCTTGTCGTCTTCGATCGAGCCCGCATACGCCATCAGGGGGATCCCGAACGCGAGGCCGGCCAGCGCGCCGACGGCGATCGACAGCCAGCCGGTCGCGGGCATCGGCACAGCGCCGAAGAGCCAGACGAAGAGGTAGTAGGCCCCTGCGGCGAGTGCCATGCGCGCCGTCGCCCCGGCGATGACACCGTGGGCGATCTGGGGGCTCGACAGCGGCGAGGCGTTGAATCCGTAGAAGTAGCGGCGCCATTTGAAGCCCGCCATGACCGGGTAGGTCAGTTCCTCGGAGGCGACCGCGATCGTCGCCGTCATGAGCAGCGCAGGCGCCACGAACACGAGGTACGGCACCTCGACGCCGTGGTGCACGATGGGAGCCTGGATCAGGGCCGCGAGCCCGAGCGCGAGGCCGAGCAGGTACATGATGGGCTGCCCGATCGCGCCCACCACGATGGTCCATCCGTACGCGCGCATCGCGCGCACCATGTGCTCGGTCACGTACCAGCTGCCGAAGCGCCGCGGCCGCCGGCCCCACTGCAGGGCCTCGGCACGCAGCTCGTCGAGCGACGGAGAGGCGGTCTCGGTCGTCGTCATTCGATCAGCGACCTTCCCGTCAGCCGGAGGAAGACGTCCTCGAGACTCGAGCGTCGCACGAGGCTCGTGATCGGCTGCAGCCCCTGCGCGGTGACCCGCTCGAGCGCGGCCTCGCCGTCCGGCGCGTAGATCAGGATGCGATCGGGCAGCACCTCGATGCGATCGCCGACGCCCCGTAGCTGCCCCGCGACGCGTTCATTGCGGTCCGAGCCGAATCGGAGCTCCAGCACCTCGCGGCTGGAGTGCTCGCGGATGAGCGAGCCCGGCGTGCCCTCGGCCATGATGCGCCCGTGGTCGACCACGATGAGCCGGTCGCACAGCTGCTCGGCCTCGTCCATGTAGTGGGTCGTGAGCACCAGCGTGGTGCCGCGCTCCTTGAGCCGGAACAGTCGGTCCCACAGCACGTGCCGCGCCTGCGGATCGAGCCCTGTGGTCGGCTCGTCGAGCAGCAGGATGCGCGGGTCGTTGATCAGGCCTCGCGCGATCGTCAGGCGTCGCTTCATGCCGCCCGACAGCTGATCGACCTTGCTCTTGGCCTTGTCCTCCAGCTGCGCGAACGCCAGCAGCTCGTCGGCCTTCTGCTGGCAGACCCGGCCCGGCAGGCCGAAGTAGCGCCCGTAGATGTAGAGGTTCTCGCGCGCGTTCAGCTCGCCGTCGAGGTTGTCCTGCTGCGGCACGACGCCGAGCCTCGAGCGGATCTCCGGCCCGTAGCGGTCGGGGTCGAGTCCGAGGATCGAGAGCTCTCCCCCTGTGCGCGCCGAGACGGCTCCGATCATCTTCATGGTGGTGGACTTGCCTGCGCCGTTGGGGCCGAGCAGCCCGAACGACTCTCCGGGGGCCACCTCGAAGCTCAGCCCGTCGACAGCGACGACATCGGGCTTGCCCTTGACCGTGTAGCTCTTGGCCAGGTTCGTCGCGGAGATCACGGCTTCAGACACGGCGTCAGCCTATCGAGGGCCTCGGACATGACAGCGCCCTCCCGAGGGAGGGCGCTGTCAGGAACGCGGTCCCATGCGGGTGCTGTCAGAACTGCACGCGCGGCGGCTCGGCGATGGCGGCGCCGTCGACCACCTCGAAGAACTCGCGCTCGGTGAAGCCCAGATTGCGCGCGAAGAGGTTGTTGGGGAACACCTTGATCTTGGTGTTCAGCTCGCGCACGCCGCCGTTGTAGAAACGGCGCGACGCCTGGATCTTGTCCTCGGTGTCGACCAGCGAATGCTGCAGCTGCAGGTAGTTCTGGCTGGCCTGCAGCTGGGGATACGACTCGGCGACGGCGAACAGGTTCTTCAGCGCCTGCTGGATGTGCCCCTCGGCCACCCCCGCCTCGGCCGGGCCCTTGGCCGACAGCGTCTCGGCGCGCGCCTGCGTCACGTTCTCGAAGACGGCCTTCTCATGCGCTGCATAGCCCTTGACGGCCTCGATCAGGTTCGGGATCAGGTCGGCGCGACGCTTCAGCTGCACCGTGATGTCGCTCCACGCTTCGTCGACACGGACGTTCAATTGCACGAGAGAGTTGTATGTGGCCCACAGGTAGATGCCCGCGATGACCACGATCGCGAGCACGATGACAACAGGAATCAGCCATTCCATCGGGAACCCCCCTCGGTGATGCCCCCCATCCTAGACGCGCGTGGTGACGCGCCGCGTCGGCCATCCGGCCGACGGAGCCGGCGCCGTACCGCCCTCCGGGAGAAGCGCGCCGACCTGCCGGGAGAAGCGCGTCGACCTGCGGGGAGAAGCGCTTCGACGTGCGGGAGAATCGGATCGGAGAAGGAGACTCGTGACCACCACCGACACGGCGCCGCAGCCCAGCGTCCTCGCGCGGACCGGATCCTGGATCCTGCGGGCCCTGCGCGTCGAGCTCGGGATCTACGCCAGCATCGGCCGCGCCGTCGCGCGGCGTCCCGCGCTCCCTCCGGGCGCCAGCGGCCACTCGTATCACCGACCGGTGCTGACCATCCTGATCGTGTTCATCGTGCTGTCGGCCGTCGAGATCCCGGTCATCGACCTCATCGTCCACCGGTGGCCTCTCGTGCGCATCCCGCTGCTCGTCCTCGGCATCTGGGGAGTGACGTGGATGCTGGGGCTGCTGTGCGCCTTCCTGATGCGTCCGCACGCCGTCGGACCGGAGGGCGTCCGGGCGCGCAACGGGCTCGAGATCGACGTGCCCCTGTCCTGGGACGACATCGCATCGGTCGAGATCGCTCGGCGCGTCGATGAGGAGCGATCGCCGCGGATCGCCGACGAGGACGGCCTGCGGACGCTGTCGCTGCGGATCGCCGACGAGACGAACATCCTGATCGCCCTCGAGCGGCCGACGCCGATCCGGCTGCCGGGGCTCCCCCCGAAGGGCGGCGAGCACGCGGTGGGCGCCGTGCGGATCTGGGTCGACGATCCGCAGGCGTTCATGCGCGCGGTCGCACGTCACATCTGACACGGCTCACGGGCGTGCGTCGGTGCGCGTCGCCACCGCCTCGGCACGCCGGCTCTTGACGAGGCTGGCCACGGTGGCCACGGCGATTGTCGCCGCGATGAACAGCAGCGAGAACCAGATCGGGATCTCCGGCGCCCACTCGACGTGCCGACCGCCGTTGACGAAGGGCAGCTCATTGACGTGCAGCGCATGCAGCACGAGCTTCACACCGATGAACGCCAGGATGACCGCGAGGCCCTGGGCGAGGTACACGAGCCGCTGCAGCGCCCCGCCGATGAGGAAGAACAGCTGACGCAGCCCCATCAGCGCGAAGGCGTTCGCGGTGAAGACGATGTATGCCTCCTCTGTCAGTCCGTAGATCGCGGGGATCGAGTCGACCGCGAAGATCAGGTCGATGAAGCCGATCGCGACGATCGTCAGGAACATGGGCGTGACGAAGCGCCGCCCGTCCTTCCTGACCGTGAGGCGGTCGCCGGCGTACTCGTCCGACACGGGCAGCATCCGGCGCACCAGACGCATGAATCGGCCGTCCGCCGGGTTGGAGTCGTGGCTGCCGAAGGCCTGCCGCCAGGCGATGAACAGCAGCAGGGCGCCGAAGACGTAGAAGATCCAGGAGAGGTTCTCGATCAGCGCCGCACCGACGGCGATGAACGCCCCGCGCATGATCAGGGCGATCACGATCCCGATCATCAGCACCTTCTGCTGGTACATGCGAGGAACCGCGAACCCCGTCATGACGATGAGGAAGACGAAGAGGTTGTCGATCGACAGCGCCTTCTCCGTCAGATAGCCGGCGAAGTACTCGCCGCCGTAGGTCCAGCCCGCAACGACGCCGATGCCGACGCCGAAGAGAAGGGCGAGCGCGATGTAGAACGCCGACCAGCGGGCGGACTCGCCCATGGTGGGCTCGTGCGGTCGACGGACGTGCGCGAAGAACTCGTACACGAAGAAGGCGACCGTCACGGCGAGGGTGATGATCCAGATGAGGGGCGTGACCTGCACGGGTCCTCCAGGGAGACATGGCGGATAGCGGCCAAAGTCTCCCTCGTCCTGGCGGGGCCAGAACCGGCGCGCCCGGGATGCGACATCGGATCCGTACTGGCGGGGGCGCCGAGGCGAAGTACTCCCTCTGCACCTCCACTGTAAGGCAGCCGAGGTCGGGATGGTGCCCCCGCTGGGATTCGAACCCAGACTGCGGCGAGTTTAAGTCGCCTGCCTCTGCCGGTTGGGCTACGGGGGCTTCGAACCCACGCTACCGGCGGGAACGGCGAGAGCCGCCATCCCGAGGAGGACGGCGGCTCTCGCGGAGCGTGCGACGCTTACTTCGGCTGGACCGCGGCGGCCTCGACCTGAGCATCGGCGGCGGCGGACTTCTGCGACTCGGGCGCGGCCTGCTCCACGGGCGCCTCGACCGGGGGCTTCGGCCGCGAGGCGAACGCCTCGAAGAACGCCCGCGGCGTCTGCACCGCCTCGAGCTGAACGGTGTCACGGCCGAGCCAGAGGTTGTGCCACCAGCCCCACAGCACGCGCCACTTGCGCTCCCACGTCGGCATCGCCAGACCGTGGTAGCCGCGATGTGCGACCCAGGCGAGGAAGCCCTTGAGGGCGAACTTGCCCGACTGGAACACGCCGTTGTAGAGACCCAGACCCGCTACCGCGCCGAGGTTCTTGTGGTAATAGTCCACCGGCGCGTCGCCGCGCAGCACGGCGACGATGTTCTTCGCGAGGCGCTTGGCCTGGCGCACGGCGTGCTGCGCGTTCGGCACGCACGTGCCGTCGGGCAGGCCGCCGGTCTTGTCGGGCACCGCCGCGATGTCACCGGCCGCCCAGGCGCCCTCGACGACGGTCTCGCCGTCGACGACGCGCAGGTCGGCCTGCGTCGTGATGCGGCCACGGGGCTCGACGGGCAGATCGCTGCCCCGCACGACGGCCGGGTTCGCCATGACGCCGGCCGTCCACACGATGAGCCCGCTGGGCAGGCTCAGGCCGGTGGAGGTCTCGACCACGCCGTCGACGGCGCTGGTGACCTGCGTCTCGAGGTGCACGTTGGCACCGCGCTGGGCGAGGTCCTTGAGCACCCACTCGCTCGTGGGGAGGGAGACCTCGGGCATGATGCGGCCCATCGCCTCGATGAGGTGGAACTGCGTCTCGTCGAACGAGATCTCCGGGTACTGCCCGACCAGGGCCGAGGCGAGCGAGCGCAGCTCGGCGAACGTCTCGATGCCGGCGAAGCCGCCGCCGACCACAACGACCGTCAGAAGGCGCTGGCGCAGCGGATCGCCCGCGGGCAGCGCCGCGGCCTTCTCGAAGTTCGAGATGAGGGTGTCGCGGACGTACACCGCCTCCTCGACCGACTTCAGGCCCACGGCGTTCTCGGCGATGCCCGGGATCGGGAAGGTGCGGGAGACGGATCCGGCCGTCACGACGATCTGGTCGTAGGCCAGCTCGTAGGGCTCACCGCCCTCGGGCGTGATGGTCGCGGTCTTGTGGGCGTGGTCGATCTTCGTCACCTTCGCGGTGATCATCGTCGTGCGCGTGAGGTGACGGCGGTGCGACACCACGGTGTGGCGGGCCTCGATCGAGCCGGCCGCGACCTCCGGCAGGAACGGCAGGTACGTCATGTACGGAAGGGGGTCGACCATGACGATCTCCGCCTCTCCGCGACGCAGGTGCTTCTCGAGCTTCCACGCGGTGTAGAAACCCGCGTAACCGCCACCGACGATGAGGATCTTGGGCACGAGTGAGGAACTCCTTGAGTCAGGGATTGCCCGGCGACCGCCGCACACGGGCCGAACGGACGCGTCGCACAGCCGCGATGACGCCCAGCACCACGAGAATACCAGCGCCGCTGAGGGCCACGAGCGGCAGCGTGCCATATCGCAGGGCGTCGGCGGACGGCAGGTACGGCGACGCGGCCTCCGCGGGCGGGTCGGCGGGCGGCAGGGGCGGCACCTCGACCGGCGTGACCGTCGGCTCTGGCTGCGGCTCCGCGGGCCGGTAGCGGTAGAGCTCGATCCAGCGCTCCAGGTCGCCCATCGGGTTCGCCGTCACGTGCGGCACGGATGCCGTCACCGCGGCGCCCGCGTCGACCAGTCCATAGCCGTAGAACGCGTCGGGGACCTGGACCCCCTCCGGTTCGCGCGCGGTCTTCACGATGCGGTTTATCACGTCGATCGCGCTCAGCTCCGGATGTGCCGAGCGCACGAGCGCCGCGACGCCCGCCACGATGGGCGCGGCGCCGCTGGTGCCGTTCCATTCCTCGACCTTGCCGTCGATCGTGACGCCCAGCAGCTTCTCGCTGGGCGCCGAGACCCCGATGGTGATCCCCTGCGTCGACGCCTCGACGCTCGCCCGCCCCTCCGGGTCGACGCCCGCGACGGTGAGCACGCCGGGGATCGTGGCGGGCGCTCCCACCGACGACGTGCCGCTGCCCCGGTTGCCCGCCGCGACCACGATGACCACGTCGTTCTGCATGGCGTACAGGAACGCCTCGTCCCACGACTCGTCCCAGCCCTGCTGATTCGTGGTGAACGACATGTTGATGACATCGGCGCCGTTGTCGACCGACCACACCACGGCCCGGGCCACCTGCTCGGCGAACGGCACGGTCGCGGCGGATCCGAATCCCAGCGACACCGACAGCAGGTTCGCGCCGGGGGCGACCCCGACCATGCCCTTGCCCTTCTCATCGGGGACGGCGCGACCGGCGGCCAGCGACGCCACCTTGCTGCCGTGATCCGGGTCGATCACGTCGACCGGCGTGCGCCCGTTCGGCGTGCCGGCGCCCGAGACGTCGGTGCCGCCCACGACGGCGCCGTCGAAGTGCTTCGGCCCCTCCGCGATGCCGGTGTCGATGACGGCGATCGTGACGCCCTCACCGCGCGTCGTCTTCCACGCGTCGGTGATGCCGTAGTCCTCGAGCCAGTACTCCCGCTCCCGCAGGGTCGGCGGCGCGGTGGGCGACGGGGTGGGCGTCGGCGCCGCGCCGGTCAGCAGCGTCGCCGCGACGGCGAGCGCGAGGACGCGCGCCCAGCGCGTCATCCGGCCTTCCCCGGCTCGGCGCACTCGCACCGGTCCGGCGACCAGGCCGAGCGGTCGAGCGCCGCGTCGCCGATCGGGTTGACGCCGGGACCCGCCGCGAGCGCGTGACCCGCGAGGGCGTGCAGGCACTTCACGCGCGTGGGCATGCCGCCCGCCGAGATGCCCTCGATCTCGGGCACGTCGCCGAAGGCGGCGCGGTCGGCGAGGTAGGCCTCGTGCGCGCGCCGGTACTGCGCCGCGAGCTCGGGCTCGTCGGCCAGGCGCGCGGCGAGCTCCGGCATGAGCTGTCCCGCCTCCAGGCGGGACATCTCGGCCGTCGCCGCGGGATGGGTCAGGTAGTAGAACGTCGGGAAGGGCGTGCCGTCGGGAAGCCGCGGCGACGTGGCGACGACCGTCGGGTTGCCGCACACGCAGCGCGCCGCGACGCCCACGACACCGCGGGCCTCACGGCCGAGCTGAGCGGAGACCACCTCGAGGTCGACAGGGCGCGGGGGTTCGAAGGCGGCAGTCGTCACCTCTCCAGGCTACCTGCGCGCCCATCACGCCCCCGGCGCCGACGGGCCGTTGCCAGCAACCCGGCAGGTGGCGATCAGGGCGCCATCGCCGAGCGCGACGTTCCCGCGCCGAGCACGGACCGCAGGAGGCCGTCCATCCAATCGGACTGCTTCTCCTCGACGTCGGCGCTCACCGGCTCGGGATCCTGCGGCGTCTCCGTCTCCTCGAGATCGTCGATCACGAGGAACCGCACCTCGCCCGGCTTCGTGTAGTAGAGCCGCTCGCGCGCCTGCGCCGTGATGTACGCGGGGTCCTTCCACCGCTCCCGCTCGCGCTCGAGCGCGGCGATCTCGTCCTGCGTGACCTGCACGGCTTCCTGAAGCGCGGCGATCTTCTGCCGCTGCTCGACGTACGTCGCCACACTCGGCGCGAGAACGAGCACCGCGAGCACGACGAGGCCCAGCATGATGGCCGCGAACCCCGAGAACCGGATGCCGCCCAGCCAGTCGCGCGCGTCGGCCGCGGTTCCCGCGGCGCGTGCCCCGCGACCGCGGCCCGGGGAGCCGCCCGGAGAGACGGAAGAGGGAGCCGGCTGTGCTCTCACGGCTCCCCCTTCGTCTCGCTTCCGGCTCGCGCCGGCGCTGTCTGCGCTGCGCTTACGCGGTGAACCGCGGGTAGGCGCTGCGGCCGGCGAACGTCGCGCCCGCGCCGAGCTCCTCCTCGATGCGCAGAAGCTGATTGTACTTCGCGACCCGGTCGCTGCGAGCGGGCGCGCCCGACTTGATCTGCCCGGCGTTCACGGCCACCGCCAGGTCGGCGATCGTGGTGTCCTCGGTCTCGCCCGAACGGTGCGACATCATCACCGTGTACCCGGCGTTCTGGGCCATGGCGACCGCGTCGAGCGTCTCGGTCAGCGTGCCGATCTGGTTCACCTTGCACAGCAGCGAGTTGGCCACACCGCGCTGGATGCCGTCGGAGAGGCGCTGCGGGTTGGTGACGAAGAGGTCGTCGCCGACCAGCTGCACCTTGGAGCCGATGCGCTCCGTGAGCGCCTTCCAGCCCTCCCAGTCGTCCTCGGCGAGCGCATCCTCGATCGTGACGAGCGGGTAGTTCGCGAGGAGCTCCTCGTAGTACGCGGTGAGCTCCTCGCTCGAGAGCTCCTTGCCCTCGAAGCGGTACACGCCGTTCTCGAAGAACTCGGTGGAGGCCACGTCGAGGCCCACCGCGATGTCGACGCCCGGCGTGTATCCCGCCTTCTCGATCGCGGTCATCAGGAAGTCGAGCGCGCCGCGGTTGCTGGGCAGATCGGGGGCGAACCCGCCCTCGTCGCCGAGGCCCGTGGCGTAGCCGCCCGCCTTCAGCTCGCTCTTGAGCACGTGGTAGGTCTCGGTCCCCCAGCGCAGCGCCTCGCTGAAGCTGTCGGCGCCCAGCGGCACGAGGAAGAACTCCTGCATGTCGACGCCGGTGTCGGCGTGCGCACCGCCGTTGATGACGTTGAGCGCCGGCACGGGCAGGATGTGGGCGTTCGGGCCGCCGATGTAGCGGAACAGCGGCAGGTCGGCGCTGTCGGCCGCGGCCTTCGCGACGGCGAGGCTGACGCCCAGAATCGCGTTCGCGCCCAGGTTCTTCTTGTTGTCGGAGCCGTCGGCCTCGATGAGGGCCGCGTCGATCACGCGCTGCTCGCTGGCCTCGATGCCCTCGATCGCGGGGCCGAGCTCGTCGATCACCGCGTCGACGGCCTTGAGCACGCCCTTGCCCGCGTAGCGGTCCTTGTCGCCGTCGCGCAGCTCGTACGCCTCGAACGCCCCGGTCGAGGCGCCCGACGGGACGGCGGCGCGCTGCACCGTGCCATCCTCGAGCAGCACCTCCACCTCGACGGTCGGGTTACCGCGCGAATCCAGGATCTCGCGCGCGCCTACAGCTTCGATCAGTGCCACGGATTGACTCCCTCTGAGTGGACGTGAGAGGGGCCGCAGAGCCCCGCGGCCAGTCTAGGCCGTGGCCGGCGACCCGCGAGGACGCGCCGTCGCGCCGTCGCGCCGTCGCGCCGTCGCGCGAACCGTGTCAGCCGAGCACGAGGGCGATCGCGATGCCGTCCCAGCCCTTCAGCCCGACCGTCTGCAGCGCCGTCGCCTCGAACCGGGGATCCGACCCGAGCATCTCCAGCGCCTCGCGCGTGCCGCGCACCTTCGTGTCGTCCGCGTCGGCGTGCACGATCTCGCCGTCGCGGCCGATGTTGTCGAGCACGACCACCGCACCGGGGCGGCCGAGCCGAGCGGCCCAGTCGAGGTAGCGCGTGTTCGACTCCTTGTCGGCGTCGATGAAGACCAGGTCGAACGGCCCGTCGAGCGTCGGCAGGATGTCGAGCGCGACTCCGACGCGCACGTCGACGCGGTCCGCGACTCCCGCCCGCGCGAGGTTGGAGCGCGCGACGTCCGCATGGTCCGGCTCCGCCTCGATCGTGACGACCTCGCCGTCTGGCGGCAGCGCGCGTGCGAGCCAGATCGTCGAGTAGCCGCCCAGCGTGCCGATCTCGAGCACGCGTCGCGCGCCCGACATGCGAGCGAGCAGGTGCAGCAGCTTGCCCGCCACGGGCGCGACCTCGATCGCGGGCATGCCGGCGCTCTCCTGATCGGCGATCGCCTCGTCGAGGGCGGGATCCGGCCCGATCAGCACGTCGGACAGCCAGCGGTCGGCGGTGGCCCAGTTCTCCGGGGTGGGTTCGGCCATGCCGTCATCCCAGCCGGGTGCCGCCGTCCGCGTCAAGCCCGTGGCGGAACGCGGGCTTCCCGTCCCGCCACGGCTTCTCGGCCAGCGCCACGCCGTCGAGCAGACCGCGACGGAACTGCCCGGCCGCGGCCAGCGCCACCACGACCACGGCGAGCACGCCCCAGGCGACGAGGCCGAGGGGACCCACCACGCTCATGTCAGGCGTGTGCCCGGCCGCGACGAACAGCATCACGGCGCCGCCCGCGGCGTTGAGAGACGCGTGACCGGTCACCGCGGGCCACACCGACGCGGTGCGAAGGCGGACCCAGCCGAACAGCACGCCCCACGCGACACACGCGGCGATCATCAGCAGCACGCCCCCCACGTCGGGGCGACCGAAGTTGTAGCCGAGCAGGATGATCGGCGCGTGCCACACGCCCCATACCGCCCCGGACAGGAGCAGCGCCGGCCACACCCCAAGCGGGCGCAGCGCCGGCAGCAGCCACCCGCGCCAGCCGATCTCCTCGCCGAACGTCACGAAGCAGTTGACGAGCGCTCCGAGCGGGAGCGCCGCGAGCTGAGCGAGCACGACCGCCTGGATGGGCACCGACGCGGGGTCGACGCCGGCGACGGCCAGCGTCGGCGCCAGCGCCTCCGCGAAGCCGGAGAAGCCGACCAGGTCGAACGCGACGAGCCCCAGGGCCGCGCTCGCGAAGGCCACGGCCAGCACGATGAGCGCCGGTGCGAACAGGAACACGACGGAGAACCAGATCGTGCGGCCGAAGGGCCGCAGGGGCCACACGCCGAGGAATCGCGCACGGGCGCTGTGCGGCGAGCGCAGTGCGAACACGGCCACGAGCGTCGCGACCGCGGGCGTGAACATCATCAGGATCGCGAGCGGCCCGAACAGCGGCGACGCCAGGCCGTCGCCGAGCCACAGCGGCAGCGCCACGAGCCAGGCCAGCGCGATCGCGGTGATCGCGAAGGCGGTCACGGCTGGCCACGGCACGCGCGCGAGCCGGTCCTCCGCGTTTTCGATCGTCATGCCGCGCTCCTCTCCTTCAGGCCGCGCAGCAGCGCGGCGGCGGTCGCGGCGTCGTCGACCGTCACGGTGAAGACCCCGCCATCGGTGCGCGTCACGCGCAGCCCCTCGCCGCGGCGCAGCACCGCTCCCCAGCCGCCGCGATAGCGCCATCCCCAGCCCCCGAACTCGCCCATCGGGTCGACGTGCGCGACCTCGACACGGGCGATCCGATCGAGCGGGACGCGCACGCGCGGCCAGCTGACCAGCGACCGCACGGTCAGCCCCGTCTCGTCGGCGCGCACGCGCACGCCGGCGGAGGTCGGCACCAGGACGAGCGCCAGCAGCGCCACGGCGAGCGTGATCCAGCCGCTGCCCGACATCGCACCGTCGCGGCGCAGATCGCCGCCGATCACCAGCACCGACACCGTCACCAGCACGACGGCCGCGATCCCGAGCACGATCGCGCCGCCGCGATCGATGGTCGCGCTGCGCAGCCAGACGGCCCGCTCCCCGGCGCTCAGCGCGACGACCCCGGTCGGGTCGGGCTCCTCTTCTCCGGGCAGGTCATGCGTCGCGCGGGCCGCGAGGCATCCCGCCGCGACGCCCAGCACGAAGCCAGCCGCCAGCATGGGCAGGATGCCCGGTGCGTCGGCGGCGCGCGCGAGACCGATCTGGCCGATCAGGGCGCCGGTCGAGATCACGCCGATCAGCACCGTCGCCCACCAGACCATGCCCGCCACGAATCTCAGCTGCCGGCGCCCGGCCGGGCCGTCGAGCCCGCGGAGCGCGAGCCCGCCGATGAACAGCGGCAGTCCCGCCCCGATCGCCAGGGTGAGAACGGGATATGTCCACGACGGACCATAGCCGTCGACCGCGCCCGACGCTCCCCAGTGGATCGCCACGGTCCGCGGCACGAGCGGCAGCAGCGCGAGCTGTGCGAGGGCGAGCACGGCCGCGATCGAGATCGGCAGCACGAGGGCCACCAAGCGGAAGCGGCGGACCACGCGCTCGCGCGGGATCGTGGGGGCTGTCACGGTGTCCTCCTCGAGTTCGACGGGCGGGTGGTCACGGGCGGGCGTCGCGCACCAGCGAGGCCAGCGCATCCCGCGGGATGCCGAGCTCGTGGGCGCGCCGGGCGAGCGCGACCACCTCGGCGTGCAATTCGACGATGGGCCGCACCGCATCGGTCAGGATCGCGCCCCGGCCGGGGCGCATGTCGACGAGGCCCTCGTCGCGCAGGGCCTGATAGGCGTGCAGCACCGTGTGCAGGTTGACTCCCAGCGATGATGCGACCTCGCGGGCAGCCGGGAGGCGATCCCCCGGCGCCAGACGACCTGCGGCGGCATCCGCGCGGATGGACGCCGCAAGCTGTGCGAAGACGGGCTCTTCGCGGTGCGGATCGATCCGAATCAACACATACTTATTCTACTCCAACTAGAACATCGGGGAACGGTTGGAACGAGGCCATGTGCCCGCCACGCGCGCCGCCTATACTCCGCCGCATGACGACCGCTCCCGCCCTCGCCCGACGTCTCGGACTGACGGATGCCGTCGCGATCGGACTGGGCGCCATGATCGGCGCTGGCGTGTTCTCGGCTTTCGCGCCCGCCGCGCAGGCCGCCGGCTCCTGGCTGCTCGCGGGTCTCGCGATCGCCGCGGTCGTGGCGTACTGCAACGCCACGGCCTCGGCGCAGCTCGCCGCCGTGCACACCACGTCGGGCGGCACCTACGCATACGGCCGCGCCGAGCTCGGTGCGTGGTGGGGGTACGCCGCGGGCTGGTGCTTCGTGATCGGCAAACTTGCCAGCTGCGCCGCCATGGCCAT
The DNA here is from genome assembly GCF_040302945.1 of Microbacterium sp. NPDC096154. NCBI lineage: Bacteria > Bacillati > Actinomycetota > Actinomycetes > Micrococcales > Microbacteriaceae > Microbacterium > Microbacterium sp. NPDC096154. The sequence goes on from NZ_JBEOSM010000003.1 coordinate 105,100, forward strand.
GACGTTCGCGGCCTACGCCGCGCCCGCCGGGTGGGAGCGGCCGATCGCGATCGCCGCGGTCACCGCGCTGGTCGGCGTGAACCTGCTCGGCGTGACGCGCACCGCCCTGGCCGCCAAGCTCATCGTGGTCGTCGCCCTGCTTGCCCTGGGGATCGCCGTGGCGGCCGGAACCATCGCGCCCGCGGCGTCGGATGGTGCGTTCTCGACCGACCTCCCGGCGGGCGCGTGGGGTCTTCTGCAGTCCGCGGGGCTGCTCTTCTTCGCATTCGCGGGCTACGCGCGCATCGCCACGATGGGCGAGGAGGTGCGGGATCCGGCGCGGATCATCCCGCGCGCGATCACGATCGCGTTCCTCGCGGCGCTGGCCGTGTACGCCGCGGTGGGCGCCGGCCTTCTGCACGCTCTCGGCGCCGCGGGCACGGCGGCATCCGACGCTCCGCTGTCCGACGCCGTCGCGGCGGTCGGATGGGCGTGGGCGGAGCCGGTGGTGCGGATCGGCGCGTCGGCCGCGTCGCTCGGAGCGCTGCTCGCGCTCATCGCCGGCATCGGGCGGACCGGTCTCGCCATGGCCCGGGAGCACGATCTGCCCGCGCCGCTCGCGGCGATCCATCCGCGGTTCCACGTGCCGCACCGCATGGAGCTCGCGGTCGGTGCGATCGTGATCGCCGTGGTCGCGTTCGCCGACCTGCGCGGCGCCATCGGCTTCTCGTCGTTCGGCGTGCTGCTGTACTACCTGATCGCCAATCTCGCCGCGTTCCGTCAGGCGGCCGCGGTGCGCCGCTATCCCCGCTGGATGCAGGCGGCCGGGGCCGCCGGATGCCTCGCGCTCGCGTTCACGCTGCCGTGGCAGAGCGTGGCGGCCGGCACCGCCGTGCTCGCGATCGGCCTCGCGGCGCGCGCGCTGCGGATCGGGATCGAGCGGTCGCGCGCGAGCCGTTGACCTCCTCAGCCGAGCGACGTCACGGCGGCGCGCAGGGTGGGCAGCGCCTCGACGCGCCGCCCGTCCGGCCAGGCGGTGAACAGCCGCCAGACCTCCCCCGCGTTGTACAGCGACACCATGTAGTCCGCCTCGCTCACCTGCAGCGTCTCATGGTCCGCCAGCGTCACGGGAGCCGTGACCAGTCGCGGCCCGTCGTCGCGCATCCCCGCGACCTCGAGCACCAGCGCGAGCGAGGGGTCGGACGCGGCGACCGCGATCCGATGCGCGAGCGGATCCCCTGCCGCCCGCCGCTCCACCTCGGCGTCGATCATCAGGATGAGCAGCATCGCCTTGCGACGCGAGAGCGGCGAGCGCTCGAGCGCCGCCAGCGCGGCGCGGAGGTCAGCCGACATGCGTGCGGAAGAACTCCCGGGTCCGAGCGCCGGCGAGAGCGCACGCCGCCTCGTCGAAGCGATTCCGCTCGTCGCAGCAGAAGCCGTGGTCGGCGTCGTAGGCGTACACCTCCACGTCGGGGTGAGCAGCCTTCAGCTCCTCGACCTGCTCCAGCGGGATGCCCTGATCGAGAGCTCCGAAGTGCATCTGCGTGGGCACTCGCGGCGTGAGTCCGATGTAGTTCGGGATGCCACCGCCGTAGTAGCCCGATGCCGCCGCGACGCCGTCGATCTGCGCGGCGGTGCGCCACGTGTTCGCACCGCCGAAGCAGTAACCCGTGACCCCGACCCGGCCGCCTTCGGCTGCCGCGGCGACGGCCGCCGCCATGTCGAGCAGGGCGGTCTCCTGGCTGTACTCCTTGAAGATCTCTGCCGGCATGCGGGAGTAGTCGTCGGTCTCATAGCCGAACTCCACGCGGTCGAACATCGCCGGCGCGATCACCAGGTACCCCTCATCGGCCCACTGGTCCGCGACCTTGCGCACCCAGTGGTTCAGCCCCCAGACCTCGCCGTAGAGGACGACCCCGCCCCGGGGCGCTCCCTGGGGTTCGGCACGGTAGGCGTTCAGCGTGAATCCGTCGGATGCGGTGAGGGTGATACGGGTCCCCATGGCCTGACTCCTTCGTCTCGACATTCCCGCCCCACGCTATCGGCTCCGCGGCGCGCCCGTCCGCTGCGCGGCGACCGCGAGAATGGACGCGTGACCCAGCGATACAGCCAGGCGTATGCCGCAGCCCACGGGCGCTTCACCGTCATCCCCGCCGTGTACGTGCTGCTGCGCCGCGGCGACGAGGTGCTGCTGCAGCTGCGAGAGGGCACCGGCTACTACGACGGGCACTGGGCGGCCGGCGCCGCCGGCCACGTCGAGCGGGGCGAGTCGCTGCTCGACGCCGCGGTGCGCGAGACCGCCGAGGAGCTGGGCGTGACGGTGCGGGCCGACGCGCTCCAGTTCCTCACGCTCGAGCATCGCACGGGCGACGGAGCGGCGATCGACGAGCGCATCGACGTGTTCTTCGCGTGCCGCTCCTGGGAGGGCGAGCCGAGCCTGGTGGAGGAGAAGGCCAGCGACCTGCGCTGGTTCCCCCTCGCCGCGCCGCCCACGCCCGTCGTGCCCCACGAGCTCGTCGTGCTCGACGCCTGGCGCGACGGCGCACTGCGCCCGATCACGCCGATCGGATTCTGACCTCGCCGCAGGCTCAGCCGAGCGGCTTGATCTCGAGGGCTTCGCGGCGGGTGCCGGCCGTCACCGTCGCGAACGACGTGTAGCCGTCTGCCTCGGCACGCGCCAGCAGAGCCTTGAGGTTCTTGGTGCGCTGCTCCAGGCGCACGCGTGAGCCCTCGGCGACGAGCCGCGCCTTCAGCGCGATCAGCTCGGCCACCGGAACGTCCTTGTCGTGCAGGAGCACGACCGACGCGGCCGCGTCGTCCGCCGTGTCCCCGACGAGATCGACGATGCGTTCGAAGCCGATCGAGAAGCCGACCGCCGGCACGTCCTGCCCCAGGAACCGCCCGATCATGCCGTCGTAGCGACCGCCGCCACCCAGCGAGTACGAGACGGAGGGGTGGGCGAGCTCGAAGATGGTCCCTGTGTAGTAGCCCATGCCCCGCACGAGGAACGGGTCGAACTGCAGGGGCGCGTCGGCCCCGCCATCCGCCGCGCTCTCCCGGCCCGCGGCCACCGACTCCCCCACGCCCACCAGGTGGGCGATGACGTCGTCGGGCACGCCCTCGGGGAGGGCCTTGCGGATCTGCGCCTCGCCGTACGGCAGGAACTCGCGCGTCTGGGGCCGGCGCAGGAACTGCTCGAACGCGTCGACCGCCGTGGCCGTGGCCCCGCGGTCGCGCAGCTCGGCCGTGACGCCGTCGGGTCCGATCTTGTCGAGCTTGTCGATCGTGATCAGCACGCCGGGGCGCTCATCCGGCGCGAATCCGAAGACGTCGAGCATCGCGTCCAGCGCACGCCGATCGTTGATGCGCACGGTCGCTCCCTCAAGCGACAGGGCCGCGAGCGCGTCGAGCGACGCCGTGATGAGCTCGGCCTCGGCGCGGGACGACGCGTCGCCGATGATGTCGATGTCGCACTGCATGAACTGGCGGTAGCGACCCTTCTGCGGCCGCTCAGCCCGCCACACGGGCGCGATCTGGATGGCGCGGAACACGGCCGGCAACGCAGCACGGTGGGTCGCATAGAAGCGCGCCAGCGGCACGGTCAGGTCATACCGCAGACCGAGATCCGTCAGCTTCGCCGGGTCGTCCGCCGCCGCGCGGATCGCATCGGCGTCGAGGCCGCGCTTGAGGATGTTGAACGCGAGCTTCTCGTTGTCGCCGCCGATGCCCGCGTGCAGGCGCGCGTACTCCTCCACCACGGGCGTCTCGATCTCGTCGAATCCGTGCGCCCGGTAGCGCTCGCGGATGACGGCGAGCACGCGCTCGCGACGGGACTTGTCTGCGGGGAGGAAGTCGCGCATGCCGCGCGGCGCATTCACGGAAGCCATAGCGGATCTATTTTCCCACGCCCGGACCTTCGATCCTGCGGCTCACCCCTCGGCGTCGCGGATGTCGGCCTCGAGAGCCCGCAGTCGTTCGCGCAGCGCGCGCTCGGCATCCCATCCGTTCGCGCGCGCCGCAGCCGTCAGCGTGAGCAGCAGGTCGCCCAGCTCCTCCTCCGACTCCGGCACCGCACCGACCTCGGACGCGTCGTGCACGGCGAGCGCGACCTCGTTCCCCACGCCGACCTGCGCCGCCTTGCCGATCAGCTTCTGCGCGAGCGCGAGCGACGGCATGGACCGCGCGACGCCGTCGAGCACGCTCACCCGCTGCCGCTTCTCCGCCGCCTTCGCGGCGTTCCACAGCTCGAGCACGCGCTCCGGGGTCTCGGCGGTCTCCCCCGCGAAGACGTGGGGATGCCGCCGGACCATCTTCTCGACGAGGGTCGCCGCGACGTCGTCGATGTCGAACGGCTCCCCCGCGCCCGCCTCCGCGACGGCCCGAGAGGCGATCTCGGCGTGGAACAGCACCTGCCACAGCAGGTCGCCGAGCTCCTCCCGCATGTCGGCGGCGTCGCCCGACTCGATCGCGTCGATCAGCTCGTGGCTCTCCTCCAGCAGATAGGGCACGAGCGCACGGTGATCGATCGCCTGGGTCCATACGCAACGGTCTCGTACGGTCCGCATGGTCTCGACGGCCTGCCTCAGCGCGTCCTCGGCCATCGGCATCCTCTCTCGATCGATCTCTCCGGACGGCGTCACGAAGACGCGGCCACCGTGCGATGCCAGCGGGCCCGCCACGACACGATGGCGGCCGACAGCACCAGGGCGATCATCGACCCGCCGAGCACGCCCAGGATGGCCTCGTCGCGCACGAGCGCGTCGTCCGCATACGCCAGGTTGGCCAGCAGAAGCGACACCGTGAACCCGATGCCGCCGAGCGCACCCGCCGCCAGCAGGTCGGGGAACGCCACGGTCGGAGCCGTTCCCTTCGGGCGCAGGCGCATCGCGATCCATCCGAACAGGCCGATGCCCACGATCTTGCCGAGCGGCAGCGCGAGCACGATGGCCCACAGCGCGGGCGACAGCTCGCTCGGCGACACCTGCGGGATGACGACGAGCGCCGCGACGAACGCGAACACGGGCAGGATGCCGCCGTTGATCCACGGCTCCAGCGCGTGGCGCGCGCGCATGCCGGCGCTCTGCTGCACCGCCAGGCCGAGCAGCACGCCCGCGATCGTGGCGTGCACGCCCGAGAGCAGCACGAACGCCCATGCGGCGACGGCGACGGCGATCATCGCGGCGACGATCGCGATGCGAGCGCCGCGTCGGTTCGCATCGATGCGGCTGAGGATGGCGAACACCACCACGAGCACGATCCCGATCGCCAGCATGCCCAGGTCGAGGCCGTGCGCGAACAGCACCGCGATGAAGACGATGCCCACGATGTCGTCGATGATCGCCAGAGCGAGCAGGAAGATGCGCACGGGCGAGGGCAGGCCGCGGCCGAACACCGCGAGCACGCCCAGTGCGAACGCGATGTCGGTCGCCGTGGGGATCGGCCAGCCGTCACGTGTGGCCGGGTCAGCGCCCGCGATCGCGAGGAACACCGCGATCGGGACGATCACGCCCCCGGCCGCCGCGATGGCCGGCTGCAGCGCCTTGCGCGGGCTGCTCAGCTCGCCGCTGGTGAGCTCGTACTGCAGCTCGACCGCGACGCCGAAGAAGAAGATGGCGAGCAGACCGTCGGACACCCAGTGCGCCAGTGACAGGTCGATGGGCGTGCCCGGGATGGCGAGGTGGCCGTGGCTGATGCCGATGACGGTGGGGCCGATCGGCAGGTTGGCGACGAGCAGCCCGAGGGCCGCCGCCGACAGCAGCAGGATGGCGGGGAAACGGTCGGAGCGGAGCAGCTTCATGTGCACCTTTCGGGGAAGGCGGGAATGGTCAGACGGGGCTCTCCCCCGCCGCCGACCAGACTTCCCGGCACTCCTGGCCCCAGCCTACCTGCCCCGGCGGGGCAGCCCGTGGGGGTCACTTCCAGACGATCGGATCCGTTCCTCGGAGCGACCACTGCTTCGCGACGACGTACACGCTTCCGCCCTTCTTGCTGTACGCGCACAACGGGTACCGCTTCGAGTGGGCGGTGTGGACGAAGCTCACCGATGAGCCGAACTGACGTCCCGCTCCCGCAGCTCCCTCGTAGCAGCTGAACGTCCACGTCGTCCCGAGTGGCATGTTCGTGAGCTCGACGCCGAGCGTCGTGCAGTTCGCGCCCGCCGCGTCGCAGCCCAGGCGCACTGCGCTGTACGTGCGCGTGCCGGGTGGTGGGCCGGTGACAGCGTGAGACGCCGGCGCGCTCTTGGCTCCGTTGGCGTCGACCACCTGTGCCGACAGCTCGTAGCGGGTGTCTTCCGCGTACGGAGCCTCGTACGTCGGCGTCGTGTCGCTCCCGCGGTACACCTCCGCGCCGTTCAGCCGCAGGATGATCTCGCGCACGGGGCTGCCGTCGGCGGAGCCCGTCGCGTCCACCGACCACACCAGGATCGCTCCGACACCGGGTTCGACCTCCGCCCGGATCGTCGGCGCACGCGGCGGTCCGGACGGCGTGACGGCCTTCGAGGCCGCCGATCCCTCGCCGGGATGCGGCCACTGCCTCTCGCCGTGCGGGTGGGACACTGCGCGGATCCTCACGGTGTACGAGGTGCCGTTGCTCAGACCGCCGATCACGCCCTTCGTGGCGCCCTGCGTGCCGCCGCTGGCCCATCCGCCCGACCAGGCTCCGCCGTTCAGCGAGAACTGGTAGTCGACCCACGAGGCACTCGCGCCATTGAGGGCCCCCGCCGTCCAGCTCACCGAGATCTGCCGGTCGCCCGGCGTCGCCGTGACGCCTGTGGGAGCGCCCGGCTCGAACATGGCGCGTGTGCGCCCGACGAGCGGCTCGCTCCAGCCGGCCTTGTTCTTCGCTCGCACCTCGAAGGTGTAGTCGGTCGTCGAGACCGGGATCACCAGGGTGGCCTCTGTCGTGCCGCCCGACACCTCCGTCTTCTTCACGAGGTCGCCGTTGAGCAGCGCCCGCACCTCGAACTTCTGGATCGCGTCGCCGCCGTCGTCCGACGGAATGAGCCAGCGGATGGTCATCTGCGCCTGGCCGTCGATGCCAGCCCCGCGCCCCATCTCAAGGCGAGTCGGGGCGCCCGGCACCGTGGCCGGGATGCCCGTGGGCGACCATCCGCTCCAGCTCGAAGGCTCGGGAGCGTCGTTGTGGGCTCGCACGCGGAAGCGGTACGCGGTGCCGTTGCGCAGGCCCTCCACCACCCGGAACGTCTCCTTGGGGTTCGTCTCGGTCACCTCGATCTGGGAGATGCCGTTGGCCAAGGCGGGCTGCACCTCGAGCGTGTACCGGGTCACGGGAGATCCCGAGGAGTGCGGCTCGACCCACGCCACGCGCAGGCTCCGGTCGCCGAACGCCGGAACCGTCGGCGGCACGGGCGTGTCGGGGCGCACGTCGGGGCGCACGGCCTCGCTGAGCGGCGACGGGACCGACTCGCCGATGCCGTTGACCGCCACGACCTGGAAGCGGTACTCGACGTTGTTGGTGAGGCCGGTGAGCGCGCACGTCGACGTCGGACACTCGTAGCGGTGCTCGCCGTCCTGCGAGGTCACCACGTAGTGCGTGATCGGCGACCCGTTGCTCGGCGGAGGCGTCCAGGACATCAGAACGCGGCGATCCTGCACGCTCGTCGGAGTCGGTGTCCCGGGGGCGTCGGGAGCGCCCTTCACGGTCAGCGTGATGCGGCCGCTCACCTCGCGCGAGGGGTCCTTCGTCGCGTCCTGCACGCGGTAGACCACCACCATCGTGCCGAGGAAGTCCGCCGCGGGCGTGACGCGCACGCTGTCGCCGTCGAGCTCGGCGGCGCCGCGCCCCGTCTGCACCGAGGCGTCGACGACCCTCAGCTCCTCGCCGGGGAACGGGCTGCGGTCGTTGGCCAGCACCGACACGGTCACCGTCTCGCCCTGCGCCGCCTCGGGCACGGTGTCGTCGGTGACCGTCGCACGTTCAGCCGTGGACGAGGTCACGGTGATGCGCACGTGGCCCTCGACCGGATCCGCCTCGTCGTCGCTCACCCGGACGACGAGGTCGCCCGTCAGCCCCTTTCGGCCGGCCTCTGCCGTGACCGCGAGCGTCGTGCCGTCGATGGACGCGTTCACGCCGTCCGGCGCCGCGCCGCCGAGCTCGAACCGCAGCCGGTCCTCGGGATTGGCGTCGGTCGCGAGAGCGCCGAGGTCGAGGGTCGCGGGCTCCGGGTCGCCCTCGCCGACGGCCAGTTCGGCGTCGACGAACGTGGGCGGCGCGTTGTCGGGCGGCAGCACGGTGATGGGGATCGCCAGGGTGGCCTTGCGCCCGGCGGGATCGTCGACGCTCGCGCCGTCGGTGACCTCGAACGACACGGCGTCGGCGCCGACATAGTCGGGCAGCGAGGTGTACACGAGCGTGGACTCGTCGCGGAAGAGGGACGATCCGTCCGAGTGCGAGGCGCGCACCCGATCGGCCTCGGTCAGGCGCACCTCGCGTCCCGTGGCCGACTCGACGTGATCGGCCAGCGGCAGCTCGATCGTCTCGCCGCTGCGCACCTCCACCGGCTCGGTATCCGTGAGGGTGGGCCGCAGATCCTCCACGCCGGGCACACGCACGAATGCCCGCGCGGTCTGCCCGTCCTGATCGGTCAAGGTGTACCCGATCAGGCGTCGATGCTCGTCCAGGGTCACGCGCAGGATGCCCTCGGCGTCGGGCTGCGCGTCGCCGTCCACGGCGATCTCGAGCGCCCGCGCGGTGCCGTCGGGATCCTCGTCGTTGGCCAGCAGGTCGACATCGGCGGTCAGCTCGGGCGTGACATCCTCGACCCGCACACGATCGTCGCGCGCGATGGGTGCCTGTGCCGGGACGTCGGGGTCGACCGTGACCTGCACGACGCCGAGCGCCTCGGCTCCCAGCTCGTCTTGGATCGTGTACTGGAACGAGTCCTGCAGAGCGTGCTCGGGCGCGGTCACGTCCACGCGGTTGGGACCCGGGACGTCGGCGGTGAAGTCGGCCGCCTCCGGCAGGATCAGGCCGTTCTCGACCACGCCGACGCGCCCGCCCTCCGGATCGGAGTCGTTCTCGAGCACGGGCACCGAGACGACGCGCCCCGGACGCATCCTGAGGTCGTCGCGCACGGCGAACGGCGCCTGATTGGTGTCCGAGGCGGGGGCGATGCCGATCCGCACGGTCGCCGTCGCCGACTGCCCCAGGCGGTCTCGCACCCGGTACGAGAAGGTGTCGACGCCGGTCGCGCCTTCCTGTGCCACGTACTCGAGGCGATCGCCGTCGACCTGCGACACGGTGCCCTTGGTCGGTGCCGACTCCAACCCGTCGAGCTCGACCGAGTCGCCGTCGGGGTCGATGCCGTCGAGCGGCACCACCACCGTCGCTGTGCGTCCGGACAGTGCACGGGCGACGAGATCCTTCGGCCGCGGCGCCGCGTTGGCCTCCTCGTCGACGGGCAGGATCTGGATCGACACGACACCCGCGTCCCTCTCGCCCACGCTGTCGACGGCCTCATACGTCGCATAGACGGTGCCCGGCTCATCGCCCGCGCGGAACCGCACGCGGTCCTGCGACACGAACATCTCCCCCATCTCGGCCGCCTCGGCGGCGTCGAGCTCGGGGAGGAGATGCAACTCGTCGCCGTTGGGGTGCGTGTCGTTGTCGAGCACCGGGATGGTCACGACGTCGCCGGCCCGCACCACCGCCTCGTCGTCCGCGACCACGGGCGGGCGCAGCTTGTCGGCCCCCGGCACCGAGATCACGACGACCTCGCCCTCGGCGCTCTGCGAGCCGTTCGACATCGTGTACCGGATGGTCGCCCGCTCGCCCGCCATCGCGCGGTCGCCGATGCGCAGCGTCTGATGCGCGAGCACCGACACGCTCAGGCCGGAGGCCTCCTCGACCACGATCGACTGCACCACGAGCACGCCGCCGCCCGGATCCGCGTCGTTCGCGAGCACGTCGACCAGCACCTCGCCGCCGGCCGGGAGCAGCGCGACGTCACGCACGGCCACGGGCGGCAGATCGCTCTGCGTCGGCGGGCGGACGTCGATGCGCACCAGCCCCGGCACGGCGTTCGGACCGGTCGACGCGAGGTACTGCACGTAGTACGTGCCCGGGGTGTCGGAGCGGAAGGAGAACGAGCGGTTGGGGAAGTCGGGGGTGACCACGGCGCCCTGCACCTCGTCGACCCGCGCCAGGCGCAGCGGTTCCGCGCCGGCGCTCAGGTCGTTCGCCAGCGGAGCCACCGTGGCCTGCTGCCCCGCCCGCGTGATCACGTGGTCGGCCGTGGTGACCGGAGGCGTGCTGCCGCGCGGGCGCACGTCAAGGCTCAGGACGCCCGCCGCCGACGCGAGCCCGTCGGACACTTCGACGGGAACCTCGACGGGCCCCTGGGTGCCCGACAGCGCGCGGTAGGTGATGCGCCCGTCGGCGGTGAACGTGACCTCGTCGCCCTCGAGGGGGTGCACGGCGACGAGGTACATGCTGTCACCATCCGGGTCGCGCCACTCCGGCAGCACGCTGTACGTCACGGCCCCGCCGACCTCGACCGGCACACGCAGCGTGCGCTCCGGCAGCTGCACAGGCACAGCGTTGCGGTCGGCTCCGTGCACCGTGAGCGACACCGAGCCCGCGGCCTCTCCCCCACGCCCATCCGAGACCGCATAGCCGAACGTGTCCGTGCCGCTCGCATCGGCCGGCACCGCGATCTGCAGGGCGGTGTCGTTGTGGATCAGCCGCACGTCCCCGAGCTCCGGCGACCCGTCGGGCAGCGACACCGTCAGCACGTCACCGTCGGGGTCGCTGTCGTTGTCGAGCACCGGCAGGATGGTCGTCTGCCCGGCCCGCACGCCGAAGTCGTCGTCCTTCGTCACCGGGTCGGTGTTCTGCGGTCCGCGATCCGGCGGCAGCGCCTCGGGCACCTGCTGGGTCGTCTTGTCGTCGTTCGTCTCCCCCTCGCCCTCGGGCGGGGTGACGTCCTCCCAGTTGTCGACCTTCTGGAGCGTCTCGGATGGCAGCCAGGCACCGCCGCCCCGCACGTCGTTGAGCACGACGGCGTCGCGGTTCACGCGGAAGCGCAGCTCGCCCGCGGCGTCATAGTCGGGGATGTCCTGGCGCAGATCGTCGCCGTCCCCCGGGCAGTCCCGCAGCACGCGGCCGCTCTCGGCCCAGGCGCCGTATGCGCATCCGCCCACCGCGACGGGCTCGATCGGGTTGGCGGCGGGGACGCCCGTGGGCGTCTCGACCGGCCGGCCCGATGACAGCGGCACTCGGAGCAGCCCGGTCCGCGTGGCGAGCAGCACCGATCCGGCCCCGTTCGCGTCGGCCGGCATCGGATCGGCCGTGCTCGCATCGGCCGCGAGCCTCGCGTCGGCCGCGCCGGCGACGGACACGTCGCGTTCGGGCAGATGCAGCGTTCCGGCTGAGGCGTCGAGCACGACCGGCGCCGTGCCGCCCGTCGTCGCCACCGAGGTGACCGCGACCTTCGAGGTCGCGGTGATGCCCGCCAGTTCCCGCTCCGCGACCGTCTGGGGCGCGCCTTCGGGCGTGAGACGCACGGTGTGCACCGTGCCGCTCTCGGGGGCGACCGCGTACACGGTGCCGTCGCTCGCGACCGTGAAGTCAGCGCCCGCCCCGAGCACCAGCACCGGCTCGGCCTCCGCGCCGCCGAACGAGCTCACGCCCGCGAACGGCAGGACGTGCAGCGCGCCGGATTCGGGATCCAGGATCGCGACGGTGTCGCCGCCCAGCTCCACACGCGCGCCGCGGGGCACCTCCACGCGCTCGCCCAGCGCGACCGCGGCGGGGTCGATGGGCGACAGCGAGCCGTCACCCGCGTCGTGCACCAGCAGCCGCTCGCCCTGCTGCAGCACGTCGTAGTCGGCCGTGGGGGCGACGAGCAGGCCGTCGAGCCGCCGCGACTCGTTGTTGAAGTGGCCGACGTACTGCTCATCCTGTTTGGTGATCCACACCGAGCCGTCGTGCAGGTCGAGCTCGGTCGTGGGGTTTCCCTCGTACGCCACCGCCATGGTGGTGACGCCGAGCGCCGCCACCGCGACCACGGCACCGGCTGCGAGCGTGCGCCGACGCTCGCGCAGCCACGACATGGCTCTCACCGACCTGGCCTCCCCCCGGGGCTCTCGACTGCTCGCACCCCGAAGGATCCGCGACGGCACTAGGATAATGCGCGCGGGGGACATCGCCGCGGGGCAGCCCTGCCCGGCGGACCGGTGCCGGTTCAGGCGACGAGGTCGGCCTGCTCCGGGTGGCGCTGGAGCCAGCCCTGCACGAACGTGCACACCGGCACCACGCGCACCCCGCGCTCACGTGCATCGGCGAAGGCGTGCGATGCGAGGCGGCCGCCGACGCCGTGCCCCGAGTGCTCCTCCCACACCACCGTGTGCAGCAGCGTGCGGGCCCCTTCCGCCTGGCTGTCGTCGTAGACCAGCACGCCGGCCAGCGCGCGGGCGCCGTCGGGCAGCGCGATCAGCGCCTCGTAGCGGGTGTGCTCCGGGTTGTCTCGCACGACGATGTCGGGCTCGGTGTGGGTATCGCTCACGCGCCCATCAAACCGCCGAGCGCGCCCCCGCTCAACCCCTCTCCCGGGTGCGGAGGCGGATGCCCTACTCCTTCTGCGCGGGCGCCTGCGCGGGTGCGGGCCAGAGCGCGTCGATGAGCCGCGCGACCCACGTCAGCAGGTCGGCATCCGCCAGCGGCTCGCCGCCCGCAGTCGGCAGCGGCACCACCATGGCCTCGCCGCCGGAGAGCAGCTTGGCACCCGGGTACAGGCGCTGCAGGCGCACGCGCATCGAATCGGACAGGTTCGCGGGAGCCACGCGCAGGTTGCGCCCCATCGCGACCACGTCGGTCAGGCCGGCCTGCGCGGCCCGGCGCCGCAGGCGGGCGACGGCGATCAGGCCGTCGACCTCGGGCGGCGGGGTGCCGTATCGGTCGGAGAGCTCGTCGATCACCAGATCGATCGCGTCGTCCTTCGCGGTCGCCGCGGCGGCCGCGGAGAGCTTCTGATAGGCCTCGAGGCGAAGCCGCTCGGCGTCGATGTACGACTCCGGCAGGCGCGCCTCGACCGGCAGCTCCAGCCGCAGCTCGACAGGACCCTCGGTGTCTTCGCCGCGGAAGGTCGCGACCGCCTCGCCGATCATGCGCAGGTAGAGGTCGAAGCCGACGCCCGCGATGTGACCGGCCTGTTCGGCGCCGAGGAGGTTGCCGGCGCCGCGCAGCTCGAGGTCCTTCATGGCGACCTGGATGCCCGATCCGAGGTCGTTGTGCACCGCGATGGTCTGCAGGCGGTCGGCGGCGGTCTCCGACAGCGGCTTGTTCTCGTCGTACACGAAGTACGCGTACGCGCGCTCGCGACCGCGTCCCACGCGCCCCCGCAGCTGGTGCAGCTGCGCCAGGCCGTACTTGTCGGCGCGGTCGATGATGATCGTGTTCGCATTGGCGATGTCGATGCCGGTCTCGATGATCGTGGTGCAGACCAGCACGTCGAACTTGCGCTCCCAGAAGTCGTCGACGACCTGCTCGAGCTGGTGCTCGCCCATCTTGCCGTGCGCGACCGCGATGCGCGCGTCGGGCACCAGCTCGGCGAGGTGCGCCGCGACCGAGTTGATCGAGGTGACCCGGTTGTGCACGTAGAACACCTGTCCCTCGCGCAGCAGCTCGCGCCGGATCGCGGCGGCGATCTGCTTGTCGTTGCGGGGGCCGACGTACGACAGGATCGGATGCCGGTCCTCGGGCGGCGTCGCGAGCGTCGACATCTCGCGGATGCCGGTGACCGCCATCTCGAGCGTGCGCGGGATCGGCGTCGCGCTCATCGCGAGGATGTCGACGTTGGTCTTCAGCTTCTTCAGCTGGTCCTTGTGCTCGACGCCGAAGCGCTGCTCCTCGTCGATGATCATCAGGCCGAGATCCTTGAAGATCACCTGATCGGTCAGGATGCGGTGCGTGCCGATGACCATGTCGACCGTGCCGTCGAGCAGGCCGTCGAGCGTCTTGCGCGCCTCGGTCGCGGTCTGGAAGCGCGACAGCGGCTTGACGGTGACGGGGAAGCCGGCGAACCGTTCCTGGAAGGTCTCGAGGTGCTGTTTGACCAGCAGCGTGGTCGGCACGAGCATCGCGACCTGCTTGCCGTCCTGAATCGCCTTGAACGCCGCGCGCACGGCGACCTCGGTCTTGCCGAAGCCCACGTCACCCGACAGCAGGCGGTCCATCGGCACAGGACGCTCCATGTCCCGCTTGACCTCTTCGATGGTCTGGAGCTGATCCGGCGTCTCGGCGAACGGGAACGCCTCCTCGAGCTCGCGCTGCCAGGGGGTGTCGGGACCGAACGCGTGACCCTTGGCCGCCATCCGCGCCGAGTACAGCTTCACCAGCTCGACGGCGATGTCGCGCACCGCCTTGCGGGCCTTGCCCTTGGCCTGGGCCCAGTCGCTGCCGCCCATCTTCGACAGCGCGGGCGCCTCGCCGCCCACGTACTTCGACAGCAGGTCGAGCTGGTCGGTCGGCACGAACAGCTTGTCGCCCGGGTACCCGCGCTTGGACGGCGCGTACTCGAGCACCAGGTAGTCGCGCTCGCTCTTGGTGGCGTTGCGCCCGCCGCTCGACACCTGGCGCTTGGTCATCTCGACGAAACGGCCGATGCCGTGGGTCGCGTGCACCACGAAGTCGCCGGGCTTGAGCTGCAGCGGGTCGACGACGTTGCGCCGCCGCGAGGCGAGCTTCTTGACGACGCGGGTGTCGCCGCCGATCGTCCGGCCGTAGAACTCGGCCTCGGTGAGCACCGAGAGCCGGGCCTCCTCGACCTCGAACCCTCGCTCGACGCTGGCCTGTGTGAGGGTCGCGACCCCCGGCTCCGGAGCGTCGCCGAGCGACTCCACCACGCGAGCGGCGAGGCCGCGCTCGGACAGCACGTCTCGCGCGCGCTCGACCAGGCCGCTTCCACTCGCCGCCAGCACGACCCGCCAGCCGTCGGCGAGCCTGGCGGCGACGTGCTCGATCGCGCCGTCGACGCTGCCCGAGAACGACGGCACGGCAGATGCCCGGATGCGGATGGCCGCCCCCAGGTCGGGAGCGATGCGCACCCCGTCGTCGGCCAGCGCGTCGAGCTCGGCCGCGATGTCGGCCATGCCCGAGTCGAACGGGCTGAGCGTCCACCACACGCCGCCGCGATCGCGCACGTCGTCATGCAGCCTCGCGATCGTGAGGAAATCGCCGGAGTCGAGATTGATGGGCGCGCGCGCTCCGCTCGTGGCGGCGCTCCACGCGGCCTCCAGGAACTCCCGGTTCGTCTCGCCCAGGGTGAGGGCGCGCGACACGGCGCGCTCGGGATCGACCAGGGCGACGGCGGTGCTGCGCGGCAGGTACTCCACGAGCGACACGAGCGGCCCGGCCACGACGGGCGTGAGCGACTCCATGCCCTCGACCGGGATGCCTTCGGCCATCTTCTCGAGCATCTGCGCGATTCCGGGGAACTCGTGCTGCAGCTCGCGCGCCCGTGCCCGTACCGCGTCCGTGAGCAGCAGCTCGCGGCTCGGCACGAGCTCCACGTCGCGCACGTCGCCCGGCAGCGAGCGCTGGTCGGCCACCGAGAACGCGCGGATCTGGTCGACCTCGTCGCCGAACAGCTCGATGCGGTACGGATGGTCGGCCGTGGGCGGGAAGACGTCGAGGATGCCGCCGCGGACCGCGAACTCGCCGCGGCGCGACACCATGTCGACGCGCGCGTAGGCCAGCTCGACCAGACGGCGCGCGATGTCGTCGAGGTCGTGGCCCCGCGCTCCGGCGACGAGGCGGATGGGCTCCGCTCGCCCCAGCCCGGGCGCGAGCGGCTGGATCGCCGATCGCACGGATGCGGTGACGATCAGCGGCGTCGAGCCGTCCCACGTGGCCAGGCGGCGCAGAGTGGCCAGGCGGCGCCCGATCGTCTCGGCGCTGGGGCTGAGCCGCTCGTGCGGCAGGGTCTCCCACGCGGGGAAGTGACGCACGTCCGCGCCGGGCATCATCTCGCCGAGTGCCGCCGCGAGGCTCTCGGCTCGGCGTCCCGTGGGTGCGATGGCGAGCAGCACCGCGGGGTGGCCCGCCTCGACTCGCCGCATCAGCAGTGCTGCGAGCGCCGGGGCATCGAGCCCGTCGACGAGCGAAAGATCGGCGTCGACGGCGGATGCGGACAGCGCGTCCCGGAACGATTCGGCGGTCTCGAGGGCGCGCAGAATCCCCTGAACAGTCACCGGACGAGTCTAAGCGGGAGCGCCGACATCCGGCTCCGTGAGCGCGCCCTCCGTAGGATGACGCCGTGACCGCAGCCGAGCCCCCGCCCGCCGCCCCGTATGTCGCGCCGCAGGATCCGCGGTACGCGCAGCTGATCCAGCCGCCGGCACCGCGTCGCTCGCGCGCGCTGGGACGCGTGGCGCTCCTGCTCTCGCTGATCGCGACGGCGGGCGCGAGCATCGTGCTGGCGATCGCCCTCGGGGCCATCGGCGCGGGCGTCGGCCCCCGCCTCGAGACCCTCTCACCCACGTCGGGGCTGGAGGTGCTCACACCTGTGCGCGACTGGGTGCTGGTCGGCGAGATCGCGACGTGGGCCGGCACCGTCCTCGGCCTCTGGGCGCTCGTCCAGGGCATCGTGGCGGTCGCGCGCGACCGCGGGCGCGGTCCCGCCATCGCCGCGATCGTGATCGCCGCGCTCGGGCCGCTGGTCGTGGCGGCCGCAGCGATCGCCGGGACCATGTCGGGCATCGCGGCATCCGTCGCCCCCTGACACCGAGAACACGTGTCGTCAGCGACGACACGTCTTCTGCGCGTGCGGATGACGTGTGCTCGTTGAGAGCACGTGTCGTCGGTGGCCCTACGCCTTGGGGGCGTGGAAGCGCTGCTGCGCCGCGACGAGGCCATCCTCCACAATCCGCTCGACCGCATCGGCGGCCTCGGAGATCAGGATGGGCAGCGTCTTGCGGTCGGTCGCGCTGAAGGGATCGAGCACCCAGTCGGCGGGGTCCTGACGCCCGGGCGGTCGCCCGATGCCCACGCGCACCCGCAGGAAGTCCGGCGTGCCCAGCGCCTTCGCGACGTCGCGCACGCCGTTGTGACCGCCGTGGCCGCCGCCCGACTTCAGGCGCAGCGTGTCGAACGGGATGTCCAGCTCGTCATGCACGACGACCACGTGATCGGGATCCGCGCCGTAGAACCGCGCGAGGTTCGCCACCGGGCCTCCCGACACGTTCATGAACGAGTTGGGCTTCGCGAGCACGAGCTTCGCGCCGCCGGGCCGCAGCCACGTCTCGGCCACGCGCGCGTTCGCCTTGTGCTGCCGGAACGGCTCACGCCGCCGGTCGGCGAGCTCGTCCATCACCATCTGCCCGACGTTGTGCCGCGTCGCCTCATAGCGCGGCCCCGGGTTGCCCAGGCCCACGATGAGCCACGTATCCGCCATGCGTCCATCCTCTCAGCCGCGCCGGAGCGTCCGACGACCAGCCGGTGCCGGCCGCAGACGAAGGAGGGGGCGCGATCGCTCGCGCCCCCTCCTCCGAAGAGCCGGAATTACTCGGCGGCCTCCTCCGAGGCCTCTGCGGCGGGAGCCTCAGCGTCAGCGGACTCGGCGTCGCTCGTGGTGTCGAGCTGCGGCGTCGACACGGCCACGACCAGCGTCTCGCCCTCGGTGACGAGCGACACGCCCTGGGGCAGCTTCACGTCGGCGGCGGTGATGTGCGCACCGTCCTCGAGACCCTCGACGTCGACCTCGATGTGCTCGGGGATGTTCGTCGCGTCGGCCTCGACGGTCAACGTCATGGCGTCGAGCGTGGCGATCGTGCCCGCGAAGGGCTCGCCCGTCACGGCGACGGGGACGTCCACCGTGACCTTCTCGCCCTTCTTGAGGACGACCAGGTCGACGTGCTCGATGATCTGGCGCACCGGGTCGCGCTGCACGTCCTTGACGAGGGCGAGCTGCTTCTTGCCCTCGAACGCGAGCTCGACGATCGCGTTGGCGTGACGCACCAGCAGGAGCGTCTCGTGACCCGGCAGCGCCAGGTGCACGGGCTCGGTGCCGTGGCCGTACAGCACGGCGGGGATCTGGTGCGCGGCGCGCAGGCGGCGGGCGAAGCCCTTGCCGAACTGGGTGCGCACCTCGGCGCTGAGCGTGGTCTGCTCCGACATGTTGGTCTCCTCGTGGAACGCGCCGCCGATCCGGCGGCGCGATGGTCTGTGGGTTTCTCGACTCGAACGCTGACAACGCGTGAGGAGAGCCACGAGGCTCGCCCGCGTCGATAACGGCTGAGCACGCGGATGCGGCTCGCCCTCGCCGAGGTCTCCCCCATCGTACCCGACGAAGACCCCTGCCGACGAACGGGGCCGACGAACGGGATAGGGTGGGAAGACCGCGCCTGCGCGCGACATTCCACCCTTCACGGCGCCGTCGCGGCGCCGTCCGCCTGCCCGGGAGAGCCTCTGTGATCGACCCCTCGCACATCGTCGCCGGCGTGATCGGCGCCATGACCCTCGCCACCGCGGTGCTCATCGCCGGTGCGTTCTTCTCGATGGGCCGCTCGGGCTACCGCAAGGACTGATCGACCCCTCGCGGGCCGCCGCCGCGGCACGGGGCGCACTAGCCTGGACGCGACGGGATCGCCGCGAGACGCCTTCCGTCTTCCCAGTGCCGTTGCAGTGACCGTGTGCAAGGAGATCGCGTGACCGACGTTTCCACCCCGTCCCCCTCGGATCGCGGAGCCGCCGCCAACATCGGCGTCGTCGGCCTCGCCGTGATGGGCTCGAACCTCGCCCGCAACCTCGCCAGCCGCGAGGGCAACACGGTGGCCGTGTACAACCGCAGCCGCGAGAAGACCGACCTCCTGCTCGAGGAGCACCCCGAGGCCGAGTTCATCCCGGCGTACTCGTACGAGGAGTTCGCCGCGTCGCTCGCGAAGCCGCGCACCGCCATCATCATGGTCAAGGCGGGAGCCGGCACCGACGCGGTCATCCAGGCGCTGACGAAGGTCTTCGAGCCCGGCGACATCATCGTCGACGGTGGCAACGCGCTGTTCACCGACACCATCCGCCGCGAGAAGGCCGTGCGCGAGACCGGCATCAACTTCGTCGGCGCGGGCATCTCCGGTGGCGAGGAGGGCGCTCTGCACGGCCCCTCGATCATGCCGGGCGGCCCGGAGGAGTCGTGGGTCACGCTCGGCCCCATCCTCAAGTCGATCGCAGCGGTCGCGGAGGGCGAGCCGTGCGTCACGCACGTCGGCACCGACGGTGCGGGTCACTTCGTCAAGATGGTGCACAACGGCATCGAGTACGCCGACATGCAGCTCATCGCCGAGGCGTACGACCTGATCCGCCGCGGCACGGGCAAGACGCCGGCCGAGATCGCCGAGATCTTCGCCGAGTGGAACACCGGCGAGCTCGAGTCGTACCTGATCGAGATCACCGCCGAGGTGCTGCGCCAGGTCGACGCCGAGACGGGCAAGCCGCTGGTCGACGTGATCCTCGACCAGGCCGGCGCGAAGGGCACGGGCGCGTGGACGGTGCAGACGGCGCTGTCGCTCGGCGTTCCGGTCTCGGGCATCGCCGAGGCGACGTTCGCCCGTTCGCTGTCGTCGCACCCCGAGCAGCGCGAGGCCGCGTCTTCGCTGCCGGGCCCGGGCGAGACGTTCGAGGTCGCCGATGTCGACGCGTTCATCGAGGATGTCCGGCAGGCGCTGTTCGCCTCGAAGATCGTCGCCTACTCGCAGGGCTTCGACGAGATCCGCGCCGGCGCCGCCGAATACGGCTGGAAGATCGACCTCGGCGCGATCTCGAAGATCTGGCGCGCGGGCTGCATCATCCGCGCCCAGTTCCTGAACCGCATCGCCGACGCGTACGCGGAGGCCCCGGACCTGCCGCTGCTCATGGCCGCGCCGTACTTCGCCGACGCGCTCACGCGCGGCCAGGCGGCGTGGCGCCGTGTCGTGATCGCCGCCACCCAGGCGGGCATCCCCTCTCCGGCGTTCTCCTCGTCGCTGGCGTACTACGACGGCATCCGCGCCGAGCGCCTGCCCGCCGCGCTCGTGCAGGGACAGCGCGACTTCTTCGGCGCCCACACCTACAAGCGCATCGACAAGCCCGGCACGTTCCACACGCTGTGGTCGGGCGACCGCACCGAGATCGAGGCCGAGGACACGCACTGACCCGCGCCCGACGCCCCTCCGTCTGACGTCGCGATGCCCCGCACCGGTCCTCCGGTGCGGGGCATCGCCGTCTGAGGACGCCGGCGTCAGGCGATCTCGCGCACCGTGCCCTTGTCGAGGCGCAGGCGGCGCTTCGCGCGCCGGGCGACCGCCGAGTCGTGCGTGACGACCACGAGCGTCAGACCCTCGTCGTTCAGGCGCTGCAGCACCTGCAGGATCTCGTCGCGCATGCTCTCGTCGAGGTTGCCCGTCGGCTCGTCCGCCAGCAGCACACGCGGCCGCTTGGCGATCGCCCGGGCGATCGCCACGCGCTGCTGCTGCCCGCCCGAGAGCTCGCCCGGGCGGTGATCGCCGCGTTCGGCGAGTCCGACGCGAGCGAGCGCGTCCGCGACGCGGGCGCGGCGTTCCTCCCGCGGGAGGCCGAGCGGCTCGAGGCCCATGTCGACGTTCTCGGCGGCCGTGAGCGTCGGGATCAGGTTGAAGCCCTGGAACACGAACCCGATCTCGTGGGCGCGCAGCCGGCCCAGCTGCGCGTCCGACGCCCTCGCGATGTCGTGCTCGCCGAACGCCGCCTGTCCCGAGCTGGGCCGGTCGAGCGCGCCGAGGATCTGGAGGAACGTCGACTTGCCGCCGCCCGTCGGGCCCTGGATCGCGACGAAGTCACCGTGAGCGATCTCGACGTCCACGCCCGTCAGCGCCTTCACCACTCGGCCCTTCTGCTGATACGTCTTCGTGACGCCCGCGATGCGGTAAGCCGGGGCTGTCTCCGCGATGGTCATCCCTGTCTCCTGTCTGCCGTCGGCCACGCCGCTCTTCGTCACACCGCTCTTCGTCACACCGCTCTTCGTCACACCGCTGCTCGTCACACCGCTGTCCATCACGCCTCCGTTCGTCACCCCTCTGCTCATCACGCCACCGCCCGCAGGGCCTCGGCCGGGCTCAGCCGCGCGGCACGCCACCCGCCGAACGCCCCCGCCACGAGCCCCGCCGCTATCGCGAGGCCGAGCGCGAGCAGGATCACGGTCGCCGACACGGGCGCGCTCAGCGCGATGTCGGTCGCCGTCTGGGCCGCCTGACCGAGGGGGCCTCCGCCGCCACCCGGACCGGCCGCCATGCCGGCGCGCCCCTCGCCGAACCCGGCCGCGGCCGGTGCGCTCGAGATCGTCGGATGGACGAGGTCGATCACCAGCACGCCGGCCAGGGCGAGCGCCACGCCGGCCGCTCCACCGATGAGCCCCTGCACGATCGACTCGCCGGCCACCTGGCCCACCACGCGGCCGTTGGACCAGCCGATCGCCTTGAGCGTGCCGAACTCCCGGGTGCGACGCGAGACACCCGAGATGGTGAACAGCACCGCGAGTGCGACAGCGACCATGAGCAGGATGGCCGACAGCCACGTGCCGAGGTTCGTGATGAGGGTCGACGCGCTCGCGAGCGACCCCGAGACGCTGGACGCGAGGTCGGACTGCGAGCTCACGGTCGCCTCCGGCAGGGCCGATTCGAGCGCGGACCGGACATCGGAGATCGCATCCGACGAGGCGGCCTGCACGTAGACGGTCGACACGACGTCGCCGGAGTCCGACAGCGCCTGCGCGACGTCGAGCGGGATGTAGACGTTCGCGGCCGTGTCGGCGTCGGCGGACGTCGAGGTCACGACGCCGACGATCTCCATCTGCGTGCCCCCGACGTCGATGGGGTCGCCGACGCCGAGCTCGCTGCTCGTGGCGTAGGTCTCGTCGAGCACCGCGACGTCCTGTCCCTCGTCGTCCGCCGTGAGCATGCGCCCGTCCACCAGCTCCGCGGACGACAGCGGGCCGACCGTCTCGCCCGCCGCCTCGACGCCCAGCACGGTGAACGAGTCGATGTCGAACTGGCCGCCGGCGAAGCCGCCGCCCTGCCGCCCGCCCTCGGGCACGCCCCCCTCGGGCGCCTGGCCCTCGGGAGAGGCGCCCGACATGTCGGGAAGCTCGCCGTCGAACGTCGTGTTCGTGAGGCTGAGCGCGCCGGATGCCGCCGCGACGCCGTCGATCGACGTCACGGTGTCGACCGTGGCGGCGTCGAGCGTGCCGCGCATCCGGTCGGTCATGAGGCGCGACTGGCTGAGCGAGGTCGAGCCATCCTCGTTCGCGGTGCCGCCGCCCTCCCCGAACTCGAACGAGGGACGTCCGCCCTGACCCGGCTCCGCCTGCGCCCCCGTGACGGTCAGGTCGGTGCCGACGCCGTACACCGACGCGAGGGCCGCGGACTGGGCGTCCCTCACGCCCGCCGCGAGCGCGTTCACGACGATGACGAGAGCGATGGCGATCGCCAGGCCCGCTGCCACGATGATCGTCTGCCGCTTGCGGCCGGCCAGCTCCCGCCGCAGATATGTCCAGTACATGGGGTCTCCTTCTCGGCCGGGATCCGGCCGTCGACCCGACGCTAGGAATGCTCTGCATGTGAGACCGCGGAGCCGGTTATGACGTTCCTATGCCGCCACCCGCACCGAACGGCCGCGGCGCTTCCCACCCCACGCATAGCGCGCTCCATAGAGACCTCATAGGTTGGCGCGCACAATGGGAGCCATGAGCACCCCGCACGCTTCGCCCGCCCTCCTGCGCGCCGACGGCACGCCCGTGCGCATCCTGGTCGTCGACGACGAGCAGATGCTGACCGATCTGCTGTCGATGGCCCTGAAGATGGAGGGCTGGCAGGTGCGCACCGCCGCCAGCGGCTTCGAGGCGCTCGCTGCGGCGAAGGAGTTCAAGCCCGACGCCCTCGTGCTCGACATCATGATGCCCGACCTCGACGGCATGAGCGTGCTGCAGCGGCTGCGTCAGGCGGGCGACGACGTGCCCGTGCTCTTCCTCACCGCGAAGGACGCTGTGGCCGACCGCGTCGCCGGTCTCACCGCCGGCGGCGACGACTACGTCACCAAGCCGTTCAGCCTCGAAGAGGTCGTGGCCCGGCTCCGCGCGCTGATGCGACGCTCGGGCACCGCGCATGCGGCGGAGGAGGAGCCGATCCTGCGCGTGGGCGACCTGAGCCTGAACGAGGACAGCCACGAGGTGGAGCGCGACGGCACCCAGATCGAGCTGACCGCGACCGAGTTCGAGCTGCTGCGGTTCCTGATGCGCAACGAGCGCAAGGTGGTCTCGAAGGCGCAGATCCTCGACCGGGTGTGGAGCTATGACTTCGGCGGACGCTCGAGCGTCGTCGAGCTGTACATCTCGTACCTGCGCAAGAAGATCGACGCGGGCCGCCAGCCCCTGATCCACACCGTGCGCGGCGTGGGCTACATGATCAAGGCGCCGCAGTGACCGTGCCCGGTCCGACGTCGGACGCGAGAGCGGATGCGCCGGTGCCGGATGCGGGCGCGCCGGATGCGCCATCCCACGATGCGCCGGGCGACCGGCCGGCGAAGCGCATCGGCAAGCGGCCGCTGTCGTTCCAGGCGCGGCTCATGCTCACGGTCTTCGGCTTCGTCTCGCTGATCTTCGTCGTGGTGGCCGCCGTCACGGCCATGATGCTCAACACCGTGCTCGAGGAGCGGCTGTCGCAGCAGGTGCGCAGCATGGTCGCCGAGTCCGGACAGTGGCTGATCGGCGCGGGGGCCATGGGCGACGCGGCCAGTGCGCTGGACGGCAGGCAGGTGCCGCCGGGCACCATCCTGATCCTGGAGACGGCGGCGGGCGACCGCAGCGGCGCCTACGTGGACGCGCATTACACGATCGAACCGCTCGGGTCGTCGCAGCTCGCCGCCCTCACGCTCGCGCGCGGCGAGGAGGGCATCTCGACGCTCACGGTGCGTGGCCTCGGCGACTTCCGCGTGCAGGTCGGACGCACGCTCGGCGACACCCGCGTCGTGATGGGCCAGTCGACGGCCGAGGTGCGGTCGACGATCGGCACCCTCATCACCGCGATCACCTTCACGACGGCCGCCGGGCTGTTCGTGCTGGGCGCGGCCATCACGCTCGTCATCCGGCAGGGCCTCAAGCCCCTGCGCGCGGTCGCCGAGACGGCGCAGCGCGTCGCCCGGCAGCCGCTCGACCAGGGCGTCGTGTCGATCGACGAGCGCGTGCCCGCCGATCAGGCGGAGCGCGGCACCGAGATCGGCGAGGTGGGCGCCGCGCTCAACACCCTGCTCGACCACGTCGACGCCTCGCTGCACGCGCGGCAGCGCAACGAGGAGCGCATGCGCCGGTTCGTCGCCGACGCGAGCCACGAGCTGCGCACGCCGCTCGCGTCGATCCGCGGCTACTCCGAGCTGTCGCTGCGCGACACGACGCTCAGCGAGACCAGCGCGCAGTCGCTCGAGCGCATCCAGGCCCAGTCGATGCGGATGACGGGGCTGGTCGAGGACCTGCTGCTGCTGGCCCGCCTCGACGAGGGGCAGGAGCTCGTCTACGGTGCCGTGGATCTCACCCGGATCGTGCTCGAGTCGGTCGCCGATCAGCGCGTGGCGGGGCCCGAGCACGAGTGGCGCGTGGACGTCGAAGAGGAACCCGTGGTCGTGGCGGGCGACGCCGGACGCCTCACACAGGTCGTCGCGAACCTGCTGGCGAACGCGCGCACCCACACCCCGCCCGGCACCACCGTGACCGTGTCTCTGGCGCGCGAGGGCACGGGCAGCGCGACCCGCGCCATCCTGAGGGTGCACGACGACGGGCCGGGCGTCGACCCGGACCTGCAGGGCGAGCTCTTCACCCGGTTCGCCCGCGGCGACCGCTCGCGTACGCGTGCCACCGGCGGCACCGGTCTGGGTCTTGCCATCGTCAAGGCGATCGTCGACGCGCATCACGGCGAGATCCGCGTGCTCAGCCAGCCGGGCGACACGACCTTCGAGGTGAGCCTGCCCGCCAAGCCGGTCGATCCCGACTGACGGCGCACTCCGACGACGAGAGAGGCCGCACCCACCGGATGCGGCCTCTCTCGTGCGGGCGACGCTTACGCGGCGCCGTCGAACATGCTCGTGACGGAGCCGTCGTCGAAGACCTCCTTGATCGCGCGCGCGAGCAGCGGCGCGGCGGAGAGGACCGTGAGCTTGTCGAAGCGGCGCTCGGGCTCCAGCGGCACGGTGTCGGTCACGACGACCTCGTCGATCGACTCGTCCTGCAGGCGCTGCGCGGCCGGGTCGCTGAAGATCGCATGCGTCGCGGCCACGATCACCTTGCGGGCACCGTTGGCCTTGAGCGCCTGGGCCGCCTTCACGATCGTGCCGCCCGTGTCGATCATGTCGTCGACCAGCAGACAGGTGCGCCCCTCCACCTCGCCGACGATGTCGTGCACGGTCACCTGATTGGCGACCTTGGGGTCGCGGCGCTTGTGGATGATCGCCAGCGGCGCGCCGAACTCGTCGGCCCACGTGTCGGCGACGCGCACGCGGCCCATGTCGGGCGAGACCACCGTGAGGGTCTCGCGGTCCTCACCCTGCAGCGACTCGGCGAAGTACCGCGCGAGGATCGGCTTGGCGAACAGGTGGTCGACGGGACCGTCGAAGAAGCCCTGGATCTGCGCGGCGTGCAGGTCGACGCTCATGATGCGGTCGGCACCGGCCGTCGCGATGAGATCGGTGACCAGTCGGGCCGAGATCGGCTCGCGGCCGCGGCCCTTCTTGTCCTGACGCGAGTAGGGGTAATACGGGGCGACGACGGTGATGCGCTTGGCCGACGCGCGCTTGAGCGCATCCAGCATGATCAGCATCTCCATCAGCCACTCGTTGACCGGCTGCCCGAAGGTCTGCACGACGAACACGTCGCACCCGCGCATCGACGTCTCGAAGCGCGTGTAGATCTCACCCGAGGCGAAGGTGCGGCGCTCGGTGGGCGCGACCTCGATGCCCAGCTGCGAGGCGATCGCGTGGGCGAGCTCGGGGTGCGAGCCTCCCGACACCACCACGAGGCGCTTCTTGGTCTTGGCGACGATTCCCGGGGCGATGCCCCGCTGCCGCTCGTCCTCAGTGGTCGTCTTGCTCTTGCGCGCCATCGGCCGCCTTCTCTGCGCTGCGAGCTCGCTCGGCGGCCTCGGCCGCCGCGGTGCCCGCTCGGTTCTTCTCCACCCACCCCTCGATGTTGCGCTGAGGGGCGACGCTCAGGGCGAGGGCTCCGGCCGGGACATCCTTGCGGATCACGGCGCCGGCCCCCGTCTTCGCGCCGGCCTCAATCCTAACCGGCGCGACGAACACGTTATGCGAGCCCGTGTGCACCTCGTCGCCGATCTCGGTGCGGTGCTTGGCGATGTCGTCGTAGTTGGCGGTGATCGCACCGGCGCCCAGGTTCACGCCCCGGCCGATCGTCGTGTCGCCGACGTACGACAGGTGTGGCACCTTCGAGCCCTCGCCGATCTGCGAGTTCTTCACCTCGACGTACGTGCCGACCTTGGCGCCCGCAGCGAGCTCCGCGCCGGCGCGCAGGTACGCGTACGGGCCCACCGTGGCGCCTGCGCCGACCACCGCGAGAGTCGCGTCGGCGCGCCGCACCGTGGCGCCCTCCCCGATCTCGCAGTCCACCAGCGAGGTGTCGGGGCCGACCGTCGCTCCCTCGGCGATGGTCGTCGCACCCAGGATGTGCGTGTTCGGCAGGACCGTCACATCCTGCGCGAGCGTGGCCGTGTCGTCGATCCAGGTGGTGGCCGGATCCTGGATCGTGACGCCCTCGCGCTGCCAGCGGCGCACGATGCGCGCATTCAGGATGGCGGCCGCCTCCGAGAGCTGCACGCGGTCGTTCACGCCGAGCGCGATGCGCGCGTCGGACGCCGTGCGGGCGGCGACCTGGAGCCCGGCCTCGCGCAGCAGGCGGATGACGTCGGTGAGGTACATCTCGCCCTGAGCGTTGCCCGTGCCGACGCGCGGGAGGCTCGCGCGAAGCGACGCCGCGCGGAACACGTACACGCCGGCGTTGATCTCGGAGACCGCGGCCTCCTCGTCGGTGGCCTCCTTCTGCTCCACGATGCGCGCCACCGAGCCGGACGCGTCGCGGATGACGCGGCCGTATCCCGTCGGGTCCTCCAGCGCGGCGCTCAGCAGCGTGGCCTCGGCGGCTGCGGCGCGGTGCGCGTCGAGCAGCTCCGCGAGCGTGTCGACCTCGAGCAGGGGCACGTCGCCGCTCAGCACCAGCACGTCGCCGTCGAAGCCGTCGGGCAGCGACTGCACCGCGAGCTGCACCGCACGGCCGGTGCCGGGAACCTCGTCCTGGTCGACGAACTCGACGCCCGGCATGTCGTCGAGCGACTCGACGATGCGGTCGCGCTCGTGCCGCACGACCACACGCACGGTCGAGGCGGGCAGCTGCTGCGCCGTGTGCAGCACGTGGCCGAGCAGCGTCCGGCCGCCGATCGGGTGCAGCACCTTCGGCAGCGAGGACCTCATCCGGGTGCCCTGCCCCGCCGCCAGGATGACGATCGCCAGGTCGTGAGGAGCCGTCTCGTTGTACGTCATGCTCCGCCACCAGGATTCGAACCTGGTCCTCACAGCTCCAAAGGCTGTCGTGCTGCCGTTACACCATGGCGGACCGCGGGCGGCCCCCTGGGGCCACGCCGCTGCTCCAGTCTCTCATCCGGCAGACTGGGCCCATGGCATCCGAGACCGACGAGGTCGATCGCATCGTGGGCGCATGGGCGCGCCAGCGTCCCGATCTCGACTTCTCTCCCATGGAGGTGCTCTCGCGCGTCGACCGCCTCTCGCGTCACCTCGATCGCGCGCGACGCGAGGCGTTCCGCCGCACCGACATCGAGCCATGGGAGTGGGATGTGCTGTCGGCCCTGCGCCGTGCGGGAGATCCGTATCAGCTCAGCCCGAAGCAGCTGCTGCAGCAGACCCTCGTGTCCAGCGGCACCATGACCAATCGGATCGACCGGCTCGTCAAGCGCGGGTTCGTGCGGCGCGAGTCGGATCCCGGGGACGGCCGCAGCGTGCTCGTGACCATCACCGACGAGGGGCGCACGCGGGTCGATGCCGCCATCACCCGCCTGATGGACGCCGAGGCGGAGCTGCTGCGCCGTCTCAGCGGCGCCGAGCGCGACCGCCTCGCCACGCTGCTGCGCCGCCTCAGCCTCGGCTTCGATCAGGCGCCCGGCGTCTGACCGCATCCCTCCATATGCGCCACCGGCGCGCACCGCAACCCGGTTGAACCGCCCGCCCGCAGCCGTTGGACTGGCACCATGCCCCAGCGCGACGCCGCCGCCACCCGTGACGATATCGAGCGCGTGGCGCGGGACTCCTTCGGGCTCGAGCACCTGCGCCCCGCGCAGCTGGATGCCATCGAGGCCGCCGTCGCCGGACGCGATGTGCTGGCGGTGTTCGCGACCGGTTACGGCAAGTCGGCCGTGTACCAGGTGGCGGCCGCCATGCGCCCGGGGGTCGCGGTGGTCGTGTCGCCGCTGATCGCCCTCCAGGAGGATCAGCTCGTGGGCCTCGAGGGCGCGCCGGATGCCCCCGTCGCCGTCGCGCTCAACTCGGCTCGCGGTTCGCGGGCTCGCGCGGACGCGTGGCGCCGCTTGCACGACGGCGAGGCGCGCCTGGTGCTGCTCGCGCCCGAGCAGCTGGCCAAGGACGAGGTGCTCGACGAGCTCGCGGAGCTCGATGTGTCGCTGCTGGCGGTGGACGAGGCCCATTGCGTGGCCTCATGGGGACACGACTTCCGCCCCGACTACCTCATGATCGGCGCGATGGCCGAGCGCCTCGGCCGCCCGCCCGTGGTGGCGCTCACCGCGACCGCCTCGACGCCTGTGCGCGAAGAGATCGTGGCGCGCCTGGGCATGCACGACCCACACGTGCTGATCGGCGACATGGATCGTCCCAACATCGCACTCGCGGTGCGCCGGCACGTCGACGACGACAACAAGCGCCGGGCCGTCGTCGAGGAGACCGCCGCCCTCGCGCACCCGGGGCTGCTCTACACCGCGACGCGGCGGGACGCCGAGCGCTACGCCGCCGAGCTGGCCGAGCGGGGCCTGCGCACCGCGGCGTATCACGCCGGGCTGCCCGCCGCCGAGCGCGGTCGTGTGCACGAGGCGTTCCTCGCGGGTGAGCTCGACGTCGTGTCGGCAACCTCCGCCTTCGGGATGGGCATCGACAAGGAGGATGTGCGGTTCGTGGTGCACGCCGACACTCCCGACTCGGTCGACGCCTACTACCAGGAGCTCGGTCGAGCCGGACGCGACGGTGAGCCCGCCCAGGCCACCCTGCACTACCGTCCCGAGGATCTCGCGCTGCGACGCTGGTTCGCGTCCCGGCGGCCCGATGCCGACGAGGTGGGCAGCCTGTACGACGCGCTGGGGGAACGCGAGCGCTCCCGCTCGGCCCTGGCGCGGGCGACGGGCCTGTCGCCGCGCCGTGTCACGGCGCTGCTCTCCCTCCTGTCGGACACCGGGGTCGTGCGGCTGGGCCGACGCGGTGCGGCGTTGCGCCGCGGGGCGGAGCGCACTACGGCGGTGGAGACCGCGCTTCGGCGCATCGAGGAGCGCGAGCTGATCGACCGCTCGCGGATCGAGGTGATGCGCGGCTACGCCGAGACGCGGCAGTGCCGCCGGCAGGTGCTGCTGGAGGCGTTCGGCCGCGAGCGGGGCGAGCCGTGCGGCAACTGCGACACGTGCGAGGCCGGCACCGCGACAGCTGCCACGGAGGCGAGCCCGGTCGCGTCGGGGTTCACGGTCGACGAGCGGGTGCGCCACGACGACTGGGGCGAGGGCACGGTGATGTCGGTCGAGGAGGACCGGATGACCGTGTTCTTCGACAGCGTGGGCTACAAGCTGCTGTCACTCGCGCTCATCGAAGAGCACGGACTGCTGCAGGCGGCCGGCTGAACCGGCGCCGGCGCGGTCACTGGAGCCAGGCGCGCTGTTCGAACGATTCGTACGAGAGCTCGTCGGCCTGGGCGCCCACGAGACCGAGCACCAGGTGTCCCTGGCCCAGCAACGTCATGAGCGGCTCGAGGGCGAGCAGGTCTCCCCCGAGTGAGAGCCCCTCGCCGCCGCCGACCTGGGCGCCGACGCGATCGAGCCAGACCACCACGTTGCCCCGCAGCGTCATGCCGCCGGTGTCGAGGTCGACGACCTCGTGCCGGTTCTTCGTGTCGAGCTGGAACTCGTCGATCACCAGTTCGTCGCACTCGATCCTGATGGTCGTGGCGCGGGTGCCGTCGGCGAGGGGCACCGTCACCAGGCCGACGCGCTTGAGCCCCTTGATCTCCAGCGAGTCGCCCCACGTGTTCGCGGAGGGCAGCGTGAAGACGCCGTGATCGTTGTCGGCTCCCAGCGCGAGCAGCGGCGTGCCGGTCGTCAGGTCGCTGGGACCCTCCGGGTCGGTTACGGGCTCCTCCCCGTCCTCGGGCGCGGACGGGCGGTCCTGACCCGGAACCTGGATGATCGTGGTGCCCGAGCCGCCGTCTTCGGCCGGCCCTTCACCTTCGGTGGCCTCGTCGCCTTCGGCCGTCTCGTCGCCGCCGGTGCTGCCGTCGGCGTCGCCAGAGGGCGGTGCCGCGGGCGAGCTCGGCGGCGTCGGCGATGACGAGGCGCTCGGCCGCGGCGAGCTCGACGGCGTGGGCGTCGGGGTGGGGTCGGGCGTGCAGAGGATGAGCAGGATGCAGCCCGCCTTGACATCGGTGGGCTCGACCGCACGGGCTGCCGGCTGCCACGGCGACGCCAGGCCCAGAGCGAGCGTGACGGCGGCCGCTGCCGCACTCCCCGGCGTCACGCGGCGGAGCCACGGATTGGCGCCCCGGCGGTCGGCGGACTCTGCCGGCGCGCCGGCATCCGCAGCCACGGCATCCGCGTCGGCATCCGCGTCGTCGACCGCGTCGTCGACCGCGCCGTCATCCGGATCCGCCTGCTCGTCCTCCCCTGTCTCGCCGCTCGAACGCGGCTTCTTCGGCATCCACGACACGACCATCACGCCGCCGACGCTCGCGAGCACCATGCCGATGATGAAGCCGCCGAGGTTCACGCCCACCAGCGAGTAGACGGCCACGACGAGCGCGATGACGCCATAGAAGATGCGGTGCGCCGGCATGAGTGCGATCAGCACGCCCAGCAGCACGAGGATCACCGGGATCACCAGCGCCTGAAGGCCCTCGAGCCCGAGCTGGATGTGGATTTCGCCGATGTCGAGCTGGCCCGAGAAGAACTCCTCGATGCCGCCGAGCGCGATCAGCACCGCTCCCCAGAAGGGACGCTCGGAGCGCCAGCGCGCGAAGGCGGTGCGACGGCTTTTCACGACGCCTGTCGTCACGATGCGCGCGGTCCTCTTACTCGCCGCAGCCGCTGCCGTCGGTGACGACCTTGAGCTCCATGCCTGTCAGCGCGAGCGTGCCGGCGGTCGTCGTGTACGCGACCTGCGAGAAGTCGGTGAGCGTGATGGCGTCGGAGTCCATCGCGAAGTCGCCCCCCGAGCCCTTGGCCGAGGTCACCACCTGGCCGGCGTCGGTGCCGATGCGCACGTTGCTGAAGACCGCGTCACCCGCAAGATTGGTCATGCCGATCTGAAGGTTCGTCGCCGTCACCGGGTTGCCGCCCTTGCCGGCGGTGATGACCATGCCGACCTTGCCGAGCGGCGTGTCGGTGACGATCTCCTGGCACAGGTCGGCGATCTTCGCGTCGCCGATGTTCGCGATGGCGACCGGGATCTCGGTGCCGTCCTCGAGCTTGGCGTAGCCGCCGTACTGCGAGAACTGCTCACCCAGCAGCTGGCTGCCGGCCATCGTGAAAGAGGTGCCTGAGACCGAGAACGACACCGGCACGGCACCCTGCGCGACGCCACCCATGAGCACCGCCGACACGATGCCGACAGGGATGGCCACGACGGCGGCGCGGCCGCCGCGCGACTTCACGATGTCCTTGATCTTCATGGCTCTCCTTCGAGGCAGCGAAAGCGGGACATCCCCGTCCCGACGACGACGATCGTAGCCGCCTTACTGACTTCCAGTTCACTAAGCGGGCAGAAGTGCCCACTGACGTCCCCGATACGCTCGATGGCATGTCCGCGCCCGATCGCCGCACCCGCCTCTCCCCTGAGGAGCGGCGCCGGCAGCTGATCGCGATCGGCGTGGGGCTGCTGGCGCACCAGCCGCTGGAGGCGGTCACGATCGAGCGGGTCGCGGCCGAGGCCGGTGTCTCTCGCGGACTCGTGTTCCGATACTTCGGGTCCAAGACAGGGCTCCACGAGCAGATCACCGTCGCGGTGCGCGACGGCCTGATGCGCGCGACCGAGCCGCGCCCCGAGCTGCCTCCCCTGGACCGACTGCGCGACACGATCACGCGGTTCGTCGCCTTCGCCGTCGACCATCGGCTCACCTTCTACTCGCTCGTGCGCGGCGCCGCCTCGGGCGACCACACCGTGCGCGAGATCGTCGACCAGGTGAGGGACGCGCAGACCGATCGCCTCGCCGCCGTCTTCGGCGACCTGGGGATCGCGCCCAGCGTGCGGCTGCGCATCGCGCTGCGCGCGTGGGTGGCTCTCGCCGAGCAGGCTCTCGTGGACGGCGCCGTCAGCACCGCCCTGGACGCCGACGAGCTCGTCGACCTGCTGGTCGGAAGCGTCCGCGCCATCGTGCAGGTCGCCATCGAGCCGGAGCGGTCGTGACGTCGGCGGACGCCGGTATCAGCCGATCTGCTCGGTGAGGTCGAACCAGCGCTCCTCGAGGTCGGCGACCTCGGACTCCAGCGCCGTGATCGCCTCCATCTCGCGCCCCAGCCCCGCGTAGTCCGACTGGTCGTGGTCGGCCAGCGCCGTGCGCGCGGCATCGATCTGCTCGGTGAGCTTGGCGATGCGGCGCTCGAGCGCCGCCACCTCCTTCTGCGCGGCGCGCAGCTCCGCCCCGCTCAGCCCCGATGTCGCGGCCGCGGGCGCCGTGGCGGCGCGCGGGGCGGGCGCATCCTGCTCGAGGCGGCGCAGGCGCAGGTACTCGTCGACGCCCCCGGGCAGGTGCCGCAGGCGACCGCCCAGGATCGCGTACTGCTGATCCGTCACGCGCTCGAGGAAGTACCGGTCGTGCGACACCACGATGAGGGTTCCGGGCCACGAGTCGAGGAGGTCCTCCATCGCGGCGAGCATGTCGGTGTCGAGGTCGTTCGTCGGCTCGTCCAGGATCAGCACATTGGGCTGGTCGAGCAGGATGAGCAGCAGCTGGAGGCGCCGCTTCTGACCCCCCGAGAGGTCCCTCACGGGCGTCGACAGCTGCGCGCTCGAGAAGCCCATGCGCTCCAGCAGCTGCCCCGGGGAGAGCTCCTGCGCCTTCGAGCCGGCCCCGAAGGTGTAGGTCGTGCGCAGGCGCGAGATCACCACGCGCACCGGCTCGGCCAGGTGCTCCTCGAGCTCGTCGAGGCGCTGGGTGAGCGTGGCGACCTTGACGGTCTTGCCGCGCTTGACCCGGCCCTCGGTCGGCTGGACCGTGCCCGAGATGAGACTCAGCAGGGTCGACTTGCCCGCACCGTTCACGCCCAGGATGCCCGTGCGCTCGCCCGGTGCGAGACGCCACTCGACGCGCTGCAGCACCTGTCTGTCGCCGTACGACACCGACACGTCGAGCAGGTCGACGACGTCCTTGCCGAGGCGTGACACCGCGAGCGACGCGAGCTCGGTCTTGTTGCGGATCTCGGGAACGTCCTCGATCAGCTGATTGGCCGCGTCGATGCGGAACTTCGGCTTGGACGTGCGCGCGGGAGCGCCGCGTCGCAGCCACGCCAGCTCCTTGCGCGCCAGGTTTTGGCGCCGCTGCTCGATCGCGGCGGCCTGGCGATCGCGTTCGACGCGCTGCAGGATGTACGCCGCGTACCCGCCCTCGAACGGCTCGACGATGCGGTCGTGCACCTCCCACGTGGCGGTGCAGACCTCGTCGAGGAACCAGCGGTCGTGCGTGACCGTGAGGAGGCCGCCCTGGTTCGCGGGCCAGCGGCGCTTCAGGTGGTCGGCGAGCCAGGAGATCGCCTCGACGTCGAGGTGGTTGGTGGGCTCGTCGAGCGCCAGCACATCCCAGTCGCCCGCGAGCAGCGCCGCGAGCGCCACTCGCCGGCGCTGTCCGCCCGAGAGCGTGCCCAGCGCGGCGTCCCAGGGCAGATCGCCCAGGAGGCCCGCGATCACGTCGCGCACCTTCGGGTCGCCGGCCCACTCGTGCTGGGGCGTGTCGCCCACGACGGCCTCGCCGATCGTGATGTCGTCGGGCAGCGTGTCGGCCTGGTCGAGCACGCCGATGCGCACGCCGCCGCGCACGGTCACGCGCCCGGAGTCGGGCTCGCGGCGGCCGGCGAGCATGGCGAGCAGGCTCGACTTGCCGTCGCCGTTGCGGCCGACGATGCCGATGCGGTCGCCCTCGTTCACGCCCAGCGAGACGGAGTCGAAGACCACCTTGGTCGGGTACTCGAGGTGCAGGGCCTCGGCCCCCAGAAGATGCGCCATATCCCCTCCAGCGTATGGGACGGCGCCTGGACGAAGCTCATGACGAGGGCCGCCGGACGAACATCATCCGACGGCCCTCGTGCGGGAGAGGCGGGTCAGTACGACTCGACGATCTCCAGCAGGCTCGGCACGTTGGCGTACGCCTCGGCGGCGTTGTCCTTCGTGACGATGACCGGCTCCAGCAGGTACGCGGGCACGACCTTCACGCCGTTGTCGTACTGCTCGGTGTCGTTGACGTCGACCTCCTCGCCCTTCTGCAGCTGACCCACCATCTTGATGGTCTGCTCCACGAGCAGCGCGGTGTCCTTGTTGATCGTGGAGTACTGCCGGTCCTCCATGATCCAGCGCACCGACTCGACCTCCGAGTCCTGACCCGTGACGACCGGCTGCTTCTTGCCGGCCTGGTCCACCGAGGTGAGGATCGCGCGGGCGAGCGTGTCGTTGGGCGACAGCACGCCGTCCAGCTCCTTGTCGCCGTACGTGGAGGTGAGCAGGCCGTCCATGCGCTCCTGGGCGTTCTCGGCCAGCCAGCCCTGCGTGGCCGTCTGGGCGATCTCGGTCTGCCCCGAGGCCACGACCAGCGTGCCGTCGTCGATCTTCGGCTGCAGCACGCTCATCGCGCCGTCGAAGAACACCGCCGAGTTGGCGTCGTCCGGCGACCCCGAGAACAGCTCGATGTTGTACGGGGCCTCGTGGCCGGCGTTCGCCTCGAGGCCCTCGAGCAGCGCCTGGCCCTGCAGCTCGCCGACCTTGAAGTTGTCGAACGCCACGTAGTAGTCGACGGCCTCGGTGTTCTCGATGAGGCGGTCGTACGCGATCACGTAGGCGCCGGCATCCTTGGCCGCCTCGACCTGCGTCGACAGCTGCTTGCCGTCCTTCGCGCCGATGACGATGACCTTCGCGCCCGAGGTCACCATGGCCTGGATCTGGTTCTGCTGCTCGGCGACGGTGTTGCTCGCGGGAGCGTACTGGACGTCGGCCTGGAAGCCGGCGTCCTCGAGGCCCTGCGTGAACAGGTCACCCGCGAGCACCCAGTTCTCGCTGGTCTTGTCGGGAAGGGCGACGCCGATGCGGGCGCCCTCCTCGAAGCCGGCCGGCGCCTCCGACCCGCCCGAAGCGGCCGGCGCGCCGCCGCCGCGCTCGGAGGAGCAGCCCGTCAGGCCGAGCGCCAGCGCTGCGGCCGCCGCCGTGGCGGCGAGAGCGATCTTCTTCATGTGATCCACATCACTTTCTCTCCAGCAGTGTGCGTTGCGAGCACGGTGCATTCTGTGGGGACGAGATCGCGGCTCACCTGCGAGTCGCGGTCTCCTTCTTCTCTGCCGCTTGCGCAGCGGCAGGAGTCGGGATGTCGCCCGCGAAGTCGGCGACCGACCTGCGGCGATTGAGCAGGAGTCCGGTGAGAGAGGGACGGCCCTGCTGCTTGTTCCAGACGTCGATGCCGACGGCGAACAGCAGCACGAGGCCCTTGATCATCGAGACCGCGTCGGCACCGGCACCGAGCAGCGCCAGGCCGTTGTTGAGGAACGCCATCACCAGCCCGCCGATGATCGAGCCGATCACGGTGCCGATGCCACCCGCGACCGCCGCACCGCCGATGAAGACCGAGGCGATCGCATCCAGCTCCCAGCCGTTGCCGTCCTGGGGCCCCGACGCCGTGGCGCGTGAGACGTAGATCATGCCCGCGACCGAGGCCAGCACCGACATGTTCATCATCACGAAGAAGTCGACCCAGCGGTCCTTGACGCCCGACAGCCGGGCGGCCTGCCGGTTGCCGCCGACCGCGTAGATGTGGCGACCGAACACGGTGCTGTTCGTGAGGAACGAGTAGATGATCACGAGGACGAGCAGGATGATGCCCGAGATCGGGAAGCTGGTGCCCTCGCGACCCGTGGCGAACATCCATCCGGCCCAGAGGATCACCGCCGCCAGCGCGACCATCTTCACGACGCTGACCCACAGCGGCGCCTGGGAGGAGCCCATCTTCGACTGGATGCGGCGCAGGCGCAGCTCGTTGAACACGATCCACGCGACACCCAGCAGGGCGAGGATCATCGTGGGCACGTTGAACGGCAGCGGCAGCGCCACCTCGGGCAGATAGCCGGCGCCGATCACGCGGAACTCGGCCGGCACGGCCACCGTGCTGGAGTCGCCGATCCACTGGTTCGCGCCGCGGAAGAAGAGCATGCCCGCGAGCGTCACGATGAACGCCGGCACCCCGACGTACGCGACCCAGAACCCCTGCCACGCGCCGACCAGCGCGCCGACACCGAGCCCGAGCAGGATCGCCAGCGGCCAGGGCAGGTTCCAGTCGGCCATGGACTTGGCCACGATGATGCCCGTGAAAGCCGCCACCGAGCCGACCGACAGGTCGATGTGGCCCATGATGATGACCATCACCATGCCGATGGCCAGGATCAGGATGTACGAGTACTGGTTGACGACGTTGATCAGGTTGCCGCTCGACAGCGTCAGCCCCGCGCCGCGGATGATCAGCGTGAGCACCTGGAACAGCAGGATGATCACGATGAGGCTGCCGAGGATGCCGAACTGCCGCAGCGTCGACTGCCCGCCGCCGAACATCGCGCGGATGTCGCTGAGGCGGAAGCCCTTCTGCGTGTCGGGAGTGCCCGTCGTTCCGGTGGTCATACGTGTGCCTTCTGGTTCAGGGACGTCATGCTGCGCATGAGTGCCTCGGGGGTCGCGTCGGCGGCGTCGAGGCAGTCGGTGATCCGACCCTCGAACACGGTGTAGATGCGGTCGCTGATGCCCAGGAGCTCGGGCAGCTCGCTCGAGATCACGATCACGCCCTTCCCGGCCGCGGCCAGGTCGTTGATGATCTGGTAGATCTCGTACTTCGCGCCCACGTCGATGCCGCGCGTGGGCTCGTCGAGGATCAGCAGATCCGGATCCGTGAACATCCACTTCGCCAGCACGACCTTCTGCTGGTTGCCGCCCGACAGGGTCGAGACGCCCACGTCGACGCTCGGCGTCTTGATGCGCAGCGCCTTGCGATACTCCTCAGCCACCCGGTGCTCCGCGCGCTCGTCCACCACGCCGCGACGCGAGATCTTGGACAGCTTGGCCGCCACCGTCGAGCGCTTGATCGTGTCGAGCAGGTTGAGGCCCAGCACCTTGCGGTCCTCGCTCACGTAGGCCAGGCCGTGCCGGATCGCGCTGGAGACGTCCGGAAGCTCGATCTCGCGTCCGTCCTTGATGATCGTGCCCGACACGTACTCGCCGTAAGAACGACCGAAGATGCTCATCGCCAGCTCCGTGCGGCCCGCGCCCATGAGCCCCGCGATGCCCACCACCTCGCCCCGACGCACCGTCAGGCTCGACCCCTTGACGACGAAGCGCTCCGAGACCGTGGGATGCCGCACGACCCAGTCCCTCACCTCGAAGAACACCTCGCCGATGGGCACCTGACGATCCGGGTACCGGCTCTCGAGCGAGCGTCCGACCATCCCCCGGATGATGCGGTCCTCGTTGATCTCGCCGCGCCCCACATCGAGCGTCTCGACCGTGCGACCGTCGCGGAGGATCGTGATCTCGTCGGCGATCCGCTCGATCTCGTTGAGCTTGTGGCTGATGATGATCGACGCGATGCCCTTGCCCTTGAGCCCCAGGATCAGGTCGAGCAGGTGCTGCGAGTCGTCCTCGTTGAGCGCGGCGGTCGGTTCGTCCAGGATGAGCAGCTTCACGTTCTTGTTGAGCGCCTTCGCGATCTCGACGAGCTGCTGCTTGCCGACGCCGAGGGCCTTGATCTGCGTGTCGGGGTCCTCCTCCAGGCCCACGCGCGCCAGCAGCTCGACCGCACGGGCACGCGCCTGCCGCCAGTCGATGGCGAGCCCGGTGCGCACCTCGTTGCCGAGGAAGATGTTCTCGGTGATCGACAGCTCGGGGATGAGCGCCAGCTCCTGATGGATGATCACGATCCCGGCGGCCTCGCTCGCGCGGATGTCGCGAAAGCGCTGCTCCTCACCGAAGAGCAGGATGTCGCCGGTGTACGTGCCGTACGGGTACACCCCGGAGAGCACCTTCATCAGGGTCGACTTGCCGGCGCCGTTCTCGCCGCAGATCGCGTGGATCTCGCCCGCCCTGACCGTGAGGCTGACGTGCGCGAGCGCCTTGACCCCGGGGAACTCCTTCGAGATGTCGCGCATCTCGAGGATGGGGGGAGACACCGCGGGCACGGCTGCCGTTTCGCTCACATCGACCTCGCTGTCTGCGTCACAACCTCTCCCTCAGCCATTGAGGGTTTGTGACCGTTCACATCGGAGTACATCGTGCATCCCCGGCGTCGGCATGTCAAGGATCTCGCAGGGCTCAGTCGCGCCACGGCGCGGCGCTCGACGCGCGAGCCCGCAGCTGCGGTTCGAGCGGCCCGAACACCGGTGCCTCCTCGCCGCGGATGTCGGCCAGCAGCAGCTCGACCGCGCGCCGCCCCAGCTCCGGGAAGTCCTGGTGCACGGTCGTGAGCGGCGGCCAGACGTGCTGCGCCACGGGGATGTCGTCGAAGCCCACGACGCTCACATCGCGCGGGACGTCGAGACCCGCGTCACGGAATCCGTGCATCAGGCCGATCGCCATGAGGTCGTTCGCCGCGAACACGGCGGTGAAGTCACCGCGCCGCGCGAGCTCGATGCCGGCGAAGTGCCCGAAGTCGGCCGTCCAGTCGCCCCGGACCGGGGCGATGGTGGGCAGATCGGCGTCGCGGAGCGCGTCGAGGTAGCCGCGCATGCGCGACTCGGCCTCGATCCAGTCCTGAGGGCCCGCGAGGTGCACGATATCGCGATGACCGAGGTCGATCAGGTGCGCGGTGGCCAGCCGGGCGCCCTCGACCTGGTCCGCGGCGAGGCTCTCCCCCGTCGCGCCGGACGCCGTCTGCAGACTGACGAACGGCACGTCGATCGCCATGCCGCGCAGCACGTGGAACACGCGCACCTGGGGCGCGATCACCACGATGCCCGCGATCTGCTCGCGCACCAGCTGGCGCACGGCCACGCCGATCGCCTCGGGCGTGGTGGCCGGAAGGTTGACGGTCGTGACGGCGTAGCCCTCGGTCCGCGCCGCCTCTTCGATCGTGGCGATCGACGACGCCGGGCCGAACTCGCCGATCGTCGCCGACATCACGCCGATGACGTTCGACCGGCTCGTGACGAGGGCGCGGGCCGCGAGATTCGGCCGGTAGTCGAGCGCCGAGATCGCGTCGAGCACGCGCTGCTTGGTCTCGGGCCGGATGCTCGGATGCTCGTTGAGCACGCGGGAGACGGTCTGGTGCGACACGCCGGCGAGTCGAGCGACGTCGCGGATGCTGGGCGCCGGGGACCGGCGGCCCGAGGTGCGCTCCGTCGCCTGTTCCACGTCACCAGCCCCAGTGCTGCCTCAAGTGCGGACGACCGCGGCAGGGCCGCAGCCGGGCATGTGTACGTTCACATGCCGTCGCACCATTATGCCGACATCGCACGCGGCCCGCATCCCGCCGAGGGTGGCCGCGACTCAGCTGAAGCCATTGGCGGCAAGCCACTCCTCCGCCACGTCAGGCGCGGAGCGCTTCTCGACCGAGTTCTGCACATTGAGCGCCACCAGACCCTCCGGCGTCAGCGCCGCGCTCACCGGATCGATCACCTCGGCGATCTGGTCGGCGACGTCGCTCGCAGCGATGGGCACGACGTTCGACGACAGCAGGAGGCCCTCGGGGTCGCCCAGCGGCACGAGGTTCTCGGTCTCGATGCGCGGGTCGGCGGTGAAGACGTTCGCCACGTCGATCGTGCCGGCCAGCAGGTCCTCGACCGTCGTGTCTCCGGTCGCCGAGAACTCCAGGTCGACGCCGTAGACCTCCCGGGCGCCCGAGGGCCCGTACGGGCGCTCCTCGAGCTCGGGCGGACCTCCGAGCGTGAGCGGGCCCGCGACATCCGCGAGATCGCCGATCGTCTCGACGCCGTTCTCCTCGGCGAAGGACGATGTCACGGTGTACGAGTCCTGGTCGCTGGCCGTCGACATCTCCAGCGCGGTCAGCCCCTCCGGCAACGCGTCCGTGAGCGCGGCGTAGACATCGTCGGCCGTGCGAGCCTCGGCGTCCTCGTCGTAGAACTGCAGCAGGTTGCCCGTGTACTCGGGGAAGAGGCTGATCTCGCCGCTCTCGAGCGACGGCAGATACGCCTCGCGCTGCCCGATGTTGAAGCGTCGCTCGACCTCGAAGCCGGCGTTCTCGAGGGCCTGAGCGTAGATCTCGGCGATGACCTCGTTCGAGGGGTAGGTCTGCGAGCCCACCACGATCGTCTCGGCTCCCCCGGTGCCACCCGACGTCCCCGGCTCGCTCGGCTGCGCGAACGGATCGCTCGACGCGCAGCCGGCCAGCGCCACGCCGATGGCGACGACGCCCATCGTGGCGGCTCGCCGGGCCATGTCTCGTCTGATCCTGCGCATGCCGTTGTCCTCCCGGTGTCTGGTGGTGCCGAGCCTACGCCGACACGGGGACGCCGGGGCGTTCCCGCCCGCCGCGCTCCCCCGCCCGGCCACGCAGGTGCGGCGGCGTCGCGGCCCGCTG
The DNA here is from genome assembly GCF_040302945.1 of Microbacterium sp. NPDC096154. Lineage (NCBI taxonomy): Bacteria > Bacillati > Actinomycetota > Actinomycetes > Micrococcales > Microbacteriaceae > Microbacterium > Microbacterium sp. NPDC096154. Next base: position 146,138 of record NZ_JBEOSM010000003.1, read on the forward strand.
CAGCAGCGCGAACCCGCCGTCGAGCAGCAGCGCGAGGGCGGCCACGGCGATCGCGCCGCCCAGTACCTGTTCGAAGCGCCGCAACGCGATGCCCTGGATGATGTCGTAACCGAGTCCGCCGAGGTTGACGTACGCCGCCAGCGTCACCGTGGCGACCACCTGCAGCACTCCGGACCGGATGCCCGCGACAAGCAGAGGCAGGCCGAGGGGAGCCTCGATGCGCCACAGGACCTGCCATTGCGTCATGCCCTGAGCGCGACCCGCGTCGATCGTGCGCCGGTCGATCACCTCGAGGCCCGCGTACGCTCCGGCGAGGATGGGCGGGATCGCCATGAGCACGAACGCCACCATCGCGGCCTCGGGCTTGCGTGTCACCCCGAGCAGCAGGACCAGCAGCAGGATGAGCCCGAACGACGGAATGGCGCGCGCCGCGCCCGAGAGTCCCACGGCGACCTCGCGCCCGCGGCCGGTATGACCGATCGCCCATCCCGCCGGAACGGCGATGAGCGCCGCGATCGCGACCGCGGCGAACGTGTACGCCAGGTGCACCAGCACGGCTTCCGGCAACGGGTGGGATCCGGTCACGCGATCGGGGGATGACAGCCACGCGAGCGCGTCGCCGAGCAGGTTCATGCCGCACCTCCCTGCGCCCGGGACGGGTCGACCCGCGTCCACGGCAGCAGAAGCCGGCCGGCGGCGACGAGCACGAGATCGACCACCAGGGCGACCAGCGCGACGGCCACCACGCCCGCGAGGATCTCCTCGACGATGCGCCGCTGGAACCCGTTCGTGAACAGGTATCCGAGATTCGTCACGCCGATCAGGATGCCGACGGTCGCCAGGGCGATCGTGCTCACGGCCGCGACCCGGAGCCCGGCCAGGATCACGGGGCCCGCGAGCGGCAGGTCGACGCCCCAGAACCGGCGCACGGAGCCGTACCCCATGGCGATGGCGGCGCGCCGCACGTCGTGGTCGACCGCGTCGAAGCCGTCGGCGACCGAGCGCACGAGGATCGCGACCGCGTAGATCGTCAGCGCCAGCACGAGGTTGAGCTCGCTGAGCGGGCTGATGCCGAACACGACCGGCAGCAGCGGCAGCAGAGCGAGCGAGGGCAGTGTGTAGAGCAGTCCGGTGACGACGATGACCGGCCCGCGTGCCGCCCGCCATCTGTGGGCGGCCCAGCCGAGGGGCAGTGACACGATCAGCCCCCAGGCGATCGGCAACAGGCACTGCCGCAGATGCTCGAGCGTCAGCACGGCGATCAGCCCCAGGTTGTCGGCGACCCAGGTCATCCGGTGCCCTCCCCCGCCCGCAGGATGCCCTGCACCCGCCCCGAGGCGTCGACGACGACCGTGCCGTCGGGCGTGTCCCGCACGGTGAGCGTGCGCCGGCTGCCGGCGGCCCCGACGAAGTCGGCCACGAAGTCGTCGGCCGGCGCCGCGAGGATCTGCGCGGGCGTGCCGCGCTGCACGACCCGCCCGCCTGTTCCGCGAGGCCCGGCCGCGAGGATGACGATCTCGTCGCCCAGCAGGAACGCCTCGTCGATGTCGTGGGTCACGAACAGGATGGTCTTGCCGAGCGTCTGCTGCAGCCGCAGCAGCTCCTGCTGCAGCTCGCGCCGCACGATGGGGTCGACCGCGCCGAAGGGCTCGTCCATGAGCAGGATGTTGGGCTCCGCCGCCAGCGCCCGGGCCACGCCCACGCGCTGCTGCTGACCGCCCGACAGCTGCGAGGGATAGCGGTTGGCGAGGCGCGCATCGAGGCCCACGGTGTCCATCAGCTCCCGTGCGCGTTCGCGCGCCTCACGCCGGGGCACGCCGCTCAGCACGGGCACGGTGGCGATGTTGTCGATCACGCGCACGTGCGGCAGCAGGCCCGCCTGCTGCATGACGTACCCGATGCCGCGCCGCAGCGCGACGGGGTCCTTGTCGCGCACGTCCTCGTCGTCGATCAGCACCGCACCGGCCGTGGGGTCGACCATCCGGTTCACCATGCGCAGCAGGGTGGTCTTGCCGGATCCCGAGGTGCCGACCAGCACGACCGTGCGATGCGACGGCACCAGAAGGCTGACGTCGTCGACCGCCACGATCTCGCCACGGCCGTCGGGATAGGCCTTGCGAACGGAGCGGAACTCGATGCCCACGGATCTCCCGTCGTCGCCGGATGCTCCCCGGGACTCTACCGGGGGCATCCGACACCGAGGCGCGGATCCCGAACGTTTCCGTTCAGCCGGGAAGGACCGATACCTCGTCGCCGAAGGCGACGTATCCCGAGAAGTCCGCCCCCACACGCTCAATCGCCGTGTGCAGCGGAGTGGGATAGCTCCAGGCCGCGTCCACCGCCTCATCGTGCACGTCGCCCTGGCTGTGTCGCAGCGTCCAGTACTGGCACTCGCCCTTCCACGGACACGTGTACGGGGTCGGGCTGGCGTGGAACATCGATCGGTCGAGCGAGTCGGGCGGGAAATAGCGATTTCCCTCGATCACGACGATCCTGTCATCCGGGGAATGCGCGACCACGTGGTCGCGCCAGAGTGCGCGCATGGTGCGAGGGTAACCCTGCGCGCGCCGTCACGACAGGGCCTGGCGCGGGAGGGCACTCAGCTGACGACGCGCGCGCCCGGCACGGGGCCGTGTGCGTGCAGAGCGGCGTGGCCCTGTGCGTCGAGCACCGAGCGCAGCTCGTGCGCGTGCTCGGGCGACGCGCACAGGAACGCCAGTGTCGGCCCCGATCCCGACACGATGCCGGCGAGGGCTCCTGAAGCCTCGCCCTTCTCGAGCACGGCGGCCAGGTCAGGCCGGATGCGCAGAGTCGCCACCTGGAGGTCGTTGCGCAGAGCCGAAGCCAGCATCGCCGCGTCGCCCGCGCGTAGCGCGTGCAGCACATCGGCGTCGACCGAGGGTCGCGTGACGACCGGCCCGATGTCGACCCGATGACGCTCGCGGTGCACGTCGAGCTCGCCATACACCTTCGGGGTGGAGACCCCTTCGTCGCTCGTCACGAGCACCCAATCGAACCGGCCGCGCGCGAGCGCGGGGTTGAGCTCGTCGCCGCGGCCCGTGCCGATGGCCGTGCCGCCCTTGAGCGCGAACGGCACGTCGGCGCCCAGCCGCGCCGCCAGGCGATGCAGCTCCGGTCCGCTCAGGCGCGTGTCCCAGAGCGCGTCGCATGCGACGAGCGCGGCGGCGGCATCAGCCGATCCCCCGCCCATGCCGCCGGCGACCGGCACCTGCTTGTGCACGTCGAGGTGCACGCCGCCCTCGTAGCCCGTCTCGGTCGCCAGCAGCCGTGCCGCTCGCAATGCCAGGTTGCGATCGTCGGTGGGCACACCGTCGAGATCGACCGTGCCGGTCACGGACATCGTGAAGCCGTCGGCAGGAGTGGCCACCACATCCTCATACAGCGAGACCGCCTGGAACGCGGTCGCCAGCTCGTGGTAGCCGTCGCCCTGCAGCGCGCCGACCTCGAGATAGACGTTGATCTTGCCCGGTGCGCGCACACGCACCGACGGCAGCTCCGCAGCGTGGGTCATGTGCGCACCGCGCGGTCATCCGCGGTGGGGCCGGGGGGAGGCAGCGTCGCAGGCGTCACTCCCTCAGGCTACCGACCGCCGGATGCCCGGGACCGCTGCACGGGTATCAGATCGCCCGGGCGATACGCACGAAGTCGTCGATCGCGAGCTCCTCGCCGCGCGCCGTGGGCGCCACGCCCGCGCGCTCGAGCACCTCGGACGCGCCCGCGGCCGTGCCGCCGAGCACACCCGCGAGGGCCTGGCGCAGCATCTTCCGGCGCTGCTGGAACGCCGCGTCGACGATGCGGAAGGTCGCGTCGCGCTCGGCCTCCGTGCCGCGCGGGTCGGCGTCGCGCTGGAAACCGACCAGCACGCTGTCGACGTTCGGCACCGGCCAGAAGACCTGGCGCGAGACCGTGCCCGCCAGGCGCCACGGCCCGTACCAGGCCGCCTTGACGCTCGGAGCCCCGTAGACCTTGCTGCCGGGAGGCGCGGCGAGGCGCTCGCCCACCTCGGCCTGCACCATCACGACGCCACGCTGGAGGAACGGGAAGGTCTGCATGAAGTGCAGCAGCACCGGCACCGACACGTTGTACGGCAGGTTCGCCACCAGCACGGTCGGCTCACCCGGCAGCTCCGTCACGCGCAGCGCGTCGGCGTCGACCACCGTGAGCGCGCCATCCGGCACGCCGTGCTGCGCGGCCGTCTCGGGGAGCCGCTCGGCCAGCCGGTGGTCGATCTCGACCGCCGTGACGCTCGCGCCGGTCTCGAGGATCGCGAGGGTCAGCGATCCGAGGCCGGGCCCCACTTCGACGACCCGGTCGTCTTCCGACACGCCCGCCACCTGCACGATCTTGCGGACGGTGTTGGCGTCGACCACGAAGTTCTGCCCCAGCTTCTTGGTGGGCGTGACGTCGAGGGCGGCGGCGAGCGAGCGGATCTCGGTGGGCCCGAGCAGAGTGACCATTCGTCTATTCTCGCGGGTCGCGCGCCGACACGACGCAGGACGTCTGCCGATGGCCGGCCGTGTCGTGTGGGAGGCCGGTCTGGTCGAAGCGGGGTTCCCGAGTCAGAACGGCCCGTACACCTCGAGCGTGTTGGCCGCCACCTGCGCGCACAGCGCGTCGAGGTCGACACCGAGCTCGGCGGCCATGAAGCGCATCGTGACCGGCACGAGGTACGGGGCGTTGGGGCGGCCACGATGCGGCACCGGCGTGAGGAACGGCGCATCCGTCTCGACCAGGATGCGCTCACGCGGCGTGACGGCCAGCGCGTCGCGCAGGTTCTGCGCGTTCTTGAACGTGATGTTGCCGGCGAACGACAGCCAGTAGCCCGCCTCGGCGGCCTCGCGCGCCATGTCGGCGTCGCCCGAGAAGCAGTGGAACACCGTCTTCTCAGGGGCGCCGACGCGCGCCAGCGTGTCGAGCACGTCGCGGTGCGCGTCGCGGTCGTGGATCTGCATCGCGATGCCGTGCTTCTTCGCCAGCGCGATGTGCGCCTCGAACGACTCGTGCTGCGCGGCGCGCCCGCGCGAGCCCTTCTCGCCCGCATCCGGCGTGCGGAAGTAGTCGAGGCCCGTCTCGCCGATCGCGCGCACGCGCGGGTGCGCGGCGAGCTCGTCCATCACGGCCAGCGCCTCGTCGAGACGCCCCGCCTCCGCGTACGTCGGCGCGTCGTTCGGGTGGATGGCCACCGCCGCGAGCACGCGAGGGTGAGACTCCGCGGCGGCCACGGCCCAGCGCGACGACTCGATGTCGCCCGACGCCTGCACCACCCCCGCGATGCCGACCGCCAGCGCACGATCGAGCTGGTCCGCAAGCGTCAGCGGCTCATCGCCGTCGACGATCTCGAGGTGGCAGTGGTTGTCGTACACAGGCACGGCGAGAGCCTCGGGCGCATCCGGATAGCGGATGTCCTTGCGCCCGTCCTTCGCTCGCTCCCGGACGTACGTCTCGAGCGGAGCGGGCGTCTCGAGCGGAGCGGGCGTCTCGAGCGGAGCGGGCGTCTCGAGCGGAGCGGGGCCGTCGCCGCTCACGTTCAGTCGGCCTGCTCGATGCGCGGGAACAGCGGCGCGAGCGTCGTGGTCTCGGTGCCCACGGGCAGCAGGCCCCACGCGCCGGCCTCGCGGATCGGCTGCGCGGCGAGCTCGCCCAGCGCTCCCTCCACGCCCAGCGCGGTCCACAGCTTCGCGGTCGCCTGCGGCATCACGGGCGACAGCAGCACCGCCAGGGCGCGCAGCCCCTCGAGGCACGTGTAGAGCACGGTCGCCAGGCGCGCGCGGTTCGCCTCGTCCTTGGCGAGCGCCCAGGGCTCGTTCTCGGTGATGTAGCCGTTCAGCTCGTCGACGATGGTCCAAATCGACCGGATGGCCTCGTCGATGCGGAACCGCTCGATCGCGGCATCCGCAGCCGACGCGGCATCCGCCACGACCTGCTGGATCGCGCGGTCGGCGTCGGTGTCGTCGCCGGGCTCGGGCACGACGCCGTCGAAGTACTTCTTCGTCATCGCGACCGTGCGCGAGGCGAGGTTGCCGAAGCCGTTCGCGAGCTCGGCCTGGTACCGGGCCGACAGGTCCTCCCACGAGAACGAGCCGTCCTGGCCGAACGCGATCGCCGAGAGGAAGTAGAAGCGGTAGGCATCCGACCCGAACACGTCGGTGATCGCGTTCGGCGCGATGCCCGTGAGCTTCGACTTCGACATCTTCTCGCCGCCCACCAGCAGCCAGCCGTGCGCGAACACCTTGGCGGGCACGTCGAGGCCGGCGGCCATGAGCATGGCGGGCCAGATCACCGCGTGGAAGCGCAGGATGTCCTTGCCCACGATGTGGTGGGCGGGCCAGCGGCGCTGGAAGTTCTCGTCGTCCGATCCGAAGCCGATGGCGGTGGCATAGTTGAGCAGCGCGTCGACCCAGACGTAGATGACGTGCGACTCGTCCCACGGCACGGGGATGCCCCAGTCGAAAGCCGAGCGCGAGATCGACAGGTCCTTCAGTCCCTGCTGCACGAACGCGACGACCTCGTTGCGCGCCGACTCGGGCTGCACGAAGTCGGGCCGGTCACGGTACAGAGCGAGCAGGCGGTCCTGGAACTCGCTGAGCTTGAAGAAGTAGTTCTTCTCCTGCAGCAGCTCGAGCGGCTTCGAGTGGATCGCGCAGACCTTCAGACCCTCGAAGGGGCCCGTGCCGTCCTGGATGTCGGCCTCAGTCTTGAACTCCTCGCACCCCACGCAGTACAGCGCTTCGAACTCGCCCGCGTAGATGTAGCCGCGGTCGTAGATCGCCTGCACGAACTTCTTGACGCTCTCCTCGTGCCGCGGCTGGGTCGTGCGGATGAAGTCGTCGTTGGCGACATCCAGGGTCTCCAGCAGCGGCTGCCACGACTCGGACACGAGCTTGTCGACCCACTCCTGCGGGGTCGCGCCGTTCGCGGCCGCGGCCCGCATCATCTTCTGGCCGTGCTCGTCGGTGCCCGTCAGCATCCACGCGTCGTCACCCGCCTGGCGGTGCCAGCGCGCGAGGGCGTCGACCGCCACCGTCGTGTAGCCGTGCCCGATGTGAGGCACGTCGCTCGGGTAGTAGATCGGCGTGGTGATGTAGAACGATCGGCCGGAAGTCACCCGATCATCCTAGTTTGGCGATGACGCCGCGTTACGCCGCGTCAGCGCTTGGCGGCCAGGGCCGCCTGGTACAGCTCGCGCGACGAGTGGCCGGTGTGCGACGCGACCTCGGCGGCGGCGTCCTTGAGCCGGGCACCGGATGCCACGAGCGCCTGCACCTGGGCCAGGGCGTCCTCGGCCGGCACCTCCTGCGCCGCCGCACCCGCGACCACGACCACCAGCTCGCCCCGCACGCCGGCCTCGGCCCACGCGGTCAGCTCGGACAGCGGTCCGCGCGCGACCTCCTCGTGCAGCTTCGTGAGCTCGCGGCAGACCGCGGCGCGGCGATCCGAACCGAAGGCGGACGCCATGTCGGCGAGGGTCTGCGCCACGCGGGTGGGCGCCTCGAAGAACACCATGGTGCGCGGCTCTGCGGCGAGCGCCGCAAGCGCGCGGCGGCGCTCCCCCGGCTTGCGGGCGACGAAGCCCTCGAACGTGAAGCGGTCGGTCGGCAGGCCCGATACGGCGAGGGCGGTCAGGACGGCGCTGGGCCCGGGGATGGCAGTGACCACGACGCCCGCATCGGCCGCGGCCGATACGAGGCCGTATCCCGGGTCGCTCACGGTCGGCATGCCGGCATCGGTCAGCACCACGAGATCCTGCTCGCGCGCCAGCTCGACCAGCTCGGCGGCCTTCTGCCGCTCGTTATGGTCGTGCATCGCGATCAGGCGCGGGCGGTTCGCGATGCCGAGCGCGGCGAACAGGCGCTGCGTCGTGCGCGTGTCCTCCGCCGCCACCACCGGTGCCTCCTCCAGCACCTCGATCAGCCGCCGCGACGCGTCGCCGAGGTTTCCGATGGGCGTGGCCGCGAGGATGATCACCGGTTCAGCGTAGCCGCGCGGCGGTCGCCGTTGACCGAACCGTCAGGGCACCACGCGATACACTCGCCTGGCTGAATCAAGGGAGCCGGACGCCGCGCGAGCACGGTCGTCCGCTCGTGCGGAGGGATTCTCTCCGCCACCTCCCGTGTCCTTCGGTTCGCGTCTCCGCGCCTCTCGCCTGGCAGCATCCCGCTGTCGTGGCGCGGACCCGCCCATTCCGTCCCGAAGGAGAACATCCGTGTCCAGCGCGCCCAAGAGCGATCGCCGAAACCTCCGCGGCAACCCGCTCGCCACCCTCATCGCCGTCAGCTTCGGCCTTTTCATGGTCGGCCTCGACGCCACCGTCGTCCACATCGCGAACCCGGCCATCGCGGCAGATCTCGGCACGTCGTTCGCCGAGCTGCAGTGGATCACCAACGCCTACCTGCTCGGGATCGCCGTCTTCCTGATCCTGGGCGGCAAGATCGGCGACCGCTTCGGACGGCGCACGACCTACCTGGTCGGCGTGGGGGCCTTCGCGCTCGCGTCGATCGCGATCGGCGTGGTCGGCTCGACGGCCGGCGTCATCGCCTTCCGGGCCGTTCAGGGCCTCAGCGCGGCCATCCTGATGCCGCAGACCATCGCCCTGCTGCGCGCGACGTTCCCGCGGGAGAAGTTCGGCATGGCCGTCGGCATCTGGGGCGGTGTCTCGTCGCTCGCGATCGCGGCGGGCCCCATGGTCGGCGGCGCCCTCGTGCAGTCGATCGGGTGGGAGGCGATCTTCTTCGTCAACGCCCCCATCGCGCTGATCGCGATCGTCATGTCGCTGCTCGTGCTGAAGGAGTCGAAGGCCGATCAGGCCGCGGGCCGGTTCGACGTCGCAGGCGTCGTGGTCCTGGCCGTGGGACTGGCATCGATCATCGTCGGCATCGTGCAGTCGGAGACTTGGGGCTGGGGCAGCCCGTTCACGATCGGATCGTTCGTGCTGGGCCTCGTCATGCTCATCCTCTTCGTTCTCGTGGAGGCCCGCACGGCCAACCCGCTGCTGCCCCTCACGCTCTTCCGCGCACCCGGCTTCAGCGTCGGCGGCCTCGCGATCGCGACGAATTTCTTCGCCATGCTCGGCGTCACCTTCTTCCTGACGCTCTTCCTGGTGAACGTGCGCGGCGCCGAGGGGCTGATGGCCGGCGTCATGCTGCTGCCGATGTCGGGCGTCTCGATCGTCGCCTCCCCCATCGGCGCGGTCCTGGTGAGCCGCATGGGCGCACGGCGCACGATGACACTGGGCCTCGGCATGGTCGCCGTCGCGTTCGCCGCCCTCACGACGCTGACGGCGGACTCCCCTTACTTCGGCATGGCGATCCCGTTCGTCGTGCTGTCTCTCGGCGTGGGCTTCACGATGACCGCAGGCGCCGACGCGATCGTCGGCAGCGCGCCCGTGCACCTCGCCGGCGTCGCCGGCGGGTTCCAGAGCACGATGCTGCAGCTCGGCGGCGCGCTTGGCACGGCCGTGTTCGCCGCTATCGTCAGCGCGGGCGCGCGCGCCGGTTCGCGCGACCTGCCGCTGAGCGCCGCGGAGCGCGACGGACTGGCCCAGGGGCTGGTCCCGTCGCACCTCGGCGCCGCCGATGCCGCGCTCGCCCAGAGCGCGTTCCTCTCCGGCTTCCACACCGCGCTGACCGTGGGGGCCGTGCTGGCCGCGGCGGTGGCCGCACTCGCGTTCCTCGTGCTGCGCGAGCGCCCGCTCCCCGCAGTGGGAGCCGTGCGCGAGGAGACCGTGGAGGCCGAGGCCGGCCACCGCTGATCGACTCGCCCCAGATCTCGCTGCGCGGGCGAGGTCTGGGGCGGAGCGTCAGCGACCGCGACCGATGATGCCGGCCCAGGCCTCGGTCAGCACGTCGACGCGCAGCGGGAGCGGGGCGTCGCCCTCGCCGTCACGCATCCATTCGAGCGCCGCCTGATCGAGCAGGGACATCGCGAGGTGCGCCCGGAAGCGCCGTTCGGCCGCCGGGAACCGGTCGGCCGCGTCGAGACCCTCCCGGATGTCCGCGATCACCTCGTCCCACCACGAATGGAACACCGCGCGCAGGTCGGAATCCACCGCGGCGGCCTCCGTGGCGACCAGGATGTACGGCTTGATATGGGGCCAGTGTCCGACCTGCTCGTCGAGCCACGGGCGGATCGCGTCCCTCGTGCCCGCTCGCACGGCCTCCACCAGACCGGTCGACGTCGACCCCCGCTGGGACGCGGGTCGCTCCAGGATCTCATTCAGCTCGTCGAGCAGCTCGCGCATGACGCCGTCACGCGACGGGAAGTGCGCGTAGAACGTCACGCGCGTCGTACCCGCCGCTGCCGCGATCTCGTCGATCGTCGTGCCCGTGTATCCCTTCTCCTGGAAGAGCTCCAGAGCCGTGGAGAGCAGACGACGCCGCGTCATCTCCTTCTGAGCCGCGCGCAGGTTCGCCATGCGCTCAAGAGTATGCGCCGAAGGATGAAGTGAACACTTCCTCAACTGACTTGACGGGCTGTATAGTCAAGCGACCCGAATGCCGACGCATGGCTGCGCCGGCACCCCCTCCCTGGAACGAAGGAGTTCCCTGCACATGTCCGCACAGACCACGACCATCGTGGCGTCCAAGGGCTCGGTGCGCGCGACCTTCATCGCCGCCTTCCTCTCGGTCGCCCTCGCTCAGACCGCGTATGCGATCCCCGGCGCGCTGAACGGCACGTTCGCGGCGGAGTTCCACACCTCCGGCGCGGGACTGACCTGGATCACCGCGATCTTCGAGATCGGCATCGTCGCCTTCGAGCTCACCTTCGGCCTGCTCGGCGACATGTTCGGCCGCAAGCGCCTCATGATCGGCGGCTCGCTGCTCGTCGTGCTCGGCGCCATCCTGTCGGCATTCGCCGACTCGACCGGCTTCATGATCTTCGCCCAGGCCGTGATCGGCATCGGCGCGGGTCTGCTGTTCCCGATCGGCCTCGCGATGGTGGCGGCACTCACCCCCGATCCGAAGCGCCGCGCCCGTGTGATCGCGACATGGGCCGGCTTCCTCTCGCTGGGTGCGGTCATCTCGCCCGTGCTGGCGGGCGTGACCCACCAGCTCTTCACGATCCCGGGCGCCGAGCCGGGCGCGCCGAACGTGTTCAGCGGATGGCGCGTCGCGTTCTGGATCGTCGCCGCGGCCGCCGCTGTGCTGGTCGCCATCTCGGCCGCCACGCGCGACTCCTCGGCGCCGGCCGGGCGCAAGCTCGACCTCCCCGGCCAGATCACGTTCGCCGTCGGCCTGATCGCCGTGCTCTACGCCACCGTGACCGCCGTGGACTCGGGCTGGACGCACTGGCAGGTCGTCGGCGGGTACATCGTCGGCGCAGTCCTGCTCGTCGCGTTCGTCGTGATCGAGCGCCGCTCGGCCGCCCCGCTGCTGCACCTCGAGCTGTTCAAGAACTCGGCCTTCTCGATCGCCGCCGTGGTGGCCGTGACCGGTATGTTCGCGTTCCTCGCGATCTGCTTCGCGACGTCGATCTCGATGGGCGCCCTCGCGCAGAACCCCGTGTGGGTGGTCGGCCTGCTGTTCGTGTGCATCCAGGGACCGGCGTTCCTGCTGTCGCCCCTCGTCGGCTGGCTCATCCACCACGTGTCGCCGCGCTGGCTGCTCACCAGCGGCTTCGTGCTGATCGCCGTCGCGGGCTTCTGGCTCTCGACCTACCGCATCGGCGTGCCCGAGCAGTTCGGCGGCACCCCGTGGACCGCATTCCTGGTGCCGCTGCTGGTGCTCGGCGTGGGCTTCGCGGCGACCATCGGATCGGTGACCGCGGTCGCCATCAACACGGTCACGCCGCAGCAGATCGGCATGGCCAGCGCCACGACGAGCCTCATGCGCGACCTCGGCTTCACGCTCGGACCGGTCATCGGCTCGGCCGTCGCATTCAGCGTCGGCGCGGCCGCGTTCGCGGGGCCGATCGTGGGCGCGCTCCAGGGAGCGGGGCTCCCCGCCGAGGCCGTCGCGGGTCTGTCGCACGTGCCGCCGCTCGCCTGGCTGTCCGGCTGGGACGGCGTGGTCGGCCAGTTCGCCGGCGAGATGGCGGCCTCCGGTGCGCCCCAGGATGCCGTCGCTGGCGCTGTCGAGGCGCTGACGGCCGCACAGGGCGACATCATGGGCGCCGCCGGCGGGTCGCTGGGCGGCGGGTTCACCGTGGTCTACGTGATCGCCGGTGTCGCGGCCGTCGCCTCGGCGCTGCTGACACTGTTCATGCCGAACAAGGTGAACGCCCCGGTCGACGACGCCGAGCTCGCCGCCTCAGTCAAGGTCGAGGCGTAAGCCGCACCACGAAGAAGGCCCGGATCCGCGGATCCGGGCCTTCTTCGTGCGCCGTGAGGGCTATGCGGCGAGCGTGAGCCGGCGCAGCTTCGGGATGGGGATGCGCCAGTTCGCCGCGACGGCGGTGCGGCTGCCATCCGCGTGCGTCCAGCGCAGCAGCGCCGACTCGGCAGACGGGTCGCCCTCGATGACCTCGGGGGCTCCCACGAGCGGCAGGTCGCCGACGGCCTTCACCGCCAGATCGAACTGCTCGGTCCAGAAGTACGACTGGAAGTCGAGGTCGGGCACGTCGTCCTCACGCAGCAGCGCACGCGCGGCGGTCTTCGCCTGCTCGATCGCGCTCGTCCAGAGCGGGATGCGGCGCACCCCGCTCGCACCGCGCCAGTGCGCGACGTCACCCGCCGCCACGACGCCGTCGCCGACGCGACCACGGCCGTCCGCGACCAGCGCGCCGTCGCTGAGCACACCGGATGCCGAGAGCCACTCGACGTTCGCGTGGTCGCCGGTCGCACTGGCGACCACGTCGGCCTCGACCAGCGTGCCGTCGGCGAGCGCGACGGCCGCGCGACCACCTCGGTCCACGATCGAGGCGGACGGCGTCGTCACGATGCGCAGTCCGCGCGCGATCGCGGCGCGCTCGACCATGCCCGCGAGGAAGCCGCCGAGCTGGCGCGACATGGGGGCGGCGGTCGCGACGAGCGTGACGCGGCATCCAGCCGCGACCGCCCCCGACGCGATCTCCATGCCGAGCACACCCCCGCCGAGCACGACCACCTCCGGGCACCCGGAGAGGGCGGCCCGGAGCGCGATCGCGTCGTCGAGCTCACGGAGGGTCAGCACCGGCGCCTCGACGTCGGGACGTCGCGCGCGGGCTCCCGAGGCGATCACGAGCCCGTCATACGGCAGCTCGTCGCCCGAGTCGAGCGTCACGCGGCGCGCGCCGACGTCGAGCCCGGTGGCCGAGACGCCGAGCAGCTCCATCGCCTCGTGCGTGGCGGGCGGCAGCTCGTGCGCGCCGAGCTCGTCGCCCAGCTTGAGCAGGGCCTTCGAGAGCGCCGGCCGACTGTACGGCGCGTGGCGCTCGGCGCCGACCACGGTGATCTCGCCGTCGAATCCCTCGGCACGCAGCGTGTCGCAGGCCGTCAGACCCGCGATCCCGTTGCCGACGACGACGATGCGTCGCAAGGCGGTCGTCACGACGCGTCGACGAGGCGCAGCGCGGCGACGGGGCAGATGCGCACGGCCGCGCGCGCCCGCTCGAGGTCGGAACCCTCGACGTCCGTCACATCGAGCACCAGCTCGTCGTCATCGTCCAGGTGCATCAGGTCGGGCGCGGCCTCCTCGCACAGGCCGTGGGCCTCGCAGCGCGGGCGGTCCAGTTCGATCCTCATGATGTCTCGTCTCCTCGGGTCAGGCAGGGACGACCTCGCGCACGGCGAGCTCGTGGATGCTGCGGGTCGTATTCGCGGGCTTGCGCACCTCGTCGCCGATCGCGAACGAGGTGACGTGCTTCGCCAGCGCGCGGATGAGCGCGAGTCCCTCCATGCGCGCGAGCCCCTGGCCCGCGCAGCCGTGGGGACCGTAGCCGAACGACAGGTGGTCGATCGGGTTGCGGGTCACGTCGAAGACATCGGGATTCTCGTAGTGGCGCTCGTCGCGGTTGCCCGAGCCGAACAGGATAGCGATCTGCGAGCCGGCCGGCACAAGGGCCCGGTCGATCTCGACGTCGCGCGTGGTGATCCGGCCCCACGCGTGGATGGGGGCCCAGTAGCGCAGCACCTCGTTGAGCGCCGACGCCGCGAGCGACTCGTCGTCGCGCACCTTGGCGAACTGCTCGGGGTGCCGTCCGAAGAGCGCCAGGATGTTGGCGAACGACGCGACCGTGTTCTCGAGTCCGGCGGCGAGGTACTGATGGATGATGTGGCCGGCGCTGCCCTCGGGGATCTCACCCCGCGCTTCGGCGTCGAAGATGCCTCGACCGATCGAACCCTCGGCCAGATCCTCGGCCTTCACCGTGCTGCACCAGCCGTAGAGCTCTCCCGCGACGGGGAAGTTCTCGGCGGTGCGCTGGTTCATCGGCCCCACCACCTCGTTGGCCGCGAGGCCCCACCGCGACATGTTCGCCTTGATCTCGTCCGGGAAGCCGATCAGCTCCGCGATGATGTCGAGCGGGAAGGCCCGTGCAAGATCGTCGATGCCGTCGAACCCGCCGCGGGAAGCGAGCTCCCGCACGGTCGCGTCGGCCTTCTCCTCGATGCGGCCGGCGAGCCCGCGCAGTGCGCGCGGCGTCAGATTGGCCGAGAGCGCGGCCCGCAGCTGGGTGTGCTCGGGCGGATCCGAGCGCAGGGACGTGCCGGCCAGAGCCTCGTTCACCGCCGGGTTGAACCCGATGGACGTCGACGAAAAGGTCTCCCAGTCGCCTAGCACGTCTCGGATCGTGTCGTAGCGCGTGATGGCGTAGACGTCGCTGCGCGTCAGATGCACCACGGCGCCGAGCTCGCGCAACGCGGCGAAGGTCGGGTACGGGTCGATCAGGATGTCGTCGGCCCAGAGGTCGACGTCGGATGTCGCAGGTGCGTTCGTCATGTGTTCCTCGTCATCGAGTGGAGCCGCCCTCGTCGGCGGTTGACTTTACAGCGAGTAAAGCGTTTTGGGGGTCACGGCGCAAGCCGTCAATTGACTTGACAGCTTGTAAACCGAATGCCAGGATCGACCCAACCCCACCCGAAACCTCCGCGATGCCGCGGAGCGAGCCACTCGATGGAGAGTCACGGTCCCATGAGCAGCACCGTCCACACCGTCCTCGGTCCCGTCTCCCCCGACGACCTCGGCGTCGTCGCCCTCCACGAGGCTCTCCTCTCCGTGGTGCCGGGCGCGGAGTACGCCTACGACATCGAGATCGACCGCGCCGACGTCTTCGACGCCATCGCCGCCAAGCTCCGCGCCTTCCAGCAGGCGGGCGGCGGCACCGTGGTCGACAGCATCGGCATGTTCCACGGCCGCGACGTGCGCCTCTACCAGGCGCTGTCGCGCGCGACCGGCGTGCACATCGTCGCCTCGACCGGCATGGGCCCCGAGGAGCAGCTCGGCGGCTACTTCCTCACCCCGCAGACCAACCCGCCCACGCCCTGGCCCGCCGAGAAGTTCGCCGACCTGTTCGGCAAGGAGGTCACCGAGGGAATGGTGATCCCCCGCGTCGAGCGCCGCGGACAGGCGGGACTCGTGACCACGACCGTCACCCGTCAGGGCGCCACCCCGACCGACGAGAGCCTGCTGCGCGGCGCCGCCCGGGCCGCCTCGACCACGGGCATCCCCATGTCGTTCCGCTTCGGTCAGGACGCAGCGCGCGAGCTCGACCTGGTGCTCGCCGAGGGCATCGCGCCCGAGCGCGTCGTCGTGGGGGGTCTCGACCGCCGCGACGCCGTGGCGGCCGGTGCGCACACCGCCGTCGTCGACCGCGGCGCGGTCGTCGCACTCGACCACGTCGGCCGCGAGGACGACGACCTCTTGACCGACGCCGAGCGCGCGGATCTCGTGGTCGAGCTGGTCGCCGCGGGTCACGCGGGGCGCATCGTGCTGTCCACCGGCGCGACCGGCGCCGCCTTCGGCCACGACGGCGTCGATCTGCCCTACGAGACGGTGATCTCCGCCTTCACGCCGCTGCTCTACAGCCGCGGCGTCGACGAGGTGGACGTCCGCCGCATCGTCGTCGAGAACCCGCGCGACCTGCTCACGGTCCGCTGAAACCGAGCTTCAGAGAGGAAGCAGATATGTCGCGCGTCAACACCGTCCTCGGCCCGATCCCCGCCGAGGAGCTCGGATTCGTGGCCATCCACGAGCACATCGGCTACGGCATGCCCGGCAGCGAGCTCGACACCCAGTGGTGGAAGACTCCCGAGCAGCGCTACGAGGAGACCATTCCGAAGCTGCGCAGGTACCGCGAGTACGGCGGATCGACGTTCGTCGATGCCACGGGCATCTGCAACGGCCGCGATGTCGACTACTACAAGTCGATCTCCGAGAAGACGGGCGTGCACATCGTAGCCGCCACGGGCTTCGTCGGCGGTGACACCGCGCTGCAGTTCTTCGCCGAGGCATCGGTCGACTACCTGTACCGGCAGTTCCACCACGAGATCACCGTGGGGATCGGCCGCACCGGCGCCAAGGCCGGCATCATCAAGGTCGGCGTCAGCCGCGGGTTCCGGATGAAGGAGCTCGACCTGCGCATCTACCGCGCGGCCGCCCGCGCCGCGGTCGAGACCGGCGTGCCGATCTTCACGCATCTCGCCGTCGACGCCGAGCCGGCGCTGAAGGTGTTCGAGGAGGAGGGCCTGCCCCTCGACCGCGTGCTGTTCGGCCACGTCGACGACGGAGTGAGCCAGGGCAAGATCGACGAGCAGATGCTGCTCGACGCCGGGGCGCGCTTCGGCTTCGACACCTTCGGATACGACCTGGAGCTGCCCGACCCGCCCTTCTGGGGTCGCCACCGTCAGGAGCGCCTGGAGCACTTCCTCCGCTTCCTCAACGGCGGTCACGTCGACCAGGTGCTGGCATCGGCCGACGCCAACTGCAGCCCGCTGGGCTGGCCGGGCGTCAAGGGCCACACGATCAACTACCTGTTCGAGGACCTCATCCCCGACCTCAAGAACGCCGGCGTGGCCGACGCGACCATCGAGCGGATCTTCGTGACCAACACCGCCGACTTCCTCACCATGAAGCCCCAGGGCTGACCCGATCCCCACCCCACCACTTCCAGCGAAAGACGCATCAATGAAGATCGAAGACCTCCAGAACCTCCGCGTCGCCATCATCGGCGGCGGCTACGGCGGCGTCGCGGCCGCCGTCGCGCTCGACCGCATCGGCGTGCGCAACGTCGCCGTGTACGAGCAGGCACCCGCCTTCGGCCAGGTCGGCGCCGGTATCGGCCTCCGCCCCGAGACCGTCGAGCGCTTCCGCCGCTGGGGCATCTTCGACGCCATCGCGGCCGTGTCCTCGCCGAGCGACCACCTCGAGATCCTCAGCGCCGACGGCAACACCGTGTTCGCGCAGGAGGAGTGGCCGAACCGTCACGCGTTCGCCCAGGTGAACGACACGCGCATCATCCACCGCGGCGACTTCATCGACGCGTTCTCGAAGGCGCTCCCCGCGGGTGCCCTGCACCTCGACCACCGCCTCACGGAGATCGTCGACAACGGCTCGACGGCGACTCTCACCTTCGCCAACGGCAACGTGGTCGAAGCCGACGTCGTGATCGGCGCCGACGGCATCCGCTCGCTCGTGCGCTCGACGTTCTTCTCCGACAAGGCACCGGTGTTCGCGAACGAGCACGCCTACCGCATCGTGATCGACATCGAGGACGCGCACGGCCTGGTCACCGACGACAACCCCCGCTTCTACATGGGCACCAACGGCGTCATCGCCTACAACCTGCCCCTGCGCCACCGCGGTCAGCTCTCCTACGACATCACGGCGCCGTCCGACGACGACACGTGGGCGCCGGAGATCACGAACGACTACCTCGTGTCGCTGCTGGACGGCTTCGACGAGCGCATCGTCGCGATCGCCCGCGAGCTCGACGTCGCGCAGGTCACGAGCCGGTCGGTGTACGACATCGACTCGGTGGACAACTGGCACACCGACTGCATCGCACTGCTCGGCGACGCCGCGCACGCCATGCTGCACCACCAGGGCCAGGGCGCGAACTCGGCCATCGCCGACGGCGACGCTCTCGCCGACGCCTTCCGGGAGGCCGGGTCGGTCAAGGAGGCGCTGGCGCTCTACGTGGCGACGCGCAAGCCGGTGACGGACGAGCTGCAGCGGATCTCGCGCGCCGGCTGGAACGCCGAGGCCGTCGAGGACGCTTTCCCCGGCCAGCGCTGATTATTCCGAGAGGCTGAGACATGGCACTGCACCCGAAGGTCGCGGAGTTCCTCGCGGGCCTGCCGCCGCACGAGCCGGGTCCCGTGGACCCCGCGGTGCTCCGCGCCGAAGAGGAGTCGCACGTTCCGCCGCTGCAGGACCGCCTGCCGCTGCACTCGGTGGAGGATCTCGACGCCGACGGCGTGCCGGTGCGCGTCTACCGCGCGACGGACGACTCGCCGACCGGAGTCATCGCGTACTTCCACGGCGGCGCGTTCTTCCTGGGAAGCCTCGAGACGCACGACCATGTCGCGCGCGAGCTCGCGAAGGCGAGCGGACTGACCGTGGTCGCGGTCGGCTACCGCCGCGCCCCCGAGGCGGCGTTCCCGGCCGGGCTCGACGACTGCCTGGCCGTGGTCCGCTGGATCGCCTCTCGCCCCGGCGAGCTCGGCTGGGACGGCGAGACCCTCGCCGTGGCGGGCGACAGCTCGGGCGGCACGTTCGCGGCCGCGGTCGCGGCGCTCGCGAAGGACGCGGGCCTGGATGCCATCACGCACCAGGTGCTGATGTACCCGTCGCTCGACCTCGATTTCGACGAGGACCGCTGGCCCTCCTTGCGTGAGAACGCGGTCGGCTACGGCCTCGAGACCGCCGGGCTGAAGCCGTTCAACGCGTTCTACATCGACAGCGGAGCCGACCCCGCCGATCCGCGCGTCTCCCCCATCAAGCGCGAGGATCTCACCGGACTGCCGCAGGCGCTCATCCTGACCGCGGAGCACGACCCGCTGCGCGACGAGGGCGAGGCATACGGCGACCGCCTGCGCACGGCGGGAGTCGAGGCGCGCGTGAGCCGCTACGAGGGCGCGGGCCACGGGTTCATCCAGCACTTCGGCTGGCTCCCCGAATTCCACCGCGCGTACGACGAGATCGCGAGCTTCCTGCAGAACGGTGTGGCACGGTGACCGTCGCGGTACGCCCGATCGCCGCCCCGTGGCGGCGGTTCCACCTGTACAGCTTCCTGATCGACGCGCCCGAGCTGGCGATCGTCGACACGGGCGTGACCGCGTCGGCTGCGGGCGTGCCCGGCGAGCTCGCGAAGCTGGGCCGACGGATCGAGGACGTGCGCTGGATCCTGCTCACGCACGGGCACATCGACCACATCGGCGGCGCCTACGCCCTGTGGGAGGCGACCGGCCGCCGTGCCGAGGTCGTCGTCTCGGAGGCGGATGCGCCGTTCGTGCGGTCCCGACGCGCCCATGTCGACGAGGCCCTCGCGCTGCGGGGCGACAGGGTCGGCCGTGAGGCGCTCGAGGCGAAGAAGACGGCCGAGGCGCTCGAGGCGATCTCGGGAGAGTTCGAGCCGACCCGGCTCATCGGCGACGGCGACGTGCTCGACCTCGGCGGCGCCGAGGTGCGTGTGCACGCCATCCCCGGTCACACGCCGGGCGCCGTCGCGTACGAGATCGCCGGGCAGGGCGACGTGTTCGTCGGCGACGCCGTGCAGTCGTACGGCGCCGCGAGCGGATTCCCCGGCTATGAGGACGCGGACCTCTACCGCGACTCGCTGCGACGGCTGCAGGCCCTCGAGCCGCAGCGCATGTATCTCGGGCACCCATACCGCCGCAAGGACGGCACGCCGTTCCCGGTCGTGCTCGACGCGGCGGACGCGGCCGAGGCCATCCGGGGATCCCTGGATCGGGAGGCCGAGATCCGCGCCGCTGTCGCCCGCGCCGGCGAGGGCACGCCGAGCGATTCCCCGTATTCTCCCTACCAGCAGGTGGCCGAGGAGCTCGGCTACACGGGCGACCCGACGCTCGAGCCCGCGCCCTTCTTCACTTCGATCCACGCTTACCGCTCGCGCTGACGCGAGTCCGAGGAGTCACGTATGACCGACGAGTTCCAGACGTTCCAGGCCGGAGCGCAGACCATCCGGATCCGCAAGGATCTCCGTGTCCCGATGCGCGACGGCGTCGCGCTGGCCGCCGACGCCTACGAGGGTGCCGACGACAAGCCGCGCCCGGCGCTCGTCGCTCTCAGCCCGTACGGCAAGGAACTTCAGGCGCTGGCCCTCACGATCCCGCCGCAGCGCCGTCCCTCGCCGCTGTGGGACGGCTGCATCGAGGCTGGCGACATCGCGCGCGTGGTCGAGAACGACTACGTGCACGTGATCGGCGACCTCCGCGGATCCGGCGCCAGCGAGGGCGAGCACTTCGGCAACTACAACGCCGGCGGTGTGCCGCTCGGTCAGGACGCGTACGACTTCATCGAGTGGGTCGCCGCGCAGCCGTGGTGCGACGGCAACGTCGGCATGATCGGTATCTCGTACTTCGGCTCGATGCAGGTCCTGGCTGCGGCCGAGCGGCCGCCGTCCCTGAAGGCGCTCTTCGTCTCGGGCGGTCACTACGACTTCTACGAGACGACGTACCACGGCGGCGTCATGTGGTTCATGCCCCGCGCGGCACGCGAGGGCAGGGGCGGCGACAGTGGCTGGGCGTTCACCGACCGGATCAAGTCCCGCATGCTCGAGTGCGTGCCCGAGGAGGAGGTCAAGGCGCGGGTCGCGGAGCGCCTCGCCGACCCCGACGTGCAGGCGTGGCCGAACCTCATTCACACGCTGCACTACCCCGTCAACCACGAGGCGTGGTTCGACATCATCACGAACGACCTCGACGGCGAGTGGTATGAGGAGCGCAACCCCGTGAACCTCGCCAAGAACATCGACATCCCGGTCTGGCTCAAGATGGAGCAGGGCCGCGGATGGACGCTCGACTCGACGATCGAGACCTTCAACAACATCCCCTCCGCGAACAAGAAGCTGACGATCGGCCCCTACCCGCCGATGCAGTCGCGTCCCTGGGTCGAGGACCACGACGAGATGTTCCGCTGGTACGACAAGTGGATCAAAGGCATCGACAACGGCGTGGACTCCGAGCCGGCCGTCTCGGTGTTCGTCGAGGGCACGCGCCAGTACGTCGAGGCCGAGGCCTGGCCTCCGAAGGAGGTGGAGCACCGGTCGCTCTACCTGCGAGGCCGCGGCAAGCTCTCGACCGAACCCGAGCGCTTCAACGCCGATGTGGCCGGCTACGAGGGCTACTTCCAGGCACCGATCATCACAACGGACGCGATCGGCATGCTCACCTGGTCGACCCCGGTGCTCGAGGAGCCGATGGAGCTGATCGGCACCGGCGCATTCCACCTGTTCGCCGAGATCGACCAGGACGACACGAACTTCATCGCCCGGTTCTGGGACTACGCGCCGAACGGCAAGCGCCAGCTCGTGTCCACCGCGTACCTCAAGGCGAGCCAGCGTGAGCTCGACGAGGAGCGCTCGACCGAGGGCAGCCCGATCCACCCGCACACGCGGAAAGTGCCGGTCACACCGGGCGAGATCAACGAATACGTGCTGCGCATCTACCCGTTCGCCGCGACGATCCTGCCCGGTCACCGCCTCGTCGTCGAGCTCTCGGCGAACGAGCCGATGCAGGACGAGCACAACGCGCTGCTGCCGCCCGACTCGTTCCACCTGCCGATCGGCCGCCCGACGACGCACAAGATCTACCGCGACGCCGAGCACCCGTCGCGGCTGGTGCTCCCCTTCACCAAGGGCTGAGTCGGCGCAGGCGAGAGGCCCGGAGGGATCCCTCCGGGCGTCCCGCGTCGAACCGATCAGGCGGTCGCGTTGGCGCGGTACGCCGTGCGGGCGAACTCGTTGTACGGCGACGTCTGCACGGTCGCGCGGATGCGCGGGAAGCCGAGGTCGGCGTCCGGCGCGGTGCCCGGCCCCGGGTGCTCGCCCCAGACAACCTCCACCTGCGTGCCGGGTTCGGCCTGCGCGTTGTTCACCAGCGCCAGCGACAGCACCGTCGCGACCGGAGCGATGTGCGAGGTCCAGAACGTCATGCCCGCCAGACCGTCGGCGCCCTCGATGCGGTAGCGGCCGTAGCTGTTGAGGTAGTCGAGGTCCTCGCCGAGCACACGCCTGACGTCGTCGCGATCGAACTCCAGCGTGACGCGCGTGCGGCCGACGTCGTCGCGCGCGGCCAGCAGCGCCTCCTTGCCGATGAACTCGTGGTCGAACGAGATCGAGCGGCCGTACCCGAGCTCCCACGGCGTGACGTAGTAGTCCTCGATGCGATCCGAGTAGAAGCTTCCGTTCAGGGGCTTCTTGCCCTCGTACGAGAAGGCGCTGAGCGAGCGGCGGTAATCGGCGAGGCGCTCGTCGGTGTAGATGGCGGGCGTGGGAGTGGGGATCCAGCCGCTCTCCACGCCGTTGGTGAAGTACGCCTTTCCTCCCACCTGCACCAGCCCGGACGGCTCCCCCGCGGCGAGGATGGCGTCCTTGACCACGGAGTAGTCGGCGAACTCACCGATGAACTCGAAACCGGCCTGACCGGCCATGCCGTGGCGCAGGGCGCGCACGGGTCGTCCGGCGATCTCGACCGTGGCCGAGTGGAAGAACTTCACGGCCGGCGCCGGGCCGCCGAGCAGGCGCTCGATGACCTCCATGGCCAGGGGGCCCTGCACCTGGAAGCGGAACAGCTTCGGGTCGGCGTCGGTGCGCACCGACGAGTCGGGGTCGGTCGAGAACTCGACGTCGTAGCCGCCCGCCTGGGCGTGGTACTTCACCCAGCTCTGCGCCGCCGGCACGCCCGTGAGGGTGTAGGCCTCCTCGTCCGTGCGCAGCAGGATGCCGTCGACGATGATGTTGCCGTCGTAGGCCACCGGCACGAACTGCTTCGCCTGCCCGATCGCGAAGGAGTTGTAGTTGTTCGCGCTGACCTCGCTGAGCAGGCGCGTCACATCCGGTCCCTCGAAGAAGGTGTCGAACATGTGGAAGGACAGGTCGAACAGCGCGACGCCGGTGCGCCACGCGGCCTGCTCGGCCGCCCAGCCCTCGAACTCCGGCTGCACGACCGGAACGGTCCAAGCCTCGGAGCCGGGGCGCCAGAGAAGCCGGGTGGGTGAGCCAGCCTGGTCGATCGCGGTCTGCAGATCCGGTCCGTTCATGAGCTCCCCTTCGAGCGCAAGGTGTTTCAGTTGTCTGAAACCTACGCGAAGCGCGCGCCCGAAGGAAGAGCCAGCTGGGAGGATGACCGCATGACGGACATTCCCGGCTGGACCGACACGCTCCCGTACGCGCTGTTCCGGGCCAACCAGAGCGTGCAGCGCCTGCTCGCCGAGGCCGTGAGCGATCTCGGTGCGACGATCACTCAGCTGGGCATCGCAGTGCACCTCGATGCGCTGGGGGCCATGTCCGGATCGGAGCTCGCGCGCCGTCTGCGCGTCACGCCGCAATCCGCGTCGACGGCGCTCGGTCAGCTCGAGGCGCTGGGATGGGTGCGGCGCGAGCCGCACCCGCAGCACGGCCGAGTGATCCTTTATCTCATCACGCCCACGGGGCACGAAGGGGCGGCCTCAGCGCGGCAGCGCCTTGCATCGGTGCAGACGGAGTTGAGGGGCCTGCTGGGGCACGAGCAGATGGCGCGGGCGACGGAGGTCCTCGCCGCGCTCGCAAACCGGGTCGACGCGGGCGCGATCAATCCAGCACGGCGATGAGGTCGGCCTGAACGAGCAACCCGCCGTCGAGGTCGGCTTTCACGACATGCCGCGCGGGGCGCGACGCGGCATCGGGGAACATCGCGATCCACTCCCGGTTCAACGCTTCCCGATCGCGGAAATCGACGAGGTACACGGTCATCCGCATGATGTCTTCCACCCCGCCGCCGACTTCGGCCATCAGCGCACGCACGTGAGCGAACACGTTCGCGACCTGCTCATCCAACGTCGCCGGCAGTTCTCGGGTCGCGGGGTGGCGTCCGGTGAAGGCTCCCGAGAACACGAACGGGCCTTTGCGGCTCGCGGCCGGGATCGGGTTGGCGTGACCGAATCCGGACAGTTCGACCGACTCGCGGCGTGCCATCACTCGCCCCGGCTCTCGCGCCACTGCGCCAGGTACGCCTTGCCGTAGTCGTTGCCGTTCGGCAGGCGCAGGGTGGTGTGCACGTGGAACCGGGCGGGCAGCTTGTTCGCGAGCCACACGCCGGCGTGGTTGTCCAGTTCCGCCACGAGCACTGGTGACTGGATGCGGAAGTACACCGGCTGGCTCCCGTCCGTCGCACCGTACCAGGCGAAGTAGGTCTCATCGAGATGCGCGTCGTACTCGGCCATGGTCATCGCGCGCTGCTCGTCGCGCAGCAGAAGGTGGAAGTCCTCCACGATCGCGCGCAGGATGCCGCGCTGACGCTCGTCGAGTTCGGAGGCGCGGACGCCCTCGTACGGGATCACCCAGTTGTCGTGGAAGGCGCCCGCGAGGTGCCGTTCATCCGCCGGATGCAGCCGTCCCTCCGGCATGCTCGGGTCGAGCACCGAGTCGTAGACGACGGCCTTCTCGCGCTGCTCCGCGGTCAGCGACGACGCGAGCTCGAGCGCGAGGCGCTCGCGGGCGTCGAACAGCGGAGGCCGGGTGTCGGTGAGAGCGGGCTCGCCGCCCAGGAACACCGGGGCCACGACCTCGCGCCCGCCCACCGCGACGAAGTTGACGCACACGTGATGGCCGAAAAGCTGCCAGCCCCACGGCGTCTCGGTCGACGGCTCGCCGAAGATCGTCAGCGCGAACGAGCGACTGTTCAGCACGTTCGGCAGCCCTGTGAGCTCGCCGAGGTAGCCGTTGAGCGCCATGCCCTCTCGCACGCGGGCGGCTCCGTCGGCACTCAGCGACGCGTCGAGCAAGACGAAGAACGCGTCGAGCTGACGTTGCGCCATGTCCTCGAGCCGGATCCCGTGACGGTGGAAGACGAACTCGGGATTCGACCAGCCACGCCAATCGGGGGCGTCGATCGGCAGCAGGATGCGCTCCCGTTGACTGCGGTTGAGCGCGTCGAGCAGCGTGCGCGCCGCCGCGACTGTCCCGGCGTCGTTGCTGCAGCCCTCCGGCAGCGGGTAGAGCCCCTCACGGGGGACTCCGTCGCTGGTGACCCCGACGAAGGGAGCCTCATACAGCGCATCCCAGTCCTCGAGCAGCTGCTCGAGGAAGGGGTGCCCGCGTCGCTCGGCCGTGAACCGCTCGTAGGTCATGTCGCGCCAGGGCGCGAGCTCCTCCGAGTCGAGGGGGTACAGATAGTCGCGGAAGTCCTCGGTCTCCAGCGTCACCGCCTCGTCGCGGCCGCTCGTACGCGCGGTCGTGAAGAAGCCGTCGATGTCCTCGCCCTGTGTCATTCCCTCTCCTCCGGCGTCTCGACGCTCTCGGTGCGGCTGCGCAGCCGCGCGCGAGTTCCGCCCGTGTAGATCGCGGCCACGATGTCGTCCGGAGAGATCGGAGCGCGCAGCTCGCGTGCCACCTTGCCCCCCTCGAACACCAGTACTCGATCGCAGAGCATCGACAGCTCGTTCTCGTCCGACCCCGCCACCAGCACGTGGGCGCCCTGAGCCGCCGCATCGTGGATGGCATCGACGATCGTACGGCGTGCGCCGACGTCGACGGCCTGGGTGGGCTCGTGCAGCAGCAGCAGCTCCGGCGCGGTCGACAGGCACTTGGCCAGCAGCACCTTCTGCTGATTGCCGCCGCTGAACGTGCCGACCGCCGCCTCCGCGCGGGGAGGGCGCACGTCGAGCCGGTCGATCCACTCCGCCGTCCGCGTCCGTTCGGGGCGACGGCCGTTCGGCAGCAGCGCGGCTGCGCGGCGTACCGTATGCGGGAACGCGATGTTCTCGCTGACGCTCATGGTCATGGCCAGGCCGGCCTTCTCGCGGCCTTCGGGAAGCAGGACGATGCCCGCTCCCGCGGCCCCGCCGGGTGTCAGGCCGCGGACCGCGAGCTCGGCACCGCCGACGCGCACGGTCCCGCCCTTCGCCTTCTGGGCACCCCCTAGCAGGTACGGCACCTCCTCGTACCCGGAGCCTGCGATGCCGGTCACGCCGACCACTTCACCGGGCCGCACGTCGATGTCGATTTCCTCGACGACGCCGCCGGTCAGGCCCGCGATCTGCACCGAAGCGGCGGCATCGGTGGCGAAGGCGGCGCGCCCGCCGCCGCGCTCGAGATCGCGACCGAGCATGATGCTCGTGAGGTCGGCCTCGCTCATGCCCGCGACGTCGTGGCCCGACGCGACCGAGCGACCGTCCCGCAGGACCGTGACCCGGTCGGCCGCGTCGAGCACCTCTTCGAGACGGTGGGTGATCATCAGCACGGCGGTGCCTGTGGAGACGATCTCGTCGAGCAGCACGAAGAAGTGCTCGAGCGCGCGGCGGCTCAGGGCGCGCGTCGACTCGTCGAAGATGATGAGGCCCTGTCCTGGCTGGGCGTCCTGGAGAGCGCGCGCGATGCCGACCGTCGCACGCTCCTCCTCGTGCAGCGACGCGACGGGGGCGTCGAGGGGCACGGCCCGCCCGATGCGCTCGAACACCGCCTCGGCTGCCTCCCGCTCGCGCTTCCAGTCGATCCGCTTGAGGATGCCCTGCCCCTTCAGGCGGCCGATGCGCATGTTCTCCAGCACGCTGAACGACGGCAGCAGGCCCAGGTTCTGGTGCACCACGGCCATGCCGCGGCGCTGTGCTTCGTCGGGACGGACCGGCAGTTCGAAGGGGCTTCCGTCGATCGACACGACGCATCCCTCGTCAGGCGTGTACAACCCGGAGAGGATCTTGGCGGCCGTCGACTTGCCGGATCCGTTCTGTCCGACCAGCGCGTGGATCTCGCCGGGTCGCACGTCGAAGTGGATGTCGGTGAGCACCCGGGCGCTTCCGAACGTCTTCGACAGCCGGCTGACCGCGAGGCGGGGCGGGGGCGCGGCCGCAGCGGCGCGCGCCCCCTCGATCTGCGTCGTCGTCACTGCCACAGCGCCAGGTAGTCGTCCTTGAACGACGTGGGGCCGAACCACTCGCCCGAGCGCTCCGCCTCCTCATCGATCTTCTCGGGCAGCGTGTCGGCCGTAAACAGGCGCACGGGATTCGACCCGGGTTCCAGCTCACTGACCGAGGCGCCCGTTACCAGGCGAAGGAGCGTGTCGGCTTCCTGGTAGCCCAGGAACGCCGATGCCTCCGCTGCGACGCCTGCGAACGCCCCACCGGCGACACCCTGGACGGCTCCGAGAGACGCGGCGCCCGTCAGGAACTTCACGTCGGTGCGGCCCGAGTCCTGGATCGCTCCGGTCGCCTGCGGAATGTACTGCGCGAAGTCGGTGATCAGGTAGCCGATGTCGGGGTTGCTGATGAGCTCCGCGGCGATGTTGCTCTGCAGCTGCGCCTGCGTCGCCGTGGAGATGTCGATCGTCGCGGCGATCGTGCAGTCGGGGCAGTATTCGGGCAGCTCATCGAGCGCGGTCTGCATGAAGCTCGACGACCAATATCCGTCGGCCGAGCGCGACACGAGGATCGTTGCGTCGCCACCCGAGTCCTGCGCGATCCAGTGCAGCATCGCGCGGTCGGAGCTGACGGCGCTCGAGGGGATGTAGGCGAGCGTCTCGTCCGCGGGGAAGTCCTCCTCGTTCGGCCCCTGGTTGGCGATGACGACAGGCACCTCGGCGGCGCGCGCCTTGTCGAACGCCTCGGCGCCCATCTGGTACGGGATCGCGTCGCTCACGATGCCGAGCGCACCCGCCGCAATCGCCTGGTCGACGCACGCCGCGATGTTGGCCGGGTTGCCGTCGGCGGGGCAGGACACGAGCGTGATGTCGACAGCGGCGAGCGCCTCCTCAAGGGAGGCCTGGATGGTGACGAATGTCGGCGCACGCAGGGTGATCGGGATGTAGTACACGGTGCCGCCGGCGAGCTCAGCGACGCCGTCCACGGGCTCCGTGGGCACGGGATACGAGTCGTGGGCCTGGGTGACCTCCGCGAGGAACTCGTCGACAGCCGGCGCGCCGCTCCCGGCAGGAGCGTCGGCGCCCGCCGGTTCTTCGGCGGAAGGGTCGGCCGAGCAGCCGATGAGGGCGACGCTCGCGACCGCGACGGCCGCGAGAGCGAGTACGCCGCGGCGCAGGGATGTGGTGAGCATGGATCTTTCCTTTGACGTCGTTGACAAGGGATGGGGTGGTGCAGAGGGTCTATCTCGAGCGGCGCCCGAGAACGGTGGAAGCGGTGACGGCGATCACGAGCACAGCGCCGTAGAACACGTTGGGAACCCACAGGTTCGAGTTCGTGCCGATGAGGGCGAGCTGCAGCCCGAGCGTGCCCGTCGCCAGAAAGTAGGCCGCGAGCAGCGCTCCGATGGGGTTGAACTTGCCGGGGAACAGGATCGCGGTGCCGAGGAACACGGTCGCGAACATGGGCAGCAGGTACGTCTGCGCCGTGGCGGCGTCGAAGCCGCCGATCTTCGCCGCGCTCAGCACGCCGCCGAGACCGGCGATCGCACCGGCTGCGACGAACGCGCCCAGGCGCACGCGATCGACCCGTACACCTGCCAGGCGGCTGACCTCGCGGTTAGCGCCGACGAACCGCATGTTGCGGCCCAGCGGCGTGAACTGCAGCACGTACGCGAACCCGAGCATCAGGATCAGCCCGAGGTAGAAGCCCACCGGCAGCCCCAGGATGTTCGTGTTCACCACGGCGGTGAACTCCCGCGGGACGCCGCTGATCGGCTGCGCTCCGCTGGCCCAGATCGCGAGGCCCGCGAGCACAGTGCTCATACCGAGCGTCACGACGATGGTGTTGACGCCGAGTCTCACGACGAGCAGCCCGTTGACCAAGCCCACCAGCGTCGACACCGCGATCGCGAGCAGCGCTGACAGCCACACGTTCGTGCCGAGGTTCACGGTGAGCACTGCGACGACCGTGCCGGCGATCCCGTAGTTCGCGGGGACGGACATGTCGACGAACTCACCGACGATGATCGTGCAGAGCAGCGCGGCGGCGAGGAACACGATCTCGAGCTGTCCGCTCAGGATCACCCGGGGCACGCCCGCGCTCAGGAAGCGTTCCGGCGTGATGATGCCGAAGACGACGATCATCAGGATCCACACGCCGATCACGGAGAATCGCGAGGCCCACCATCCGAAGTCGAGTGGCGATCGCTGGGGCTTGATCGCCGCGGAGGTGACGGTGAGCGACTCCGTCGGCTGTTTGCGGGGAGGTGCCAGGTTGGTCATGGTCGATGTCCGTTCACGTCGTTGTGATCAGTGGTCATTCCGCGACGACGCGGTTCTCGATGGCGCCGAGACCCTCGATCTCGGCGCGCACGACGTCGCCCGGCTTGAGGAAGTTCCCGGTCGGCGCTCCGATGCCCTGCGGCGTGCCCGTCAGCAGCACGTCGCCCGGCATGAGCGTCATCACCGTGGAGAGGTAGGAGATCTGATCCGCGATGTCGTAGATCATGTCGTCGGTCAGGTGGTCCTGCCGCACCTCGCCGTTCACGGTGAGCGTCATCCGGAGCACGTGCGGGTCGGCGA
The DNA here is from genome assembly GCF_040302945.1 of Microbacterium sp. NPDC096154. NCBI lineage: Bacteria > Bacillati > Actinomycetota > Actinomycetes > Micrococcales > Microbacteriaceae > Microbacterium > Microbacterium sp. NPDC096154. The sequence continues at coordinate 175,665 of NZ_JBEOSM010000003.1, forward strand.
TCTCGTCGGCCGTGGTGAGCCAGGGGCCGAGCGGGCCGTGCGTGTCCCATCCCTTGCCCAGGATGAACGTCGGCGACAGCTTCTGCAGCCAGTCGCGCACAGACACGTCGTTGGCGACGACGTAGCCTGCGACGGCGCTGAGAGCGTCCGCCTTGGCGATCCTCCGAGTCCTCATGCCGATCACGACCCCGAGCTCGACCTCGTAGTCCAGGGCATCCGACTCGATCGGCTTCACGATCTCGCCGAACGGGTCGTTGAGGCTCGACACCTGCTTGTTGAACCAGAACTGGCTCGTCGGCGTGGGGATGCCGGCCTGCGCGGCCTCGGCGGCGTGCTCGGCGTAGTTCATGCCGATAGCGAGCACCTTCTGCGGGTTGTCGATCGGGTTGAGCAGCGTCACGTCGGCCAGTGCGCGGGTCTCCCCCGCAGCCGAGGCGAGCGCCGGCCCGAGCTCGTCGAGGCGGCTCAGGATCGCGGTCAGCGACGCGCCTCCCGCCGCCTCGGTGACGTCGACGACGCCGTCACCCTCGACACGGCCGAGGCGTTCGGCGCCGTCTGCGGTGCGGAATCGTGCCAGCCTCATCGGTCCTCCTCCTGCTGCTCGGACGGCAGCTTTCCCCACACCTCTTCGCCGATGGGCGTGAGCTGGAAGTTGAGGAAGCGCCACGCGCCGTCCTCCGTGCGGCGCAGCACCTGCGTCACCGTGCCGTGCTGCTCCCGGCTGGAGCCGTCGGGGTTGCGCAGCGAGTTGTGGATCGGGCCCACCATGATGGCGACGTCCCCCACCTGCCGCACCGACAGCTCGCCGCGGGAGATGGCGAGATACGCCCGACGGATGCCGACATGCTCCATCAGCATCGCCTTGTCGTGCACGAGCCCCGGGGCGTGGATGTGGATCAGCGCGTCGTCGAAGATGCGGTCGAGCGTGGCCAGGTCGCCCTCGATGAGGGCGCGCTGACGCTCCTCCTCCAGCGCGATGGCCGCCTCGCGCACGTCAGCGGGTGCTTCCAGGACCGCGGTCATGCCGTGGCTCCCTCTGCCTGCGGCTCGTCGACGAGCCAGGTGCGGAAGCCCGTCGCCTCTCCGGCGTCGTGGCCGGGGCGCGGGGCGCCGACGAGCTTGTGGTAGCCGCTGAAGATCTCGTCGGCCTCGGCGAGCGGCAGCACGTCCTCGATGTCGTCGAACGGCTTGCCGTCGGTGCGCTCGGCGACGATCCGGCGGATGACCTCGTAGCCCTCACCGCGCATGCTGTCGACGATGCGCGTCACGATGGGGCGGCGCGCCTCGTCGTACGCCTGGAATGCCGTCGCGGGGTCGCCGAGCTCGACGAGCTTCTCCGTAAGCACGCGCGCATCCAGCATCGCCTGGGTGATCCCGTTCCCGCCGCGGGGGTACATCGCGTGGGCGGCATCGCCGAGCAGCACCACACGACCGTCCACCCAGGTGTCCAGGGGGAAGTGGCGGACGAGCGGGAAGAGGTACACCTCGCGCGCGTCGCGGATCAGCTGCTGGACGTCGAGGAACGGCAGCTTGAGGGTGTCGAAGGCGGGGATGATCTGCTCCGGGTCGGCGACCTGGTTCCAGTCCTCGATCGTCTCCTCACCGTTGGTCTCGACCACCCAGTTGATCAGGTCCAGGCCGCTGTTCTCGAAGTTCTCGGCGATGGGATAGATGATCATCGTGGAAATGCGGGGGTCGCCGAGGTGCAAGATCGTGTGCCCGTCGCGGATGGGCTCGCGTAGCGTCGTGCCGCGCCACATGGTGATGCCGGAGAACTCGGGCTCCGTCTGAGCGGGGTGCATCTGCTTGCGCACCGCCGACTTGATGCCGTCGGCGGCGATGACGGCGTCGTGGCGCACCGTCTCGGTGCGGCCGTCGCGGTGCTCCAGATGCAGGGTCACGCCGTCAGCGTCCTGCTCGTAGCGCACGACGCGCGCGCCGAGGACGACCGCATCCTCGCCGAGACGCTCGCGCACCTTGTCGAAGAACATCATCTGCAGGATGCCGCGGTGCACGAAGCGCTGCTCGTGCAGATAGCCCATGTGCACGCCGCACTTCTCGGCGTAGATCTCCTGGCCGAAGTGGTTGTAGAAGATCGAGTCGACCGCGTCGACCGAGATCGCGCGGAACTCCTCGAGCAGGCCGAGCTCGTCGATCTCGCGGGTGCCGACCGTCTTGATGTCGACGCCGACACCGAGGGGCTTCAGCTCCGGAACGGTCTCGTAGATCCTGGGGCGCAGTCCGGCCTGGTGCAGGCGCAATGCAGTGATGAGGCCGCCCGGGCCGGCGCCGACGATCGCGATGTCGCTGGTCATGTGTCTCTCTTCCGTGGATCAGCTTCTGAGTCAGGCGGTCGTGCTCACGAGCGCGAGCGTCTCGCCGAGGAATCGGGTGGTTGCGTGACGGGCTCGTGACGCCGCGCGCGGGTTGTAGGCGAACACGGGGTTCGCCGGCGCGTGCTCGAGGGCGGCGCTCGTGAATGCGTGCTTCGTGTGGCCGTAGAGGTCGGTCTCCCAGTCGATCCCGACCTGGGTGAGGGCCGACTCGAGCGCCGCGCGCTGCGAAGGGGTCGCCATCGGGTCATCCGCGCCGGTGCACAGCAGCACGCGCGCCGTGGGGTCTGCGCTGTCCCAGCCGGGCGCCAGCAGGTCAAGGCCGGCGTGGATGCCCACCACGCCGCGCAGGTCGCCGCCCGTACGGAGATGCTCGAGCGCCGTGGAGCCGCCGAAGCACCAGCCGACCGCCACGATCGCGCCCGGATCCACCTCGTCCTGGGCCGCCATGGTGTCGTGGGCCGCGCGGATGCGCCCCATCCACTCGTCGCGGTCGCCGACCATGCCGCCGATGAGGGGGCCGATGCCGTCCGTGTCCTGCGGACGATGGCGCTCGCCCCACACGTCTGCCGCGAACACCGCGAACCCCTGCTCTGCGTACTGCTCCGCCTGCTCGAGCAGGTCGTCGGTCAGTCCGAAGGCATCGTGCACGAGCAGGATGCCGGGCGTCGCCTCTCCTGTGTCGGGTGCGGCCAGGTACCCGATCATGCGGGTGTCGCCGAAGCGGTATTCGATGTCCCGCGAGATCAGTCGCGTCACGGTGCGTCCCTTCGCGTCGAGGCCGCACCGCTCAGCATCAGCGCTGTCTGGTGCGGAACCAGGTCGTGATGAAGTCCAAGAACACGCGCACCCGCTCGGGCGTCTCCCCGCCCGGGGCGTGAACGGCATACAGCGCGCGCGAGGGCGGCGGCAGCTGCGGCAGCACTTCGACGATGCGCCCGTGCTCCAGCGCCTCGCGGGCGGACATCCGCGGCGTCAGCCCGATGCCGCAACCCGCCTCGATGAACTGGTCGATCAGCATGTAGGCGTTCGCGGCCGCGACGGGATGCGCCACCTTGAGCTGAGCCTCGTCCGGCCCCTCGCCCAACCTCCACACCGCGTCGCCCGTGTGGCTGATCAGCCGGTGCTGCGACAGCTCCATCGGAGTCTGCGGCGTTCCACGCTCCGCCAGGTACTCCGGCGAGGCCGCGAGCATGAAGGGCAGCTCGGTGATGCGGCGCACCCGCACCCGCGAGTCCCGCGGCGCACGCGCATGGAACGCGACGTCGAATCCGCGATCCAGGAAGTCGTACAGCCTGTCCGACGGCGTCTCCAGTTCCACGCGCACCGAGATCTCCGGGAACTCGCGTCCGAAGGCGCCGATCGCCGCTCCCAGATCGAGATGACCGATCCACTTCGGACTGAGGATCGACAATCGCCCGCCGACCGATTCCTGAGTCGTCGACAGTGCCGAATCCGTCTGCTCGATCTCGTCGAGGATGCGCTGCGAGAACTGCGCGTACTCGGCCCCGGCCGCGGTCAGGCTGAACGACCGCGCCGTTCGATTGACCAGCCGCACACCGAGCTGCCGCTCCAGGTCGGCCACGTGGCGCGAGACGAGCGAGGGCGAGATAGCCAGCTCGGAGGCTGCTCCGGCGAAGGACGATGACCGCGCGACGGCGGCGAAGGTGCGCATGACGACGAGACGATCCACAGAGGGTCTCCCAGAGGTCGGAGGTCGCAGACGTCGACGTCTGCGGCACGTCTCGCGGGTTCGAGAACGGCGGGGTCGGGCAGGTGGGGCTGTGGTCCATCATGCCTCACTCGCTGTACGCGCTGTCAAGCGAATCCGCCGACGCTCCTCACGTCCGGCCGGATGGCTCGCAGGCGTCGCCTGCAGCAGGGCGCGCGTGTAGGGATCCTTCGGCGCCGCGTACAGCTGCTCCGTCTCGCCGAGTTCGACGAGCCGGCCTCGCCGCATCACGCCGACACGGTGTGAGATGTGCCGGACGATGCCCAGGTCATGCGCGATGAACAGGTAGCTGACTCCTGTGTCCCGCTGAAGATCCATGAGCAGGTTGATGATCTGGCTCTGGGTCGACAGGTCGAGCGCGCTGACGGCCTCGTCGCACACGATGAGGCGCGGTTCGAGCGAGATCGCTCGCGCGATCGCGACCCGCTGCTGCTGACCGCCCGACAGCTCGTTCGGGAAGCGGTGCAGATGCGATGTGTCCAGTCCCACGCGCTCGAACGCATCATGAGCGCGCCGCTCGATCTCCCGCGCGTCCGTGATTCCATGACGGCGCAGCGGCGTCGCGATGGCGTGCCACACGAGCCGGCGCGGGTTCAGCGACAACGAGGGGTCCTGGAAGACGGCCTGCACGTGCTTGCGGTACGCCAGCGGCGGGCGTGCTCCCCAGCGTGCGATGTCGTCGCCCGCGAAGCACACAGTGCCGCCCGTGATCGGTGCCAGGCGCAGGATGGCCCGGCCCGTGGTCGACTTGCCCGACCCCGACTCGCCCACGAGTCCCAGCGTCTCGCCCTCGCCGATCGTGAACGTCACGTCATCGATGGCAGGTGCCGACGAGCGACCGAAGGGACCCTTCGGGTAGGCGACCTGCAGGTTCGTGACCTCGAGCAGCGAAGCGGTCATCAGCGCACCTCCATCAGATCGATCTCGGCGTCGATCGCCGCACGCTCCGCGGCGTCGATCGTGCGGAGCCGGCCGGTCTCCCCCGCGTTCGCGGGGTTCGCGGCGAGCAGCGCACGCGTGTACGGGTGGTGCGGGCTGTCGAACAGCTGCGTCACCGGGGCGTCCTCGACGATCCGGCCGCGGTACAGCACCGCGGCGCGGTCGCAGGCCTCGGCCACGACACCGAGGCTGTGAGTGATCATGAGCACGCCGAGGCCGTACTCGTCGCGCAGGTCGAGGATGAGGTCGAGCACCTGGGCCTGGGTCGTCACGTCGAGCGCGCTGGTCGCCTCGTCCGCGATGAGGAGGTCGGGTTCAGCCGCGAGCGCCATCGCGATCGCGACGCGCTGCGCCATGCCGCCAGAGAACTCGTGCGGGTAGGCGTCCAGACGCCCCGCCGCGTCGACCACACCGACGCGATCCAGCAGCTCGACGGCGCGCTTGCGGGCGTCGGCCGTCGACATGCCCTTGTGGATCCGCAGCGGCTCGGTGAGCTGGCGGCCGACCGTGTGCACGGGCGACAGCGCCGCCATGGGGTCCTGGAACACCGCACCCATGCGCGCGCCCCGGTACTGCTGCAGCTGCCGCGACGTCAGCCCGGCGAGCTCCTCGCCGTCGAGCCTGATCGAGCCATGCCGCAGACGCGTGCCGGCCGGCAGCATGCCGAGCACCGCGCGAGCGAACGTGGACTTGCCGGAACCGGACTCCCCCAGGATGCCGACGATCTCCCCCCTCGCGACCGTCAGAGACGCATCCTTGACGATGTCGACCTCCTCGTACCGCGAGCGGTCGAGGGCCACGGTCACGCCCGAGACCGCGAGCAGCGGGGCATCCTGGGCCGCGGGTGCATTCCCCGGCTCGACGACCGGTGCGGCGGCCTTGGGGGCGGGACGCGGCTTCAGCCGGCGCTCTCCTGTCAGAGCGTCGTTGAGGCCGTCGCCGAACACGTTGAAGGCAAGCACCGTGAGGACGATCGCGATGCCCGGGGCCCAGGTGAGGTAGGGCGCAACCGACTGCTGCTCCAGGGCGAGCGAGAGCATGGCGCCCCAACTGGCGCTCTCGGCGTCCAGGCCCACGCCGAGGAAGCTCATGGCCGACTCGATCGTGATGGCAGAGCCGATGTACACGGCGGCCTGGGTGATCACCGGGCCCGCGACGTTGGGCAGGATCTGCCCGAACAGCACCTGCGCCTGCGTGAGACCGGCGACCTCTGCCGCCTCGACATACGCCTTGCGCCGTTCGGCGAGCACCGAGCCGCGGACCATGCGCACGAAGCCGGACGCGAAGACCAGGCCGATCGCGAGCATGAGCACCCACATGGTGCGGCCGAGGATCGCGACGACCGTGATGCCAATGAGCATCCCCGGAAGCGACTGCAGCATGTCGATGCCGCGCATGCCGATCCGGTCCCACCAGCCGCTGCGGTACCCGATGAGGAGCCCGATCGGCACGCCGATGAGGGCCGCGACGACGACCGACCCGAAGGCGACCACGAGCACGATCCGCGCGCCGTACAGCAGGGTGCTCAGCTGGTCGCGGCCGAGGTCGTCGGTGCCGAGCGGGTGCGCGGCGGACGGGGGCTGCAGGATGGCGCCGAGGTCGGCCGCCGTGGGGTCGTAGGGAGCGATGAGCGGCGCGAACATCGTGATCAGCACGAGCAGCGCGAGGGCCGCTCCGGCGACAAGGGTGCCGGGCTGCCGACGCAGCCTGGCAAGCACGCGCGCCACGTCGCTGCGCTTTCCGCTCGGGGCGGGCCGAGTGCGCACGACGGCGGTCTGGGTCTGGCTCATGCGGCCCTCGCCTTCGGGTCGATCAGGCCGTACGCGATGTCGATGAGCAGGTTGACGGCAATCACCAGCACGGCGATCAGCAGCACGCCGCCCTGCACGACGGCGAAGTCCTTGCCGGTGACGCTGCGCAGCATCAGGGTGCCGATGCCCGGGAAGGCGAAGACCTTCTCGATGGCGAAACTGGTGCCGATCATGACGCTCACCGTGATGCTGGACGCGCCGAGCACTGGGACCATCGCGTTCTTCAGGGCGTAGCGGCCGATGAGCCGGCTCTGCGGCACGCCGGCGGCCGTGAGGGAGTCCATGTAGCGGGCCTCACGTGCACCCGCCAGGGACGAGCGCAGCTGGCGGGCGATGAGCGCGCAGCCCACGATGCCGAGCGACAGCGAGGGCAGGACCATGCCGCGCAGCCATCCGACGATGTCGCTCGTGAGGGGCACGTACGACACCACCGGCAGCCATCCCAGCTGCACGGCGAACACCAGCAGCAGCACGATGCCGATCCAGAACTCCGGGATGGACAGCGACAGCGAAGACAGCGCGGTGGAGATCCGGTCGCGGAGCGAACCGGGCTTGGTGCCGCCGAGCAGTCCCAGCGCGAATCCGAACACGGCGGAGACGACGAGGCCGCCCCCGATCAGGGAGAGCGAGGCCGGCAGCCGCTCGGCGAAGAGCTGCGTCACGGGCCGGGCCGAGACGTAGCTGGTGCCCAGGTCGCCCTGCAGCACGCCGGCGTACCAGCTGCCGAGCCGCTCGAAGAACGGTCGGTCGAGGCCCAGCTGCGTCTCCAGCTGCGCGATCGACTCCGGGTTCGCGGCCGTGCCGAGCACCGCCGCGGCGGCGCTGCCCGGCACGAAGTACGTGAGGGCGAACACCACGAGGCTCAGCAGCGCGAGCTGCGGCACGACGAGTGCGATGCGCGACGCGATGAGGTTCAGCATGCGTCTTCCCTCCTCTCCCTGATCGAGTGCGGCGTCATCGGCGGATCACGAAGCAGGCGTGACGTCGCGGTAGTTGATGAGCTTGGGCTCCCACAGCTCGGCTGGCTGCGCGATGCCCTCGACGACCTCGGGGTTCCAGGCGATGGTCTCCAGCCCGCGGGCGTGGGCGCAGGTGAGCGCCTCGTCCGACACGACCTTCATGGCCTCGCCCCACAGCTCGGCGGCTTCCTCGGAGCCGCCGGCGGCGATGGCGGCGTCGGCGGCCCTCTTCAGGGCCTCGCTCTCCACGCCCGACGGGTTGCCGGGAGCGTCCGCGGCGAACCACGAGTTGTACCACTCGAAAGGCGTCGCCTCGTCATTGCTGCCGAGGCCCATCGGGTAGCGGCCCGAATTCCACTCGCCGCCGAACTGAGGCGGGGGCACGGTGCTCACGGTGGCCGAGATGTCGCCGATCTGCGAGAACTGCTCCACGTACACCTCAAGCTGGTGCGCGTTGTACGGCGCCGCGATCAGCTCCATGGAGACCGAGGGGCTGCCCGCGTCGCTGTAGAGGGTCTTCGCCTCGTCGAGGTCGCCGCCGTAGCCGGCGATGTCGGCGCTGTAGCCGATCTCGCCCTCGTCGAAGTGCTGCGCCGCCGCCTCGTGCTCGCCGCTGATCTCGCCGAACTGCGCGACGTCGATGGCCGAGCAGACCGCCTGACGCAGCTCCTGCGACTCGAAGACGCCGCCGGGGCCCCGATCGAAGAAGATCACGTTGTTGCGGATCGCCGGGAACTGGATGTGCTCGATCGCCGATCCCTCGAAGCGCGGCAGGACGGTCGGCTCGACCTCGGTGACGTCGATCTCCCCGTTCAGCAGAGCGGCCGCCGCGGCCTCCGGCTCCGCGATCGCGTACAGCTCGATGTTGGCGAACCCGGGGGCGTCTCCCCAGTAGTCCTCGAAGGCGGTGAACGCGAGACGGGTGCCCGTCACCGACGTGTCGGGAGAGTAGGCCCACGGCGAGGTGCCCACCGGGTGCTGGGCCGCGCTGTCGTCCGCCAGCGAGGCGGGGCTCGCGATGGGGAGGGTCCGCGTGGTGAGCGTGTGCGCGATGGCCGGGTTGGGGCCCGCGAGGTTGAACCGCACGGTCAGATCGTCCACGACGTCGACCGACTCGATCGACTGCAGCACACCCGCCGCAGGGGTCGCGCCGGCCTTCACGTACTCAACGTTGGCCTTGACCGCTTCGGCGTCGAGCGGCGTTCCGTCATGGAACGTGACGCCGTCGCGCAGCGTGAGCGTGATCGCCTCGTCGGTCAGCTCGTAATCGGTGGCGAGGAACGGCTGCGGAGTGCCGTCGGCACCAGGAGCGAGCAGCGTCTCGTAGGGCACGCGCAGGAGGCCGCCTTCCATCTCCTGTCCGGGCGCCCAGTTCTCAGGGAACTCGCCGTAGTTGATGCGCAGCGTCGCGTCTGCGGCAGCGGGAGACTCTCCGCCATCCGGGTCGGTGTTGGTCGCGCCGCCGGTGCATCCGGCGAGCAGAAGGCCGGTGAGGGCGAGAGGAGCGAGAGTGAGGGGGATTCGGATCTTGCGCTGCATGTAGACGCCTCCTTGCGTGATGGTGCAGCTCGATGCGGACACGGCTGCGTGCCCTCGGGTTGGCGCCACGCTAGCCAGCCGCTGCTCCCCGCCCCAAGCGGCGGACGGTCACGCTAACCGTGCAGGATCGTCACGTTCCCCGACCGTGCCGCTGTCGTAGCGTGTGCCGTGACGACGCCGTCTCCCTGCGACCGCCCGAGGACGACGCGGCGTCCCAGACCATCCGCTCCCGAGAGGAAGGCGCCCGATGACGGTCGTCGACATCAACATCCATCACCTGCCCGAGGACCTCTTCACGAACGAGAAGATCCTGAACGGCTTCCTGAATTCGGCCCCGCGCGGCTTCGGCGAGATCGCCACCGTGGGCACCGCCGACGACGGCAAGCCGCAGCTGATCCTCGAGAAGCCCAAGGGATACCAGAACCTCAACTACGTCGATGGCGACTACTCCGCCGAGGCGAAGCTGGCGGCGATGGATGACGCCGGCGTCGACTACGGCATCATGCGCGTGCCGGTGTGGCAGGAGTGGCTGGATCTCGAGACCTGCAAGGCCGTCAACGACAACGCCGCCGAGATCGTGAAGCGCTCGAACGGCCGCCTCTTCTCGACCGCGTGCGTCCCCCCGTGGGGCGGCAAGGAGAACATCTACGAGCTGGAGCGCTGCATCGATGAGCTCGGTGTCGTGGGCGTGCAGCTCGCGTGCCACTACGGCCAGCTCTACCTCGACGACGAGGTGTTCAAGCCGTACCTGAAGGTGCTGAACGACAAGGGCCTGCCGGTGATCGTGCACCACACTCCGCTGCCCGTGGAGTGGAAGTCGGTCATCGACTACACGAACCTGCGGCGCGAGTACGGGCGCATCATGGACCAGGGCATCGCCGTGGGCCGCGAGCTGTTCAGCGGCATGTTCGACGAGCTGCCGAATCTGAAGTTCATCCACACCATGCTCGGCGGCAACTGGTTCGCGAGCGCGCAGCTGCTCACGCCCCACAAGCCCGTGAAGGCCGAGTCGCTGAGTCGCCTCGACCCGACCGGTGGCGAGAAGATTCGCCAGTACATGGACGAGAACATCTTCTTCGACCTGACCCACCCGCACTCCTGGGGCAAGAAGCAGATCGAGGCCGCGCTCGAGATCTCGGGGGCCGATCACTACATGTTCGGCTCGTCGTTCCCCGTGTTCCGCAGCTGGATGAGCCAGGGCGTCGAGTTCCTGAAGAACGAGATCGAGGTGTCGGACGAGGACCGCGAGCTCGTGCTGTGGAAGAACGCCAAGCGGATGTTCAACCTCCCCATCTGATCTGCATGGGCGCCGCGCGCGCCCACCCCGATCGCTTACAACGAAGTAGGTACACGCATATGACCATCAGCTCCGTTCTCGTCATCGGCGGCGGCATCGGCGGCCTCTCGGCGGCCATCGCACTGCGTCAGCAGGGCTACGAGACGACCGTCATCGAGCGCTACCCGGATATGCACGCGTCGGTGTTCGGCGTCGGCATCATCCAGCCGGCCAACGCCCTGCGCGCACTCGACATGATCGGCTGCGCCCAGGCGTGCATCGAGGCCGGCTACCCGGCCAAGCAGTGGGGCCGGATGCTCGACGTCGACGGGAACCACCGATTCGATATGCCGGGCATCCGGATCGAGGGGTCCACGCTGCCGCCACTCAACGGCGTCACCCGCCCGAAGCTGCACGAGATCCTGACGAACCGCGCCGAAGAGGTCGGCGTCGAGATCCACTACGCGGCCGAGTTCGCCTCGCTCGTCGAGAACGCGGACTCGGTCACCGCGACGCTCGTCGACGGCCGCGAGTTCACCGCCGACATCCTCGTGGGAGCGGACGGGGTCCGTTCCAAGGTGCGCCACCATGTGCTCGGCCACGACATGCAGACGGAGTACATCGGGCAGTCGGCGTTCCGCGTGAACATCCCGCTGCTGCCCGAGATCGACTGCATCATCCTGCAGGGCGACGACCAGGGCATGGCCGGCTACGTGCCCATCGGTCCCGACCTGGCCTACATGTTCTACAACGCGCACATGGGCACGCATGAGCGCATCCCGCACGATCAGCTCGCGCCTCGCCTGCGGGAGTACCTGGCCCGCTTCGGCGGTCTCACCGCCCGCGTGCGCGACGAGTTCATCACCGACGACGCCGACATCGTGCTGCGCCCCGAGGAGTCGATGGGCACGCCGAAGCCGTGGCACAAGGGCCGCGTCGTGCTGATGGGCGACGCGGTGCACGCGATCACGCCGCACCTCGGCCAGGGGGCCGCCCAGGCGATCGAGGACGGCGTCGTGCTGGCCGACGCCCTCGCGGCGCACGACGTGCTCGAGAACGCGTTCCTCGAGTACACCGAGCGCCGCTACGAGCGCTGCAAGCTCGTGGTCGACACGTCGCTCGCCATCGGCGAGTGGGAGATGGGCCGCCTGCCGGGCTTCGACAACGTCGCGGCCACGAACCACGTGCTCGACGTGATGGCCCAGCCGCTCTGACCGGTGCCATCGGACGAAAGGAAGCCGCATTGCTGCCCACCACGAATCATCAGCCGCCGTTCGCCATCACTCGTGCTTCCCACGTGAGGATGCAGGTGACCGACCTCGAGAAGTCGCGCGACTTCTATCGAGACGTCATCGGCCTGGTCGTCACGGAGGAGACCGATGACGCCGTGTACCTGCGCGGGTGGGAGGAGACCGCGCACCACAGCCTCGTGCTCGAGCGCGGTGACGAAGCGAAGGCCCTGCAGGTGGGCCTGCGGGTGCGCACCGACGACGACATCGCTGCGGCCGAGCGCTTCTGCAAGGACGCCGGGCTCCCACACGAGCGCGTCGAGCTCGATCACCAGGGACCGACACTGCGGTTCGTGGACCCCGTCGGCACGCACCTGGAGCTCACCTCGTCGATGAGCCTCGAGCGGAGGCGTCACCAGGACTTCGCCGACTTCGTCGCGGGCGCCCCCCAGCGGCTCGATCACTTCCAGGTCGTCACGTACGACGTGCAGACCGCCACCGACTTCTGGGCGTCGCTGGGCATGCGCCTGGCGGAGTTCACCGCGACCGACGGCACCGACGAGCTCTGGGGGTCGTGGATGGAGGTGAAGGGCAACACGCACGATCTCGTGTTCACCAACGGCCGGGGGCCGCGCCTGCACCACTGGGCGTATACGGTTCCCGACGCGACTGCCCTGCTGCACGCCGCAGACGTCGCGGGCGACCTCGGCTACGGCGACGACATCGACCGCGGGCCGGGCCGGCACGGCATCTCGAACGCGCTGTTCCTGTACCTGCGCGATCCGGATCAGCACCGCATCGAGCTGTTCACGACGCACTACCAGTTCATCGACCTCGAAGAGGAGCCGATGCGCTGGGACGTCTCCGACGCCCGCCGCTCCCAGCTGTGGGGCATGCCCGCCAGCCGGCGCTGGTTCTTCGAGGCGAGCGAGTTCCCCGGCGAGGACGTCCGCGAGCCGCTGCTGCAGGCGACCCCCGCCACGCTCGAGGACGTGCTCAGCATCCACTGAGATCCGCTGCTGCGGCTTTCGGCCCCGCTCTCGTCGAGAACGGGGCCGAAAGCCGCACCGCTCACTGGATCGGAATCCGCGCCCACACGAGATTGTGATCCGAACCGTGGAAGGCCGGATCGAAGCGGCCTCCGGAGAGGCGCACATCGACGCCGTAGGAGAACGCGCTGCCGACACCGCGCGTGTAGATCCCGTCGATCCACTCCGCCTGCAGCTCGGATGCGCTCAGCGCACCGGGCACGCCGTTCGCGACGAACGTGCCCGACTCCGCCGACTTGTACCGGATGTTCGTGCGCGCCGCGGCAGCCGCGGCATTCGTCCACCCGAGCTGGATCATCCGGGCCTGCGCGCCCTTCGTGCCGTCGTAGCTGCCGCCGCTCACGGAGGGTCGCGCCTGGATCGAGTCGTTGAAGTCGGCGAGCAGCACGAGATCGCCGCACGCCGGGGCACGCTCGGTCATGTACGCGGAGATGCGTTCGACGGCGGCGCGGCGCCGAGCCACTGCGGCGCTCGAGGTGTCGTTGGGCGTGAGGTGCACCGAGACCGCGCAGAACGGGCGACCGGTCGCGGCCACGGTGAACCGCGCCCACTCGAAGGGCTGGTCCGCTGTGCTGGAGCCGACGTTCCAGACGGCGTCGCCGACGAGCTGCTTGGTCGACACCGTGGCGGCCTCCTGCAGGCGAAGGTGCGCCGGATCATAGAAGAGGTGAGCGCCCGGGACGCTCGTGGACGACGGCCGGAACCGGTCGCCGGGGATGACCGCCTGGTGACGGGTGAGCAGGGCGTCCAGATCCTGGATCATGTTCCCCCGCCCGGTCCCGGCAGCATCGGCGTTGAGCTCCTGCAGGGCGACCAGTGCGGGATCGACAGCGTCGATCGTGCGCGCCACCGCCGCGCCGCGGGTGCTCCACGGCACCGACGTGACGGCCTTGACCGAGCCCACGTTGTAGGTGGCCACCGTGATCGCCGTCGACGCTGCCGCCGCCTGCGGCGTGGGCACCATGGTGTCCACGACCGTGCCGGCCGACACCCACGTGCGCGACCCCGCGTCGTACCGCTGCAGCTGCGCCGCCACACTCATCCCCGTCGCCTGCCCGATCGCGTTGCGCCAGGCGGCATTCAGAGGGATGTCGACGTTCTTCCGCCCAGCGGGCACCGAGAAGGTGGCCCGCCAGACCGCCCCCGCCACGTCGCGGGCGGTGTTCAGGTCGTCGAGCCGGCGCCCCAGCACGACCCGCAGCGGGGTGCCGGCCGGGTGCTCCTTGTTCCACGAGACCCGCAGCCGGTCGGCGGCGCGCGTCTCGATCACGGGGGCGTCGCTCTTCGGCACGAGGCGGAAGTCGAGCTGCTCCATGCGCAGCGACTGGCCGGACGTGCCGGCGAACGACGCCGCTCCGGTGCCGCCGTTGCGCCACGGCTGCCACCCGATGCGCTGCACGTGCGCGCGGTACTGCAGCACGTAGCGGTCGGCGAGCGGACCGGTCAGGTAGGCGTAGAAGCCCTCCAGACGCTGGCTCTTGCCGCGCGACCCGGCGAAGGCGCCGTCCTGGCGCCACCCCTGCCAACCCTCCTTCTGGATGTGCACGCGATACACGATCGACGAGCCGGGAGCGTTGGCGAGCCGCAGCGTCATCCCCTCCACGCGCAGCGCTCGGCCCGAGGTGCCGAGCGACAGGGGGTTCGCGGCGGCGGGCTTCTGATCGCCGATGCGCTGCACGTGCGCGGTTCCCGAGATGAGCGGGCTCATGACGGCCGCATCGGCGGACCGCGGTGCGCCCGTCAGCGCCGCCGCCACGACGGCGAGCACCACGAGCAGCGCCGCCCAGGCACGGCGCTCGCTCGGCGCGCTGCGGGCTGCTCGAGAGATCGTCTGCATCTTCATTCCTCCGGTCGGGCGACCCGGTGCGCCCGCGAGCGTCCGATGCTATGCGCGGGGGCTGACAGCGAACAGGGGGTTGCGCGGTCGCGTCGTCGCGGGGCGATGCCCTCCGTCGCCCTACCCTGGTGAGGTGACGCGCGACCGGCTGGCCCTGTGGGTGACTCCGCTCGTTCTCACGCTCGTGGCCGCAGCGCTGCGCTTCATCGGCCTCTGGCATCCGCAGGAGCTCGTTTTCGACGAGACGTACTACGTCAAGGACGCCTGGACGCTGCTCCATCTCGGCTACGAGGGCAGCTGGCCCGAGGAGGCCAACGAGCGCTTCCAGCAGGGCGACACCGACATCTACTCCCCCGCCGCGAGCTACGTCGTGCATCCACCTCTCGGCAAGTGGCTGATCGCGATCGGGATGGCGCTGTTCGGCGCCGACAGCGGATTCGGATGGCGCTTCTCGGCCGCTCTGTTCGGAACGCTGCTCGTGCCCCTGGTGTACGCGATCGCGCGGCGCCTGTCGGGCTCGACCGCCGTGGGCGCGGTCGCGGGCGGTCTGCTCGCGATCGACGGCTTGGCGATCGCCCTCAGCCGCGTGAGTCTGCTCGACGGGTTCCTCGCGTTCTTCATCACGCTGGCGTTCTGGTTCCTGCTGCTGGATCGGGACCGCACATCCGCGCGCTTCGACAGGGGCGACGGCTACGCCGGGCCCGTGTTCTGGAACCGCCCCTGGATCGTCGCTGCGGGGGCCTCTCTCGGCGCCGCGACCGCGGTCAAGTGGTCGGGGCTGTACGTGCTCGCCGGCGTCGGCATCGCCCTGGTCGTCGCCGACGCGCTCGCCCGCCGCCGGGCAGGCGTGCGGGAGTGGTACGCCGCCGCCCTCGTGCGCCAGGGCCCTGTGACCTTCCTGCAGCTCGTGCCGATCGCCGCCGTCGTGTACGCGATCTCCTGGACCGGCTGGCTCGTGACGACCGGCGGATACGACCGGGGCTCCGACCCGAACCCGCTGATCGCGCTGTGGAACTACCACTCGTCGATGTACGGGTTCCACGTGGGACTCACGAGCTCCCACCCTTACGCGAGCCCGGCCTGGCAGTGGCCGCTGCTGCTGCGCCCGACCGCGATGTGGCTCGGCCGCCCCGAGGCAGGCGAGGCCTCCTGCGGCTGGAGCGACGACTGCATCGCCGTGATCGGCAGCCATCCGAACCCGGTCACCTGGTACGGCGCATGGGCGGCGGTGATCCTGATCGCCGTGCTGCTGGTCCGACGCCGTGCCGGGACCTACGGCTTCGGGTTCGCGTTCGTGCTGACGGGGATCGCAGTCACCTACCTGCCGTGGCTGCTGTACCCGTCGCGCACGATCTTCCAGTTCTACACGGTCGCGATGCTGCCGTTCCTCGTGATCGGTCTGGCGCTGGCCCTCGGGTGGCTGGCGCGCCCGCGCGACCCCGTGATCGTGCGCGACCCGAGCCCCTCGGAGGTCGCGTACGCCACGCGAGCCGCGGCGACCGAGACGCGCGCCTGGCGGCTCGTGGCGGCGGTGTTCCTCGTGCTCGCGGTGCTCGCGGCGGTGTTCTTCCTGCCTCTGTCGACCGGCTTCCTGGAGCCCTACGACCTGTGGCGCCTGCACAACTGGCTGCCGGGCTGGGTGTGACGCCCGCATACGCCGGAGAAGGCCCGAATGGGGTCTCCATTCGGGCCTTCTGCGGCGAACGTCCGCTCAGTTGAGCTCAGTGGGGTGGGCACCCACGCGGCCCGAGCCGTCGAGCGGGTCGAGCGCGTCGATCGCGGCGACCTCCGCGTCGGTCAGCTCGAAGTCGAACACATCGAAGTTCTCAGCCATGCGCTCGGCGCGCACCGACTTCGGGAACACGATGAAGCCCTTGTCGAGGTGCCAGCGGATCACGACCTGGGCGGGCGTCTTGCCGTGCGCTGCGGCCGCGTCGGCCACGGCCTTCTCGCCGAACAGGTCGTACTTGCCCTGGCCGAGCGGTCCCCACGACTCGATGTGCATGCCGTGGTCAGCCGCCCACTGCGTGATCTCGCGCTGCTGGTACGCGGGGTGCAGCTCGATCTGGTTCACGGCCGGCGTCACGCCGGTGGCCTCCACGATGCGCTCGAGGTGCTCGACCAGGTGGTTCGAGACGCCGATGCTCTTGGCCTGCCCCGCGTCGCGGATCTCGATGAGCTTCTGCCACGCGTTGACGTAGTTGTCGTTCTTCGGAGCGGGCCAGTGCGTCAGATAGAGGTCGACGTAGTCGAGGCCGAGCTTCTCGAGGCTCTCGGAGATCGCGGCCCGGGGCTCGTCGCCCGCCTGGCGATCGTTCCAGAGCTTGGTGGTGATGAAGAGCTCCTCGCGCGGGATGCCGCTCTTCGCGATGGCGGCGCCCACCCCCTCCTCGTTCTTGTAGATCGCCGCCGTGTCGATGTGACGGTAGCCGGCCTCGAGGGCCTCGCTGACGGCCTTCTCGGCCTCGGCCGGCGGAACCAGGAAGACGCCGAAGCCGAGCTGCGGGATCTCGAAACCGGAGTTGAGCGTGATGGTGGGTACGGTCATGTCGTCCACCCTATGAGCGATCCCGGACACCGAAGGCGGGCTTGACGAATCCTGTCCCGAGGGCTTCCGCTCCGCTCACGCGAAGACGCGGTCGATCGCGGCGACCCGCTCGAACAGCCGGTCGAACACGTTCATCCGGTCGAACTGCAGCGCATGGGCCCGGGCGCGTTCCTCCCAGGCGGCGCGCTCGGCCGGGCTCATCCCGAGGGCCCGGTCGATGCTCGCGGCGATCTGGTCGGGCGCGTCGACGTCGATGATCATCGCCGTGTCACCCACGGCCTCCCCCACGCCGCCCGTCAGCGTCGTGATCGCGGGGCCGCCCCCCGACAGGGCCTTCTCGGCGAGCGCGATCCCGAACGTCTCGATGAACTCGGGGCGCGGCTTGGTCGGCAGCACATAGGCCGCAGCGCCCGCGAAGAGGTACGGCTTCTCGGCGTCGTCGACGTCGGTGAGGAACCGGATGCGCTCGGCCGCCGGCGACGCCGCCGCGATGCCGCGCAGCTCCTCCTCCTCGGGGCCGCGACCCGCGATGATCAGCTCCGTGCCGCCCGCCGCCTCCGACGCAGCGAATCCGGCGATCAGATCCTCGACGCCCTTGGCCCGCGCCAGCCGCGACAGATAGAACACGTAGCCGTCGCGCTGGAGCCCGCGGGCCGCGAGGCGCCGGTCGAGCTCGGCCCGGTCGAGGCCGAGGAACAGCGACGCGTCGATGGCGGGGTACGAGATCGCCACCTTCTCGTCGCACCGCTCGGCGTAGCGCGTGCCGTGCATCGCGTCGAGCAGGCGGGCCTCCTCGACGATGAGATCCTTCGTGTACTGCGACACCGCGACGCACACATCGCTCGCCAGGTACGACTCGAGCACATGCGCCGCGGCCCCGAAGCGTCCGTCGGTCACGCACTGCCGCACGACGTTGGTGACATCCGAGCCGACCGCCTCCGCGACGGTCACCACGTTCACCGGCAGGCCCGTCCTGCGCGCGACCTCCACAGCGTCGGTCACGGCCGTGGTGTGCGGGCTCAGGTACAGCGACATCGCCACGGTGGGCACGCCGTCGGTGAACAGCTCGACGAGCCGGCCCACCAGTCCCTGGATGTAGCGGCCGTCGACCACCTTGTAGTCGCCCACCGGCTCGGGACGCTCGACCGTGATGCCGTCGCTGTAGGGCAGCACCGAGTCCAGGGGCTTCAGCGGCAGTCCCGCGGCCTCGAGGCGCTCGATGGGCCACGTGACGATGCGCACCTCGTCGAACCCGCGCTTGCGCGCCGCCTCCGCCAGATTGCGGGCCTCCCCCGAGTGCCCGCAGATCACCGGATCGGCTCGGACGACGATGACGAGGCGGCGGGACATGGGCGGCTCCGGGGTCGGGGGCACGTGGCGTCCGGTCGCGGCGCGTCCGGGTGCGGGCGATCGTACGCGATGGATGTGTCAGCCCGATAGCCGCCGAAGAAACGCGGGCTCCTCGGCCCGCTCCTCGGGCGCGTCGGGCGCCCGCGGCCGGTAGACGAAGGTGACGAGCACGACCGAGATCATCATGAGCAGCAGCCACGAGACGAGCTTCGACAGCGACACGAGCTGCCAGCCGTCGGCCTGGTCGGGATAGATCCACGCGCCCGCCGCCGTGCCGATGTTCTCGGCGATCCAGATGAAGAACGCCACCCCGGCGAACGCGATCAGCACCGGCATGCGCCGCCACGGCCGGGTGCGGTGGTTGCGGAACAGCATGGTGCAGCGGGCATAGAGCAGCCCGACCAGCGCCAGCAGCACCCATCGCGCGTCGGGCAGGTAGTGGTGCGAGAAGAAGTTCGCGTAGATGCCCGCCGCCACCACCGCGGTCGCCCACAGCGGCGGATAGC
Source organism: Microbacterium sp. NPDC096154 (assembly GCF_040302945.1). Classification (NCBI taxonomy): domain Bacteria; kingdom Bacillati; phylum Actinomycetota; class Actinomycetes; order Micrococcales; family Microbacteriaceae; genus Microbacterium; species Microbacterium sp. NPDC096154. The sequence continues at coordinate 194,773 of NZ_JBEOSM010000003.1, forward strand.
GGTCGAAACGCAGCTCGAACAGACGGAAGACGCGCACCATGTACGACCCGACCGCGGCGTACATGAAGCCGGTGTACAGGGGCACGGCCGCGATGCGCAGCACGCCATCGCCCTCGTAGCTCCACGAGCCGACGTCGGTCTTGAAGATCTCCATCACGGTGCCCACCACGTGGAAGAGCAGGATGACCCACAGCTCGCGACCGCTCTCCAGGCGGAACACCAGCATGAGGATCTGGATGGTCACGGCCGCGATCACGAGGGCGTCGCTGCGCGCGAGCACGGCGTCGTCGGGGTACCAGAGCCGCGCCGCGACGATGGCTCCGAGCATCGCGGCGCCGAAGATGCACGCCCACGCCTGCTTCAGCACGAACACCGAGAACTCCACGAGCGCGCGGCGCCCGGGTCCGCCCGCGGCGAGCGCGTCGAGCCGACGCGACGCCCAGTCGTCGATGCGCTGCTCGACCGGTGTGAACGCCCGGCGCTCGTCGGGGCGAGAGGGGTCGGGCGACATGGGCCGATCCTAGGCCGCCATCTCGACCACAGCCGCAACGACGCCGGTCGCATCCGCGACCTAGACTGGAGGGCTATGCCCGAACCCCGCATCTCCTACCCTCCCGAGCTGCCGGTCAGCGGCGCACGGGACGAGATCGCGCGCGCGATCGAAGACCACCAGGTCGTGATCGTCGCGGGCGCCACCGGCTCGGGCAAGACGACGCAGCTGCCGAAGATCGCGCTCGAGCTGGGCCGTCAGCGCATCGCCCACACGCAGCCCCGGCGCCTCGCCGCGCGCACGATCGCGGAGCGCGTGGCCGAGGAGCTCGCCGTGCCGCTCGGCGGCGTGGTGGGCTACAAGGTGCGCTTCACCGACAAGGTGTCGGACGCGACGCGCATCGCGCTGATGACCGACGGCATCCTGCTCAACGAGATCCACCGCGACCGCACGCTGTCGCGCTACGACACGATCATCGTCGACGAGGCCCATGAGCGCTCGCTCAACGTCGACTTCCTGCTGGGGTACCTGAAGCAGCTGCTGCCGCAGCGCCCGGATCTCAAGGTGATCATCACCTCGGCGACGATCGACCCCGAGTCGTTCGCGATGCACTTCGCCGAGCAGGACGGGACGCCCGCCCCGATCATCGAGGTATCGGGCCGCACGTTCCCGGTGGAGATCCGGTATCGGCCCCTCGTCGCCGACGCGTCGGACGACGGGCAGGATGTCGCCGCGTACGACGTCGAGGACGAGGTCGGCGGCATCGTCGCGGCGCTGCGCGAGCTCGACCGGGAGGCACCCGGCGACGTACTGGTGTTCCTGCCCGGGGAGGCGGAGATCCGCGACGCCGCCGATGCGGTGCGCGGCGCCTTCCGGGATGAGCGCGCACCCACCGAGGTGCTGCCCCTGTACGGCCGCCTGAGCGCGTCCGAACAGCACCGCGTGTTCGAGCGGTCGACGGTCGCCGGCGTCAAGCGCCGCGTGATCCTGTCGACCAACGTCGCGGAGACCTCGCTCACGGTGCCGGGCATCAAGTACGTGATCGACACGGGCACCGCCCGCATCTCGCGCTACAGCAACCGCGCCAAGGTGCAGCGTCTGCCGATCGAGGCGATCTCGCAGGCATCGGCGCAGCAGCGCTCGGGGCGCGCGGGGCGCACGAGCGCGGGCATCGCGATCCGGCTCTACGGCGAAGACGACTTCGCGCGCCGTCCCGAGTTCACCGAGCCGGAGATCCTGCGCACGTCGCTCGCGTCGGTCATCCTGCAGATGCTCGCGCTGGAGTTCGGAGACATCTCGGAGTTCCCGTTCCTGACCCCGCCCGACTCACGCGGCGTGAAGGCCGCGCTCGATCTGCTGGTCGAGCTCGGTGCCGTGGTGCTCGCGCGCGACGGAGCGGCGCGGCTGACGCGCGTCGGCCGCGACATCGCGCGGCTGCCGATCGACCCGCGTTTCGCACGCATGCTCGTCGAGGCCCACCGCAACGGCACGGTCGCCGAGGTGCTCGCCATCGTCTCGGGGCTGTCGATCCAGGATGTGCGCGAGCGGCCGGAGGAGCAGCGCGAGCAGGCCGACCAGTCGCACGCGCGCTTCGCCGACCCCACGAGCGACTTCCTCACGCTGCTGAACCTGTGGAACCACCTGCAGGAGAAGCAGTCGGAGCTGGGCTCGAGCGCCTTCCGCCGGCTGTGCCGCGCGGAGTTCCTGAACTACGTGCGCGTGCGCGAGTGGTTCGACGTGCACCGTCAGCTGCGCGGCCTCGCGAGCGGACTGGCACCCCGCAAGGGCAACCGACGTGCGAGCGCGGCGAGCGAAGCGAGCAATGAAGACCTCGTCCAAGCCCTTCCGGGAGCGCAGGCTGACGCGATCCACCAGTCCCTCCTGGCGGGCCTGCTGTCCCAGATCGGCATCCTGGACGAGCGCGAGAAGGGCAGGGACCAGGGCCGACCCGGATCCGGCAGGGGCGCGGAGTATCGCGGGGCGCGCGGCATCCGGTTCTCGGTGTTCCCGGGCTCCGTGATGCGCAGGCGCCGCCCCAAGGCCGTCATGGCGGCCGAGCTGGTGGAGACGTCGCGCCTGTTCGCGCGCACGGTCGCGCAGATCGATCCGGCGTGGGCCGAGGCGCTGGCGGGCGACCTGGCCAAGCGTCAGGTGACCGAGCCGCACTGGTCGAAGGATGCCGGGGCCGCGGTCGCCTACGAGAAGGTCACGCTGTACGGCGTCGAGATCGTGCCGCGCCGGCGCATCCAGTTCGCGCGCGTCGACCGGCCGGGTGCGCGCGAGCTGTTCGTGCGGCACGCGCTCGTCGACGGCGAATGGGATCCGTCGCGCCTGTCCAAGGACCTCACGGCGTTCCTGCGTCAGAACGCCGAGCTGCGCCGCCGCCTCGAGAGGCTCGAGGAGCGCGAGCGGCGTCGGGACATCCTGGCCGGAGACGAGGCGGTGTTCGCGTTCTACGACGCGAGGATCCCTGCGGAGGTGTTCGACGTCCGGTCGTTCGAGTCATGGTGGCGCGAGTCGCTGAAGCGCACGCCCCGGCTGCTGACCATGCGGGAGTCGGACCTGGTCGAGGGCCAGGCGACGGCGGACGCACGCGACTTCCCCACGCGGTGGACGCAGGGCGACCAGACCCTGAGTCTCGCGTACCGTTTCGAGCCGGGGGCCCCGGACGACGGCGTCACGGTGGTCGTGCCGCTCGCGCTGCTCGCCTCGCTCGAGCCCGTGGGGTTCGACTGGCAGGTGCCCGGCATGCGCTCGGAGCTCATCACCGCCCTGCTGCGCGCCCTGCCGAAGGCCATCCGTCGCCACGTGGTGCCGGCCGCGGACTGGGCTGAGAAGCTCGCGGTCGAGCTGCGCGGCTCCGGCCCCGAGGATCACGCCGGCCGCCCGCCCGAGAGCCTGCGCGAGGCGCTCGCGCGGCGGATCCAGCGGGTGGCGAACCAGCCTGTGCGCGCATCCGACTTCGAGATGGATCGCGTGCCGGGGCACCTGACCATGTCGTTCCGCGCGGTCGACGAGCGCGGGCGCGCGCTCGGATCGGATCGCGACCTGGGGGCGCTGCAGGAGCGGCTGGCCGGCCGCGCGCGACAGAGCGTGGCGCGCTCGCTCGACCGCGAGGCCCGGCGCGGCGGCCCCGCTGAGGTCGCGGTCGGCTCCGCTCGTCCGGTGCGGGAACGCACGGGCCTGACGGAGTGGGACTTCGGCGAGCTGCCCGAGATCGTCGACACGAAGGTCGCGGGCGGCGTCGTGCGCGGCTACCCCGCGCTGATCGACGAGGGCTCGTCGGTGGCGCTGCGCGTCGAGGCCACCCCCGAGCGTGCGGCCTTCGAGACGCGTCGGGGTGTGCGCCGACTGCTGCTGCTCGCCGTGCCTTCCCCTGCCTCGTACGTGCAGGAGCACCTCACGGCGAACGAGAAGCTCGTCCTCGCGGCCTCGCCGTACTCCTCGGCCAAAGCTCTGATCGAGGACTGCCGCGCGGCCGTCGCCGACGCCGTGCTCGAGCGGGCCGGCGCGCTCCCCCGCACGCCCGCGGCGTTCGACCGGCTGCGCGCGGAGGCGACCCGCGGGTCGGTCGACGACGTGTTCGCCTGCGTCTCGCTCGTGGCGCGCATCCTGAGCGCCGCTCGGGAGGTGGAGCGCGGGCTGAAGAAGTCCAACTCGATGGCACTGCTCGGTCCGCTCGGCGACATCCGTGGGCAGCTCGCGGGACTCGTCCATCCGGGGTTCGTCTCCCAGACCGGCCTCGCGCGGCTGCAGCACCTGCCCCGATACCTGGAGGGAGCGCGCGTGCGCCTCGAGGCGCTGCCCGACAACCCGGGACGCGACCGGGCCTGGATGACCGAGCTCGAGCGCGCCACGGCCGCGTACGCCGAGGCGGGCGGCACGATCCCCGTGCCGCCGGACGCCCCCGCGCATCTCGTGCGCGCGCGCTGGCTGCTCGAGGAGCTGCGCGTCGGGCTGTTCGCGCAGCGCCTGGGCACCGCCGAGGCGGTGTCGGTGCAGCGGCTGCAGAAGGCCCTGCGCGGCTGAGACCACGACCCGACGGCGTCCTCGTCCGCGCACCCCGAAACCGCGCCGAAACGCGGGGAAACTACAATCGAGAGGTCCCCCTGCCTTCGCACCGCCGATCCTCCGGCCTCGATAGGAGCATCATGCCTTCGACCGTCACCGTCCGCCCGCTGATCGGAATCGCCGCGCTCGCCGTCTCGGGCCTGCTGCTGGCCGGCTGCACCGGCGGCGGCGACACTGCGGCGCCCTCCGAGTCGCAGGCGCCCGCTCCCGAGACCGACGTCACCGCCGACGACACGCTGCACAGCATGCTGCCCGCCGAGGTGCAGGAGTCGGGCTCGGTCGTGGTCGGCACCGAGGCCGGCTACGCGCCCTACGAGTACATGGACGCCGACGGCTCGACGATCATCGGCCTCGACATCGACCTGCTGGACGCCGTCACGGCGCGGCTGGGCATCGAGTACCAGCTCGAGAACGTCGCGTTCGACACGCTGCTCCCCTCCCTCGACGCCGACCGCTTCGACCTCGTCGTCGCGGGCATGACCGACACGGTCGAGCGACAGGCCAACTACGACTTCGTCGACTACTTCAACGCCGACCAGGCGATCATGGTCCCGGCCGGCAACCCCGAGAACATCGACTCGCTGCTCGACCTGTGCGGCAAGCCGGTGTCGGTGCTGGTCGACTCGACGCAGCAGACGATCCTCGAGACCGCGAGCGTCGAGTGCCCCGACCCGATCGAGATCCTGACGCAGGCCACCGACTCCGACGCGCTTCTGCAGGTGCAGCAGGGCCGCACGGTCGCGATGCTCACGCAGGAGGCCACGGGCCGCTACAACGCCGAGCAGATCGGCGGCGGCAGCGCCTTCGAGGTCGCCAACCAGGAGTCGATCGACCCGGCGCCGCTGGGCTACGTGTTCAAGAAGGGCGACGACGAGCTCGTCGCCGCGTTCCAGGCCGCGCTGCAGTCGCTGCTCGAGGACGGCACGTACGAGGAGATCCTCGGCGCGTACGAGCTCGAGGGCTCGGCCCTGGACGAGATCACCGTCAACGGCGCCGACGAGTGAGCCCGGACCGCCCCATGAGCGCCGAGAAGGCGGCCCCTGCGCCGAGTGCCGCACCGCCCCGGGTCGTGCCCGTACGGCACTGGGGACAGTGGATCGTCGTGGCCGTCCTCGTCGCGCTCGCGGCGAAGCTGGTCGCCGACATCGCGGCGCACAGCACCGTGCGCTGGGACGTGGTGTTCTCGCGCTTCGGCGCGCAGGCCGTGCTCGAGGGGCTCGGGATGACCGTCGTCCTGACGATCGTCAGCATGGTGCTGGGCGCGGCCCTGGGCATCGGCATCGCGATCATGCGCCTGTCGAGCAACCGCCTGCTGTCGGCCTTCGCCTTCGGCTTCGTGTGGCTCTTCCGCGGCACGCCGCTGCTCGTGCAGGTGCTGATCTGGTTCAACCTGTCGCTGTTCCTGCCCCGGATCGATCTCGGGTTCGCCACGGTGCAGACGAACGCGATCATCCAGCCGTTCACGGCGGCCATCCTGGCTCTCGCGCTCAACGAGGCCGCGTACATGGCCGAGATCGTGCGCGGCGGCATCCTGTCGGTCGACAAGGGCCAGGCCGAGGCCGCCGGCGCACTCGGCATGACGCCCGCGCAGACCATGCGGCGCATCGTGCTGCCTCAGGCGATGCGCTCGATCCTGCCTCCCACGGGCAACGAGCTGGTGACGCTGCTCAAGGAGACGTCGCTGGTCTCGATCATCGGCGCGGGCGATCTGCTGTTCCGCTCGCGCCAGATGGGCACGGGCGACTTCACCCAGATGGAGATGTTCCTCGTGGCGAGCGCCTGGTATCTGGTGCTCACGAGCGTCGCCAGCATCATCCAGACCGTGGTCGAGCGCCGTTTCGACAAGGACCGTGCGCCGTCGGGGTGGCTGGCCCGGCTGCTGCCGATGCGCGAGCGCAAGGAGGTGGCCGCATGACCGCCGTCGTCACGGAGCCGCTCGTCACGATCCGGGACGTCGAGAAGTCCTACGGACACAACGACGTGCTCAAGGGAGTGAGCCTCGAGGTGCACCCGGGCGAGGTCGTCGGCATCCTGGGCCCGTCTGGATCGGGCAAGTCGACGCTGCTGCGCTGCATCAACCACCTCGAGGATGTCGACCGCGGCGAGATCCGCGTGGACGGGGTGCTGGTCGGCTACCGGGAGCACCGCGGCCGGCTGCACGAGCTGCGCCCCAAGGAGGTCGCGGAGCGCCGGCAGGACATCGGCATGGTGTTCCAGCGCTTCAACCTGTTCGCCCACATGACGGCACTCGAGAACGTGATCGAGGCGCCGCTGCGCGTGCGTCGACGCGCCAGGGCCGAGGTGCGCGAGGAGGCTCTGGCGCTGCTCGACAGCGTGGGCCTCGCACACCGCGCCGACGCCTACCCGTCGCAGCTGTCGGGCGGGCAGCAGCAGCGCGTAGCGATCGCCCGCGCCCTCGCCATGAAGCCCAAGGTGATGCTGTTCGACGAGCCGACCAGCGCGCTCGACCCCGAGCTGGTCGGCGAGGTGCTGGGCGTCATGCGCGCCCTCGCCGACGAGGGCATGACCATGATCGTGGTCACGCACGAGATCGGCTTCGCCCGCGAGGTCTGCGACCGCGTGGTCTTCATGGCCGACGGCGTCGTGGTCGAGCAGGGCCCGCCGTCGCAGGTGATCGACGCCCCGCAGCACGAGCGGACCCGCACGTTCCTGGCCCGCATGTCGCGGTGACTGCGGCCTGCGCCCGGCGCGGAGATCTGCACCGATCCGTGCCGGATCGGCCGATGCGCTCCGCATGCGTGGACTTCTCCGCCGCTCGTGCAGGTCGGGGGGCCTCTGCCATGCTGGCGTCATGACCGACGTCACCCGGGAGCTGCCGCGCACACGCGCGGGATCGCCCGTGCTGATGAAGGTGCGCGGCCTGATCCTCACGGCCGTGCTGTCATGGCTCGGGTACGCGATGTTCACAGGTGGCAGCCGGGGCCGCTGCTACGGCGAGATGTACGACGACGGGTCGGGCGGGCTGCACCAGACGTGCGAGCAGTGGAACCTCACGGAGAGCCCCCTCGTCGGCGTCGTCATCGCGGCCCTCGCCTATCGCGCGGTCAGCCGCGCCGCGCGCCATGCGCTCGACGACGCCGACGCCATCCGGATGCTCGATCGTGCCGGCATCGCCATCATGATCGTCGCCGGCGCCTCGCTCGTCATCGCGAGCGCGTGGTTCTGGATGATGCCCGGCCCCGGAGAGGCGACGAGCTACATCTGGCCGTTCCCGTTCGGCGCGGTCGACGTCGAGATCGACCCGCCTCCCGTTCCGTAGGAGATCTTCCCTCCGACGGAGAACCGATCCGGAAGCGCTCCGTCGGACGGCATGTCTCCTGCCGGACAGCGCGGTCAGGGGGGCGTGACGGCGCCCGCGAAGTGCTTCGTGCCGCGGCGGCCGTTCCAGCCTGCGAATGCGAAGCCCTCACCGGTGCGCGTGATCGCGACGTCGACCGTGCCGGGCAGCAGCACGGGCTTGGCGAACTCCACGGTCCACCGGAAGCTCTCCCCTCGCGCCGGGCCCACCTCGGCCAGCGCACGCGCCGCCGTGTACATGCCGTGGGCGATGGCGCACGGGAACCCGAACGCCCGGGCCGCGAGGGCAGACATGTGGATGGGGTTGCGGTCGCCCGACACGGCGCCGTACGCCCGGCCGGTGTGCGCCGGCAGCGCCCAGCGGCCGGTCGGCAGCGGCGGGGACCACGCGGACTCCTCCGCCCGCTCGGGCGCGCGCTCGCCGGTCGAGACGCCCTTCGCGAGGTAGGTCGAGACCCCTCGCCAGGCGAGCTCTCCCGCGACGCGGATCTCGGCCGTGAAATCGGCCGTCACGCCGCGTCGGTGCGGGCGCAGGTTCTCGGCCCATGCGCGCACCTCCAGCTCGTCGCCGAGCAGGACGGGCCGGCTCACCGCCACGTCGTTGGCGATGTGCACCATGCCGAGCGGGGGCAGGGGGAAGTCGCGACGGGTCATCACCGCCATCGAGAGGGGAAACGCGAGGGCGTGGAGGAAGCCGGCGGGCAGCACGTCGGAGGCCGGCTCGCGCACGACCCGCTGGTAGTCGCGCAGGTGCGCCGCCATCCCCCCGGTGCCGACGCCTGCGACGCGGACCTCCGTGCCCGGGAGCACGGGCGCGGCTCCCCCGCCGCGCGCCGCCCGGCTGGCGGCGATGCGCGCCGACGACGCGACGGCCCCGGCGTACAGGCCTCCGAGCGACGGCAGCGTGGGCAGCGTCACGACCCGGCGCTGGGTCATCGGCCGACCATGTTCTGACCGCAGACGCGCAGCGTCTGACCGTTGACGCCGGCCGCGGGCGGCGACGCGAGGAACGCGATGGCCTCGGCCACATCGACCGGCTCGCCGCCCTGCAGCAGTGACGAGAGGCGGCGGGCCACCTGTCGGGTGGCGAACGGGATGTGCTTGGTCATGTCGGTCTCGATGAAGCCGGGGGCGACCGCGTTGGCCGTGCCTCCGGTCGGCGCGAGCAGCGGCCCCGTGGCGGCCGTGTGACCGATGACGCCGGCCTTGGTGAACGCGTAGTTGGTCTGTCCCCGGTTGCCCGCGATGCCCGACGTCGAGGCGAGCGACACGATCCGAAGGCCGGGCAGCTCACCGCGATCGGCCGCCGCCAGCAGCTGCTCGTTGATGCGCAGCTGCGAGGAGACGTTCACCGCCACGACCGCATCCCACTTGGCCGCGTCCATGTTCGCCAGCAGCTTGTCTCGGGTGATGCCCGCGTTGTGCACCACGATATCCAGTCGGCCGTGCCGCGTCTTCGCGTGCTGCAGGATGCGCGTGCCCGCGTCCGGCGCGGTGACGTCGAGCTGCAGCGCCGTGCCCCTGACCGCGTTGGCCGTGCGGGCCAGCCCATCGCCCGCGGCGGGGACGTCGACACACACCACGGTGGCGCCGTCGCGCGCGAGCGTCTTCGCGATGGCCGCGCCGATGCCACGCGCGGCCCCTGTGACCACGGCGACCCGGCCCGCGAGCGGCTTCTCCGCGTCGAAGCCCTCGAGCGGCGGGGCCGCGTCGGTGGGGCCGACCTCGAGCAGTTGCCCGTCGACGTACGCCGACTTCGCCGACAGGAAGAAGCGCACGGTGGCGAGCACCGAGGCATGGCCGACGTCGAGCCCGTCGGAGAGCACGACGCCGTTCGCCGTCGCGCCGCCGCGCAGCTCGTGCGCGAGCGAGCGCAGGAACCCGTCGACGCCCTGGCGCGCGGCCGCGAGCTCGGGGGCGTCGCTCGAGGTGACAGGCCGCGACAGCGTCACGACGCGACCGCTCGGCTGCAGCCGCTTGAGCGCGCCGGGCAGCGAGAGCACGACCGCGGATGCGTCCTGGGGTCGTGCGAGCTCGGTGAGCACCGGCAGGATCGCGCCCCAGCGCGCGTCCTCCGACGCGTCGCGGCGCACATCCAGGCCCCACCCCAGCAGCGCCGTGGCCACGCGGTCGGCGTCGCGGCGAGATGCGTCGTCCGAGACCACGAGCACGGGGCCGACGGTGAGTGGCTGACCGGGCTTGTACCGGCGCAGCAGGGCAGGCCGCGGCAGGCCCAGCTTCTTGGCGAGCACCTTGGTGAGGCCGGTGTTCACGGCCCGCGTGTATGCGTCAGTCATCCTTCGCTCCGCCGGGTCAGGCCGACTCGATGATCGCGGTGGCGCCCAGGCCGCCCGCTGCGCAGACCGAGATGAGGGCACGCGCGGGCTTTCCCGTCTCCGCGGCGCGCTGGGCCACCATCTTCGACGCGGAGGCCAGGATGCGCCCGCCCGTCGCGGCGAAGGGATGACCGGCCGCGAGCGACGAGCCGTTGACGTTGATCTTCGCACGGTCCACCGCGCCGAACGCGCCCTCCAGGCCCAGCTCCGTGCGGCAGTACTCGTCGTCCTCCCACGCCGCGAGCGTGGTGAGCACGGTCGAGGCGAAGGCCTCGTGGATCTCGAAGAAGTCGATGTCGTCGAGTGCGAGGCCGTTGCGGGTCAGCAGGCGGGGCACGGCGTGCACGGGGGCCATGAGCAGACCCTCGTGGCCGTGCACGAAGTCGACCGCGGCGGTCTCGGCATCGACGAACTTCGCGAGCACGGGCAGGCCCTTGGCCTCGGCCCAGTCGCGCGATGCGAGCAGCACGGCCGACGCGCCATCGGTCAGCGGGGTGGAGTTGCCGGCGGTCATGGTCGCCTCGGTGCCGGCGAGGCCCTTGCCGAACACCGGCTGCAGCTTGGCCAGCTTCTCGAGCGAGGTGTCGGCTCGCAGGTTGTCGTCGCGGGTCAGTCCGCGGAACGGCGTAACGAGGTCGTCGAAGAAGCCCGCGTCCCAGGCCTCGGCGAGGTTGCGGTGGCTGCGGAACGCGATCTCGTCCTGCGCCTCGCGCGTGATGCCCCAACGGGCCGTGGTGATGGCCTGGTGCTCGCCCATCGACAGACCCGTGCGGGGCTCGTCGGTGGCCGGCGTGAGCGGCTTGAGGTCGGCCGGGCGCAGCGAGGCGATCGCCTTGAGGCGCTGCGACAGCGTCTTCGCGTGCGAGACGTTCAGCAGCGCCCGACGAAGGCCCTCGCTGACGGCGATGGGTGCATCCGAGACCGTGTCGGTGCCGCCCGCGACGCCCGAGTCGATCTGACCGAGCTTGATCTTGTTCGACACCGCGATCGCGGCCTCGAGACCGGTGGCGCAGGCCTGCTGCAGGTCGTATGCCGGCGTCTGCGGCGACAGCGACGAGCCGAGCACGCACTCGCGGATGAGGTTGAAGTCGCGGGAGTGCTTGAGCACGGCGCCGCCCACGACCTCGCCGAGGCGCTCGCCCTGAAGGCCGAAGCGGGCGACGAGCCCTTCGAGCGCCGCCGTGAACATCTCCTGGTTGGAGGCGTCGGCGTACTTCTTGCCCGCTCGCGAGAACGGGATGCGGTTGCCGCCGACCACGACCGCGTCGCGCAGCGCGGGTGTCGTCGGGCGTTCGGCACCCTGGGTGGTCGGGGCGGGCGTGGTGGAGCGTGCGGCCACTTCGTCGTTCCTTCGCTCGGATTGCGAGTCGGGTGATGGATCGGGTCGACAGCGCCGTCGGCGGATCGACCATGATGTGAGACTCAGAGTACCTGATACTCTCGGTCGCGTGATTCAGACGGGCGACCAGCGTGGGCAGGACGGGCGCAGGACCCGGTGGGACGACCACCGCGCCGCCCGTCGGCGCGACCTGGTCGATGCCGCTCGCAAGGCTGTGCACCGCGGCGGGCCGGGCGTCTCGATGGACGAGATCGCCCAGGCGGCGGGCACGTCGAAATCGATCGTCTACCGCTACTTCCACGACAAGGCGGGCCTGCGCCGCGCCGTCGCATCGGCCGTCGTGGCCGACATGCACGACGCGCTGGCTCGCGCCGCCCGACAGGCCCCCACACCGCTTGCGGCCATGCGCGCCATGGTGGGCGTGTATCTCGAGATGATCGAGCATTCGCCGCAGGTCTACTGGTTCGTCGCGCGGGCGTCGATCGCGGGGCCGGACCCCGAGGCCGTCGACGACAAGGCGCGGTCGACGGAGACCGAGGAGACGCCGCTGTCGTCGTACCTCGACTCGGTGATCGAGCTCGTGGCGGGGCCGTTCGCGCAGGCGGCGGGCGTCTCCCCGCATGACGCCGCCGCCTGGGCTGCGGGCGCGGTCGGGTTCGTGCGCGGCACGGGCGAATGGTGGCTGGCCCACCGTGGCCTCGCCGCGCTCCCCGACCGCGACGCGCTCGCGGAGCAGATCACGCTCTGGCTGTGGGACGGCCCCGTGGGCGTGCTCCACAGCCACGCTGCCGCTCCCACTTCCTGACAGCGTCCGTCAGCCGCCGTCCGGCTCTACGGCGACAGCGAGCGCACGGCCTCGGCCAGACGGCGCGCGCCCTCGGCGAGGCGCTCCTCGGGCTCGAAGCTGAAGGCGAGGCGCACGGTGTCCTCGCGGCTGCCGTCGGCCATGAAGGCACTGCCCGGCACGTAGACGACGCGCGCGGCGATCGCGGCGTCGAGCAGCCCGTCCGACGGGGTGCCGTCAGGCAGCGTCACGACCGTGAAGAACCCGCCACGCGGGTGGGTCCAGGTCGTGCCCGCCGGCATGTGCCGCTCGAGCGCGGCCATCAGGGCGTCGCGCCGGTCGCGGTACACCGCCGTGCTGCGACGCACGTGGGCGCGCCAGTCGGTCTGCGTGACGAAGCGCTCCGCGAGCAGCTGACCCGGCACCGACGCATGGATCGTCATGGCCTCCACCACGAGCTGCACCCGCGCACGCAGCTCGACCGGGGCGGCGACCCATCCCACCCTCACGCCTGGCGAGAAGATCTTCGAGAACGAGCCGAGATACACGACGTTCTCCGGGTCGCGCGCGTACAGGGTCGTCCGGGCGGAGCGCGTGTCCCCCGCGTCGTCGAACGCGAGCATCCCGTACGGGTTGTCCTCGACGATCAGGATGCCCTCGCGCCGGCAGATCTCGACCACTGCGTCGCGCCGCTCCTCGCCGAGCGTCGCGCCCGACGGGTTGCCGAACGTCGGCACCGTGTACAGGAACGGGATGCGCGATCCGGATGCCCGCACGCGCGCGATCGTCTCCTCGAGCGCCGCGGGGATCATCCCGTCCTCGTCGATGTCGACCTGCGCGACCTCGGCCTCCAGGCCGCCGAAGATCGACAGGGCGCCGACGTAGGTCGGCGCCTCGGCGAGGACCGTGTCGCCCGGATCCGCCAGCAGCGTGGTGATCGCCTGCAGGCCCATCTGCGACCCCGCCGTCACCTGGATGCGCTCGGGCCCGGCCTCGACGCCCTCCGCCCGCATCACCTCGCGGATCGCCTCGATCGTTCCCGCGAGGCCCTGGGCCGGCTGGTACTGCAGCGCGTCGACCTCGCGGTCGCGCAGCACGCCGACGGCGAGGCCGGCCACGACGTCGCGAGGCAGCGCGGCCAGGTCGGGGCTGCCGCCCGCGAGCGAGATCATGCCCGGCTGCATCGCGATGTCGAACACGGATCGCACGCCCGACGGATGGAAGCGCTCGGCGCGCGCCGCGTAGGTCGGTCTGCGAGGAGTCGGGGCATCGGGGGTCATCGCCCCCGATGCTCTCACGCGTTCCGGCCGTCCGAGGACACGGGCCGGCACGGGCGCTCGGGTATCTTGAAATCGAGAGAATCGGCGCCCGGTCCGTTCGGCGGGAGTAGCCGATCGGCTGACCACCAGGGCCCACGATCACAGGGAGCTTCTTCCGCATGTCGAAGATCATCTACACGCACACCGACGAGGCGCCGCTGCTGGCGACGTACTCGTTCCTGCCGATCGTCGCGGGCTACGCGGCGAAGGCGGGCATCGAGATCGAGACGCGCGACATCTCGCTCGCGGGCCGCATCCTCGCGCAGTTCCCCGAGCGCCTCACCGAGGAGCAGCGCATCGGCGACGCGCTGAGCGAGCTGGGCGAGCTGGCCAACGACCCCTCCGCCAACATCATCAAGCTGCCCAACATCTCGGCGTCGGTCCCGCAGCTCGAGGCGGCCATCGCCGAGCTGCAGGCGCTCGGCTACGACATCCCCGACTACCCGGGCAACCCCGAGACCGACGACGAGCGCGAGGTCGCCGCCCGCTACGACAAGGTCAAGGGCTCGGCCGTGAACCCCGTGCTGCGTCAGGGCAACTCCGACCGCCGCGCGCCCGCGTCGGTGAAGGCCTACGCGAAGGCCCACCCGCACTCGATGGGCGCGTGGAGCGCCGAGTCGAAGACCAACGTGGCCACGATGGGCCACGACGACTTCTACTCGAACGAGCAGTCGGTGGTCATCCCGGCGGCCGACACGCTGCGCATCGAGCACGTGGGCCAGGACGGCGCGGTCACGGTGCTCAAGGACGACCTCAAGGTGCTCGAGGGCGAGGTCGTCGACGCGACCTTCATGAGCGCCAAGGCGCTCGACGCGTTCCTGGCCGACCAGGTCGAGCGCGCCAAGGCCGAGGGCGTGCTGTTCTCGGTGCACCTCAAGGCGACCATGATGAAGGTCAGCGACCCCATCCTGTTCGGTCACGTCGTCAAGACGTTCTTCAAGCCCGTCTTCGAGAAGTACGGCGCCGACCTCGCGGCCGCCGAGCTGTCGCCCAACGACGGCCTCGGCGCCATCTACGCCGGCCTGGACGCGCTGCCGAACGGCGCCGAGATCAAGGCCGCGTTCGACGCCGCGCTGAACGAGGGCCCCGCGCTCGCGATGGTCAACTCGGACAAGGGCATCACCAACCTGCACGTGCCGAGCGACGTGATCGTCGACGCGTCGATGCCCGCCATGATCCGCATCGGCGGCCACATGTGGGGCCCCGACGGCAAGGAGGCCGACACGCTCGCGGTCATCCCCGACTCGTCGTACGCCGGCATCTACCAGGCCGTGATCGACGACTGCAAGGCCCACGGCGCGCTCGACCCGGCCACCATGGGCACCGTGCCCAACGTGGGCCTGATGGCGCAGGCGGCCGAGGAGTACGGCTCGCACAACAAGACGTTCGAGATCGCGGCGCCGGGCACCGTGCGGGTCGTGAACTCGGCCGGCGACGTCCTGCTGTCGCACGAAGTCGAGGCCGGCGACATCTGGCGCGCATGCCAGACCAAGGACGCCCCCATCCGCGACTGGGTCAAGCTGGCTGTGACGCGCGCCCGCCTGTCGAACACGCCCGCGGTGTTCTGGCTCGACGCGAACCGCGCCCACGACGCCAACCTGATCGCCAAGCTCGAGCAGTACCTGCCCGAGCACGACACCGAGGGCCTCGAGCTCCACGTCATGGCCCCGGCCGAGGCGACGCTGTTCTCGCTCGCGCGCATCCGCGAGGGCCTCGACACCATCTCGGTCACCGGCAACGTGCTGCGCGACTACAACACCGACCTGTTCCCCATCCTCGAGGTGGGCACGTCGGCCAAGATGCTGTCGATCGTGCCGCTGATGGCGGGCGGCGGACTGTTCGAGACCGGCGCGGGCGGCTCGGCGCCCAAGCACGTGCAGCAGCTCGTGGCCGAGGACTACCTGCGCTGGGACTCGCTGGGCGAGTTCTTCGCCCTGGCGGCGTCCTTCGAGCACCTGGCCCAGACCACCGACAACGCCAAGGCGCAGGTGCTGGCCGACACGCTCGACCGCGCCACGGGCACGTTCCTCGACGAGGACCGCTCGCCCGGCCGCAAGATCGGCACGATCGACAACCGCGGCTCGCACTTCTACCTGGCCCTGTACTGGGCGCAGGAGCTGGCCAAGCAGACGGACGACGCCGAGCTCGCCGCCGCCTTCGCGCCGCTGGCCGAGAAGCTCGCCGCCGACGAGAAGACGATCGTCGACGAGCTCATCGCGGTGCAGGGCAGCCCCGTCGACATCGGGGGCTACTACCGCCCCGACGCCGAGAAGACCTCGGCCGTGATGCGCCCGTCGGCCACGTTCAACGCCGCGCTCGCGGCGCTGTAAGCGCACACGACACGTGCGACGGCCCCGGTCCCCTGCGGACCGGGGCCGTCGCCGTTCCCGCCCTGCGGTCGCACGCCCGTTGGATGGGAGCCGTGAAAGGTGTTAGGTTAGGCGAGCCTCACCTACCCGGTCCGGGGCATCCCCGTCACAGCATCGAAGGGATCTCCCTTGCGCATCGCACGCACTCTCGGCGCGGCCGCCGTCGCCCTCGCCCTGACCGCCTCGCTGGCGGCCTGCTCGTCCTCCCCCGCCGCCGAGCCCGGCGCGTCCGCCGGCACCGGCGGCGACGGCGCCTTCCCGGTCGAGGTCGAGCACGTCTTCGGCACCACCGAGATCCCCGCCAAGCCGGAGCGCATCGCGACGGTCGCATGGGCCAACCACGAGGTGCCGCTCGCCCTCGGCGTCGTGCCGGTGGGCATGAGCAAGGCCACCTGGGGCGACGACGACGGGGACGGCGTGCTGCCCTGGGTCGAGGACAAGCTCGCCGAGCTCGACGCCGAGACGCCCGTGCTCTTCGACGAGACCGACGGCATCCCGTTCGAGGAGGTCGCCGACACGCAGCCCGATCTGATCCTCGCCTCGTACTCGGGCCTGACGCAGGAGGACTACGACACGCTGTCGAAGATCGCTCCCGTCGTGGCGTACCCCGAGGTGGCCTGGGGCACGTCCGTGCAGCAGATGATCGAGATGAACAGCACCGCGATGGGCATGAAGGCCGAGGGCGAGCAGCTGATCGCCGATCTCGACGCCCGCGTGCAGGAGTCGCTCGATGCGCACCCCGAGATGAAGGACAAGACGTTCCTGTTCTCGTTCTTCGACCCGGCCGACCTCAGCCAGGTGGGCTTCTACACGAGCCTCGACACGCGGCCCGGCTTCCTGACCTCGATCGGCCTTCCCGAGCCGCAGGTCGTGGTCGACGAGTCAGCCAAGACCGACTCGTTCCTCGCCTACGTCAGCTCCGAGGAGGCCGAGCGCTTCGACGACGTCGACGTGTTCGTCACCTACGGCGACGAGAGCCTCAAGGAGGCGCTGCAGGCCGACCCGCTGCTGTCGCAGATCCCGGCGATCGCCGAGGGACGCATCGCCCTGCTGGGCGTCGACCCGCTCGCCGCGTCGGCCAACCCGTCGCCGCTCTCGATCGGCTGGGGCATCGACGAGTACTTCGACCTCCTCGCCGGAGCCACCGGCGGCGCCGAGGGGTGAGCACGCGCCTCGCGCCCATGACGACGCCGGATGCCGCGAACCTGCGGCGTCCGGCGGTCGTCCGTCTGGCGTGGCTCGCCGCCGCGACCGCGGCGCTCGTCCTGCTCATGGTGGCCTCGGT
Source organism: Microbacterium sp. NPDC096154 (assembly GCF_040302945.1). NCBI lineage: Bacteria > Bacillati > Actinomycetota > Actinomycetes > Micrococcales > Microbacteriaceae > Microbacterium > Microbacterium sp. NPDC096154. Next base: position 212,084 of record NZ_JBEOSM010000003.1, read on the forward strand.
CTCGCTGGGCGTGCGCGATGTCGCGTTCGACGACGTGCTGGCGGGGCTCGCGGGCGGCACCGACACGATCTCGCAGGCCGCGGTGTTCAAGCGCGTGCCGCGCACCCTGCTCGCCGCTCTGGTCGGCGCGGCCCTGGCCCTCGCCGGCACCGCGATGCAGGCCGTGACCCGCAACCCGCTCGCCGAGCCGGGCATCCTGGGCATCTCGGGCGGCGCGTCGCTGGCGGTGGTGATCGGCGTGGCCTTCTTCGGTCTCGCGAACGCCGCCGCGTGGGCCGCGCTGGCGATCGCGGGCGCCTCGATCGCCGCAGTCTTCGTCTACACGGTCGGCTCGCTCGGCCGCGGCGGCGCGACGCCCCTCAAGCTCGCGCTCGCGGGGGCGGCGACCTCGGCGGCCGCCATGTCGCTCGTGAGCGCCGTGCTGCTGCCGCGCGTCGACGCCATGAACACCTTCCGCTTCTTCCAGGTGGGCGGCGTCGGCGGCGCCGACGCCGCCAAGATCGGGCTCTTCCTGCCGTTCGCGATCGTCGGCACGCTCGTCTGCCTCGCGATGGCGCGCGGCATGAACTCGCTCGCGCTGGGCGACGACCTCGCCTCCGCCCTCGGCGAGAACGTGATGCGCACGCGCCTCATCTCGGCCGCCGGCGGCGTCATCCTGTGCGGCGCCGCCGTGGCGGTCGCCGGCCCCATCGGCTTCGTGGGCCTCGTCGTGCCGCACGTGTGCCGCCTGCTGATCGGCACGGACCATCGCTGGCTGCTGCCCGCGTCGGCGCTCGTGGGCGCGTGCCTGCTGATCGCGGCGGACGTCGTCGGCCGGCTGGTCCTGCCCGGTCAGGAGCTCGAGGTCGGCATCGTCACGGCTCTGATCGGCGCACCGTTCTTCATCTGGATCGTCCGCCGCCAGAAGGTGCGTGAGCTGTGACCGTCGCCCCTGCCCTCTCCCAGCTCGCAGCCGACCCGGCCGCCGTCGCCGCCGGCCGTCGCCTGCGCGCGCGGCGCCGCACCGTCATCACCGTCGTGCTGGCGGTGCTCGCGGCGACCGTGGCCGTCGTCTCCCTCATGGTCGGCAACACGTTCTACGGCCTGGATCAGGTCATCCGCGTGATCCTCGGCGAGACCGTTCCGGGCGCGTCCTTCACGGTCGGCGAACTGCGCCTGCCCCGCGTCGCTCTGGGCATCCTGGTCGGCTTCGGCTTCGGCATCGCGGGCGTCACGTTCCAGACCATGCTGCGCAATCCCCTGGCCTCGCCCGACATGATCGGCATCAGCAAGGGCGCGAGCGCCGCCGCCGTGCTCAGCATCGTGGTGCTGGGGCTCGACGGCATCGCGGTGTCGCTCGTCGCGCTCGGCGGCGCCCTGGCCACCGCGATCGCGATCTGGCTGCTGTCGCACCGCGGCGGGTTCGCCGGGACGCGGCTCATCCTGATCGGCATCGGCCTGGCGGCGATGCTCGACAGCGTCATCACCTACGCCCTGTCACGCGCCGCCACGTGGGATCTGCAGGGCGCGATGCTGTGGCTGACGGGCAGCCTCAATCCCGCCTCGTGGGAGCGGGTGCAGCCGATCGCGGCGACCTTCGCGGTGCTGGTGCCGCTGCTGCTCATCCTGGGCGGGCCGCTCGACGTGCTGCGGCTCGGCGACGAGTCCGCGGCGGCGCTGGGCGTGCGCGTGCGGCGCACACGACTGCTCGCGATCCTCGCGGCCGTGCTGCTGGTCGCGCTGTCGACCGCGGCGGCGGGCCCCATCGCCTTCGTCGCCCTGATGTCCGGGCCCATCGCGGCGCGCATCGTCGGGCCCGGCGGCTCGCTGCTGCTGCCGGCCGGGCTGATCGGGACGCTGCTCGTGCTCGTGGGCGACCTCGTGGGACAGCACGCGTTCGGCGGCCGCCTGCCGGTCGGCGTCATCACGGGCGTGCTCGGTGCGCCGTACCTCATCTTCCTGCTCGTCCGAGCCAATCGATCCGGAGGCACCCTGTGACCGTCTCTCACACGCTCGAGACCGAAGGCCTGACACTCTCGTACGGCGACCGCACGGTGGTCGAGGGGCTCGACCTCACCGTCGCGCCGGGCCGGATCACCGCGATCGTCGGCGCGAACGGATGCGGCAAGTCGACGCTGCTGAAGGCCATGGCGCGCCTCATCGCGCCGAGCGAGGGGCGGATCGTGCTCGACGGCAAGGCGCTGCACGAGCGGCACTCGAAGGAGATCGCGCGCCTGCTGGGACTGCTGCCGCAGAGCCCCGTCGCGCCCGAGGGCATCGCGGTGGCCGACCTCGTGGGCCGCGGCCGGCACCCGCACCAGCGGCTGCTCGCGCGCTGGAGCCCGCAGGACTACGCCGCGGTGGCCGAGGCGCTCGCGGCGACCGGCATCTCGGAGCTCGCGAACCGCTCGGTCGACGAGCTGTCCGGCGGTCAGCGGCAGCGTGTCTGGATCGCGATGGCGCTCGCGCAGGCGACCGACATCCTGCTGCTCGACGAGCCGACCACGTTCCTCGACGTCGCACACCAGGTCGAGGTGCTCGACCTGCTCACCGACCTCAACCACGACCGTGGCACGACCATCGTGATGGTGCTGCACGACCTGAACCTCGCCGCGCGCTACGCCGACGAGCTGATCGCGGTGCGGGGCGGCGCGGTGCACGCGCAGGGGGCGCCCGACGACGTGCTGACCCCCGAGCTCGTGCAGTCGGTGTTCGGCCTGGCGAGCACCGTCATCCCGGACCCCCTCACCGGCAAGCCCATGGTCGTGCCGAGCGGTCGTCACCACGTGGGCTGAGGTCCGCCCTCCCACGCGGACCCGAACGCGCTCGGGCATGTCCCGCTTGTGGCCCGTGTCGGGGCCGGATGGCGCGGATCCCGCGAGGGCATGTCCCACTTATGGCCCGAACGCGCTCGGGCATGTCCCGCTTGTGGCCCGTGTCGGGGCCGGATGGGGGCGACAACTGGGACACGCCCCGCGACGCGGCGGCCGCCGCTAACCTGGCCCGTATGGCGAAGGCGATCCAGTACACCGAGCTCGGCGGCCCCGAAGTTATCACTCTGAACGACATCCCGGACCCCCAGCCCGGGGCTGGACAGGTCGCGATCCGGATCGAGGCGGCCGGCGTCAATCCGATCGACTGGAAGCTGCGCGAGGGCATCCGGCCCTCCGCTCCGATCTCGAAGCCGCGCGGCACGGGCACGGACGGTGCAGGGCACGTGACGGCCGTGGGCGAGGGCGTGGACGGCTTCCGCGTGGGCGATCCCGTGGTCTTCTCGGGCAAGCTCGGCGCGTACGCGACCGATCTCGTCGTGCCGGCCGAGAAGGTGTTCGCGCGCCCGGCGGGCGTGCCCGCCGCGGTGGGCGCCGCTCTGGGCATCCCCGTGGGCACGGCGTACCAGGCGCTGCGCTCGCTCGGTATCCGCGGCGACGACACGCTGCTGATCCACGGCGCGTCCGGCTCCGTCGGCCAGGCCGCCGTGCAGTTCGCGGTGCTGGCCGGCGCACGCGTGCTCGGCACGACGAGCGACGCGCGCGCGAGCCGCGTCTCCGACCTCGGCGGCGAGCCGATCGCATACGGCGAGGGCCTGGTCGAGCGCGTGCGCCAGGCCGCCCCGGACGGCGTGACGGCCATCCTCGACTTCGCAGGCACCGACGAGGCGATCCACGCGTCGCTCGAGCTGCTGGAGGACCGCAGCCGGATCGCGACCATCGTGCGCGGACCGGATGCCGCCGACTTCGGCATGCGGGCGTTCGGCGGCGGCGCTCCCGAGCCCCTCACCGCGCAGCAGGAGACGTGGCGCAGCGAGGCCATCCCCGTGGCGCTGGCGCTCATCGCCGCAGGCAGGTTCTCGGTCGAGCTCGGCGAGCAGTTCCCGCTGGAGCGGGCCGCCGACGCGCAGCGCGCCAGCCGCGAGGGCGCACCGGGCAAGCTCATCGTCGTGCCCTGACCCGTCCGCGCGGCCCCGCCCGCTCCCCGCCCGCGAATTTGTCCTGCGTCGTGTCGGTGGCCGCCGCGTAGGCTCGAGGCATGACCGGAGATCTCGCATGAGTGGACTGCGCTGGGGCATCCTCGCCACGGGCGGCATCGCGCACGCCTTCGCCTCCGACCTGCGCACGGCGGGCCTCGACCTCGTCGCCGTGGGCTCGCGCTCTCAGGCCTCGGCCGACGCATTCGCGGCCGAGTTCGACGTCGCCCGGGCGCACGGCTCGTACGAGGACCTCGCCGCCGATCCGGATGTCGACATCGTGTACGTGTCGACGCCCCACCCGATGCACGCCGACAACGCCCGGCTGGTGCTCGAAGCCGGCAAGCACGCGCTGGTCGAGAAGCCGTTCACGCTCAACCGGGGCGAGGCCGACAGCCTGCGCGAGCTCGCCGCGAGCCGCGGCCTGCTGGTCATGGAGGCGATGTGGACGCGCTACCTGCCGCACATGGTGCGCGTGCGCGAGATCATCGAGTCCGGCGCGCTCGGCGAGATCCGCGCCGTGTTCGCGGATCACACCCAGCGCCTGCCGCTCGATCCCGGCCACCGCATCAACGCCATGAGCCTCGGCGGCGGCGCGCTGCTCGACCTCGGGATCTACCCGATCTCGTTCGTCTGGGACATCCTGGGCGCGCCCGAGACGGTGCAGGCGGCCGCACGCCTGGGCGAGACGGGGGCCGACGCCGAGGTCGCCACCGTGATGACGCACGCCGGCGGCGCCGTGTCGACGACCATCTCGTCGTCGCGCGCGGCGGGTCCCAACACGGCACACGTGGTCGGCACCGAGGCGCGCATCGACATCGACCGGGTCTGGTACACGCCGACGTCGTTCACGGTCACGGGCCCGGATGGCACGGTGATCGAGCGCTACGAGTCGCACGTCGACGGCCGGGGCATGCAGTTCCAGGCGATCGCCGCCGAGCACTTCGTGTCGGAGGGCCTGCTGCAGGGGCGCGAGCTGCCGCTCGACGAGTCGGTCGCGATCATGGGCACGCTCGACGACATCCGGCGCCAGATCGGGCTGACCTACCCCGGCGAGGACTGACCGCGCGGTCGCATCCCCCCTCCTCCGCCCTCCTCGACAGAGATTGGACCCATGGCAGACTCCTCCGACGCACGCGTCGCGGTGTACCTCGACTTCGACAACATCGTGATGAGCTGGTACGACCGCGTGCACGGCCGCAACTCGTACAGCAAGGACCGGCAGAAGATCGCCGAGAACCCGACCGATCCCGAGGTCGCCGACAAGCTCGCGCTCGCGACCATCGACGTCGGCGCGATCATCGACTACGCGGCGTCGTTCGGGACGCTCGTGCTGACGCGCGCGTACGCCGACTGGTCGTCGCCCGTCAACGCGATCTACCGCTCCCAGCTCGTGGGCCGCGCGGTCGACCTGGTGCAGCTGTTCCCCGCAGCGGCCTACGCGAAGAACGGGGCGGACATCCGGCTCGCCGTCGACGCGGTCGAGGACATGTTCCGCCTGCCCGATCTCACGCACGTGGTGATCGTCGCGGGCGACTCCGACTACGTGCCGCTCGCTCAGCGCTGCAAGCGCCTCGGGCGCTACGTGATCGGCGTGGGCGTCGCCGGCTCGACGGCGAAGTCGCTCGCCGCGGCGTGCGACGAGTTCGACGCGTACGACACCCTGCCGGGCGTCACGCTGCCGAAGAAGCCCAAGGCGGCCGCCGCCGCTCCGGCCGAGAAGGCGGCCGATGCCGCCGAGACCGCCGAGACCAAGCAGCGCAGCCGCCGGTCCTCGCGCGCCAAGCAGGCGCCGGCCGACGACGACACGCTGGTGCCCTTCGACGAGATCCCGCCCGAGGATCTGCACGCCGCCGCGTCACGGCTGCTCGACCGCGCGCTGCGCCTGGGGCGGGACAAGGGCGACGACGCGGAATGGCTGCACACCTCGGCGGTCAAGCAGCACATGCGCCGGATGGATCCCTCCTTCAGCGAGAAGACGCTCGGCTTCCGCTCGTTCACGGATTTCGTGAAGTCGCGCGACCAGATCGCCGAGGTGCAGGAGAGCGGTCACGAGCGCCTCGTGCGCCTCAAGGACTGAGTCCCCTCGGGGACCGGAGCTCGCCGCGGCGCCGGGGCCCGCGGCGGTCTCCGGTATGCGCGGTCAGGCGGCGACGGATGCGGAGAGCGCCGCGAGCACCCCGGGGATCACCTGCTCGTCGAACAGGTCGATGGACGACAGCGCGTCGGCCACCGGGAGCGACCCCCAGCTGAACGAGCTCGCGAGATAGTTGACGCCCGTGGTCTCGACCACATGCGCGACCTGCGCCGTGACCTGCTCGACCGACCCGACGAAGAACAGGTGGTCGGCCACGAGCTGACGCAGGTCGGGCGCGGGCGGCTGCTCGACGCCGTGCCGGCGCCACAGCCAGGTGAAGTTGTCGTAGTGGTCGGCGAAGGCGGCCTCGGCCTTCTGCCAGGCCTCGTCCTCGGTCGGCGCCACGAACACGTGCCGCAGCACGCCGAAGCGCGGGTGCTTCTCGTCCGAGCTCACGGTCGCGCGCGCCTCGAAGTAGATGTCGCGACGCTCGCGCACGACGTCGAGGCCGGGCGACTTGAAGGCGAAGCCGAAGATGGTGTTCTGGCCGTTCACGGCCGCGCGCTGGATGGACTCGGGGTTGGAGGTCGGATACCACGTCGTGAAGACCGGCTGGTGCGGGCGGATCGCGAGCGGGAACTCCTCCCCTGTCTCGGTGCGATACGTGCCGGTCTCGAGCGCCTCGAGGATGCGCGGCAGGAACGAGTCGTAGCGGGCCTGCATCTGGTCGGGCCCGTAGCCGAACATGCGCGCCTCGATGGGCGACGATCCCTTGCCGATGCCGAGCTCGAGCCGGCCGTGCGAGAGCTGATCGACCATCGCGATCTCCTCCGTGAGGCGGAGGGGGTCGTACAGCGGCACGATGAACGTCATCGGCGCCAGCCGGATGCGCTCGGTCTCGCGTGCGAGCGCCGCGGCGAAGAGCCCCGGCGACGCGGCGAGGCCCAGTGTGGCGCCGTGGTGCTCGGCGACGTGATACCGCTCGAAGCGGCCGCGGTCGGCCCGCCGCGCCACCGCGATGCGGTCGTCATACGTCTCGGCGATGCTTCGCCGCCTGTCGACGTCGACCCAGTCGAAGACGCCGAATTCCAGATCGATCACGCTTCTGCCTCTCTGCAGTCGTGGGGTTCTCAGTCTGCCGCCCGTGCGGCGGCGCGGCCACGTCCGCGCCGCCGGTCCCGACCCGGTGTCCTCGGATCGGGACGGGACGATGTCAGCGCGTCGCGCCGAGCGGCGCGCGGTTCTTGATCTGGTCCAGCGTGGCGAACGAGCCGTGGAACGAGAACGACTGACGGTACGGCAGCAGGATGCGCGCGACGGGGTCCGCCTTGATGTTCTTGGCGTCGAGCACCCAGAACTCGGCGCGGTTCTCGGCCATGAAGTTGACCATCGACAGCACCCACCCGTCGCCCTCGGGCGCGTCCTCCGACCGCGGCAGGAACATCGGCTCCTGAGCCACGACGCCCGGAGGCAGCTCGTGCACATCCACCTTCTGGTTGTCCCAGTCGAGGGTCGCCAGACCGCGGTCGTGCCGGAAATAGCCCCAGCGGTAGCGGTCCATCTGGTAGCGCAGGTCGAGGCGCGGCATCTCGCCCACCGATCCGGGCACCGCGTGCTGCGTGGGCTCCGTGGCGTCGTCGGACAGGTCGAAGCACAGCCGCGTGATCTTGGCGATGCCCTCGTCGATCGTCGACAGCTCCCCGAGCGTCGTGGGGAAGAACGAGAAGCCGTTGCCGGGAGAGATCGTCGCGTCGACGTAGACCTTGTCGCCCTCGGTGAACGCGTTCATGATGTGGCCGCTGAAGGTGTTCGGCAGGTAGAACCACCGCATGTCGGCGACCGTGCCGCCTCGCGGCATGATGCCCCAGGCCGACGGCTTCGTGGGGTCGTAGTTGTAGAAGTCGCCGCCGCGCTTCATCCGCTCCTCGTCGACCGTGAGGGGCATGACGTCGAAGATGACGTGCTCGCGCGTCACAGCGAAGTCGTGCGAGAGGCCCGGCCAGGGCATCTTGAACTTCTCCTCGCGGATGAGGTTGCCGTCCTTGTCGGCCACCTGCAGCGCCATGACGGGCTCGATGAGGCTGCGGTCGGCGAAGAGTCCGAAGCTCCACCACTCGCCCGTGACCGGGTCGACCTTGGGGTGGGCGCACACCGTCATCGACTCGAGCTTGCCCTGGAAGTTCCAGGTCTCCTCGCTCGTCTCGAGCGTCTCGGGGTCGACCATGTACGGGTGGCTGTCCTCGCGCAGCGCGAAGAGGCGCCCGCCGTGCCAGTGCGCGTACGTGTTGCCGGTGTTGTCGCGGTCGAGCACCTCTGCCAGCGGGTCGTCGGTGTACGGGTTGCGGTACTTGCCCATCAGCCGGCGGCGCGCCTCGCGCTCGGCCAGCAGCCGCTCGGTGCGCACGTAGCGCGACTTGAAGTCGACGTGCCCGTCTTCGAAGCGCAGCACCGACATGAGGCCGTCGCCGTTGATGATGACGTCGTCCTCGAGCGTCGGGTAGAAGCGGTCGCCGCCCACGCGGAACAGCGCGCCGTTGATCTCGCGCGGCACCTCGCCGATGATCTCGGCGTCGTACAGCTCCGCCTCGAGACGCGTCGAGGGCATCTCCTTGCCCTGGAAGCTGTGCATCTTGTAGAAGGCACCGGCGAGCGTCATGTCTGCTCCTCGTATCGGCGTCCGCTGCGGGCGGCGGACGGCTGCGGTCAGCGTATGGAGGCAGCCGCCAGAGCGGGCACTTCGCGCACGCGAGTGATTCGGGGATCGGCTGTCGCCCGCGATAGCCCGGGATCGCGCCGCCCGCTCCTAGGGTCGGAACGTATCGTCCCGACCCCGCCGCCCGCGGCGATGGAGGCAAGCGCATGGCACAGACGTTCAAGGAGCGCCGCAGCGCGCTCGCGGCCCTCGGGCTCGATCTCACGCCCGACATGGTGGGCGGCACGATCGCGATCGCGGCGCCCGACATCGACCCGGCGATCTACGAGGGCGTCAAGGTCGTGAAAGACCTCGCCTACGGGCCCCACGAGCGCAACGTGCTGGACGTCTACAAACCCGCCGACGGCGGGGACGGCCGCCCCGTGCTGATCTACGTGCACGGCGGCGGGTTCGTGCGCGGCGCGAAGGACTCCGACACGACCCCCTACTTCCGCAACATCGGGGCGTGGGCCGTGCAGCAGGGATGGGTCGCCGTGGTCATCAACTACCGGCTGGCGCCCGAGCACGCCTACCCGAGCGGCGCGCAGGATGTCTCAGCCGCCGTCACGTGGACGGTCGACCGCATCGCGGAGCACGGCGGCGACCCGGCGCGCATCTTCCTCGCGGGCCAGTCGGCCGGCTCCATGCACGTGGCCGACTACGTCGTGGGCCACGGCGGCTTCGGGCCGCACGGGCGCGCGCTGGCCGGCGCCGTGATCGTGTCGTGCATCTACGACGTGGGCCGCGCGTCGCACAAGGACCTGCACACCGCCTACTGGGGCGAGGACACGTCGCGCTGGGGCGAGTACGCGACCCTGCGTGGCCTGATCGACACCGATCTGCCGCTGATGCTGGCGGTGAGCGAGTACGACGAACCGGAGTTCCAGGATCACGCGTCGCAGTTCGTCGCCGAGTGGTTCGCGCAGCGGGGCACGTATGCGCCCATGCACCTGCTCTACGGGCAGAACCACCTCACGCCGGTCTACGGCGTGGGCTCGCCGTGGGACGAGCTCGGTCCCAAGCTCGCCCGCTTCATCGACGTCAACGGCTGACCGGCATGCCCTTCGAGTACCGCTACCGCGAGCGCCGGCAGGACATCGTCGAACGCGGCGGACCGCCGCATCCGCGACCCCGCGTCGAACGGCACGGCGACGTCATCGCGCACTACGACATCCCGGTCCCGACGCGTGACGGCAAGATCATGTGGACCGACGTGTTCCTGCCGGCGTCGGGCGAGCGCGTGCCCGCGATCGCGAGCTGGACGCCGTATGGCAAGGCCAACCCCGCCCCGATCGGCAAGCGCTTCCCGCGGTCGGGCGTGAGGGACGACGCCCTCAGCGAGCTGGTGAGCTTCGAAGCGCCCGACCCGGCATGGTGGGTACCGCGCGGCTACGCCGTGGTGGCGACCGACATGCCCGGCATGTGGCATTCGACGGGTCCCGCGCACTTCATGGCTCCCGAGGAGGCCTGGGACTACCACGACCTCATCGAATGGATCGGCACGCAGGAGTGGTGCACCGGCAAGGTGGGGCTGTCCGGCGTCTCGTACCTCACCGTGAGCCAGTGGCGCGTCGCCGAGCTGAACCCGCCTCACCTCGCCGCGATCAACCCCTGGGAGGGGTGGACCGACACCTACCGGGAGGTCTACAAGCACGGCGGCATCCCCGAGACGAGCTTCGTGCCCGTGATCTACGACCGCTGGGGAGCGACGGCGCCCGGCACCCTGATCGAGGACCTCGAGACCGAGTTCGCCGAGCATCCGTTCTTCGACGAGTACTGGGAGTCGAAGGCGGCGCAGCTCGAGAAGGTCAGGGTGCCCGCGTTCGTGACCGCGAGCTGGACCGATCACGGTCTGCACACGCGCGGCACGCTCGAGGGCTTCCGGCGCATCGGGTCGGACCAGAAGTGGCTGTTCGTGCACGGCCGCAAGAAGTGGCAGCAGTACTACGCCGCCGAGAATCTGGCCAAGCAGCTCGCGTTCTTCGAGAAGTTCCTCAAGGGGCGCGGCGACACCGAGGTCGAGACCTGGGCGCCGGTCACCGTCGAGGTGCGCCGAGAGCACAGCGACGGTGTGCTGCGCGAGGCGGCGGCCTGGCCACTGCCCGACACCGCCTACACGCCGCTCTACCTCGGCCACGACGGCCGCCTCGCCACGGATGTCGTCGCCGACGCGGGCGCCCAGACCTACGAGGGTCTGGCATCCGGTCTGGCCGCTTCCACCCGCGCACAGTGGACGCACACGTTCACCGAGCCGACCGATCTCATCGGCCACGCCACCGCCGAGCTGTGGGTGTCGGCCCCCGAGGCGGCCGACATGGACCTGTTCGTCGGAGTGTTCAAGAAGCGCGCAGACGGCTCGGTCGTCGGGTTCCCGTACTACGCCCTGTGGGACGACGGCGCCGCCGCGCTCGGCTGGCTGCGCGTCTCGCACCGCGAGCTCGACGCCGAGCGATCCACCGACTTCCTGCCCGTGCTGAAGCACGAGCGCGCGCTGCCGCTCGAGGACGGCGGCCCCACGAAGGCGACCGTCGAGATCCTGCCCCAGGGCACGCGGTTCGAGGCGGGCGAGTCGCTCGTGCTCGTGATCCAGGGCGTCGACCTCTTCCGTCGCAACAACTGGCACCTGCCCCAGCACACGCAGCACGTGAACGAGGGAACGCAGATCGTCCACTTCGGCGGCGAGACGCCGTCGCGCCTCGTGATCCCGATCGTGCCGCGCTGAGAATCGTGCCGCATGGAGGATCGCGGGCGTGCCGGCGACCGACGGGCCGCCGGCCCCGTCCCCGCGACGAGACACGAAGAGGCCGCCGACTTCCGTCGGCGGCCTCTCGTGCGCAGGATGTCCCGAGTCAGCGGCGCACGGTCGCGTTGACGTCGGTGTTGGGGATCAGGTCGGGAGCCGTCCAGCCCGACAGGTCGTAGTCGCTCATGGCGCTCTCGACCAGTCCCTCCAGCTGCGGCAGCTGCCCGCTCGCCATCGCCGTGCGGTACAGCGACATGTAGTGCACGTCCTCCTGGCCCAGGTAGTTCTGCTCGTACAGGTCGTGGCGGCCGCCGAACTCCGAGCCGATCGCATCCCAGAGCATCTTCATGATCTGCGAGCGGTCGACCGCCGAGAGGTCGTTCGAGCCGCGGTAGAACTTGTCCAGCGTCGGGCGCAGCTCGGGATTGCCGAAGTCGTCGGCGATGGAGTTGAGGTAGATGAGCCCCGAGCCGCTGAACTTCTCGGCCAACTGCCGCGATCGCGCCTGAATCTGCGGCCCCATGGCCGCCGAGACCGAGGCGTAGAACGGATTGGGCTCCACCGAGCCGCCGGGTCCCGGGACGGCGTGCTCGATCATGCCGGCGCGCAGTCCGTCGAGCAGGTTCTTGTTCACGAGCATCTCGCCGACGGCCGTGATGATGTGACGCTCGCCCTGGCTGCCGAGCACCGCCGCGGCCTTGTGGAACAGGCCGGTGAGGAAGCCCAGCTTGGTCGACAGGCGCACGTTCGCCTGCAGGATGCCCCGCTGCGTCCACTTCGAGTCGCGGATGTACGCGAAGATCTTGGTCTCGTCGTAGATGAGCACGTTCTCCCACGGGATGAGCGCGTCCTCGAAGACCAGCACCGCGTCGTTCTCGTCGAGGCGGCTCGAGAGCGGGTAGTCGAACGGACGCGATGTGCGTGCCGCCACCTCCTCGTACGAGGCCCGCGCAATGAGCTTGACGCCCGGCGCCGCCACGGGCGTGACGAACATCAGCGCGAAGGCCTTGTCCTTCACCTCCACGCGGGTGTGGCCCACCAGCACGTACTGAGCGATCGGCGAGCCCGTGGCCACGACCTTGGCGCCCGAGACGATCAGCCCGCGGTCGGTCTCGCGCTCCACGTGCACGAACACGTCGCGCGTCTCCTCGAGGGGCTTCGACCGGTCGACCGGGGGGTTGGCGATCGCGTGCGCGAAGAAGTCGACGTTCTCCTGCGCCTTCTTGTACCAGCGCCGCGCGTTCTGCTCGTACTCTCCGAAGTACTCGGGGTTCTGGCCGAGGCTCGTCAGCAGCGCGGCCTTGTAGTCGGGCGTGCGCCCCATCCACCCGAAGACGAGCTCCTGCCAGGTCTGGATGGCGGTGATGTTGTCGCGCAGATCCTGCTGCGAGCGCGCGACACGGAAGAACGGATGCGTGAGGCCGCCCGACCCGGTGTCGGTCGGCTTCAGCATGCGGTCCCGCGTCTCCGGCGCGTGCAGCGCGTCGTACAGCCGGGCCATCGACCGGGCGGAGTTGCGGAAGGCCGGATGCGTCGTGACATCGGCGACGCGGTCGCCGTAGAGCCACACCTCCCGCCCGTCTCTGAGCGACTCGAGGTATTCGTCGCCGTTCTGCGGCACGAGCAGGGTCTCGGAGGCAGGAACGGAGGAAACAGTCGACATCGTGGCTCCTTGCTGGCATACGGGCGGAACGACTCTGATCCGCCGCTTCTCACGCTACGCACGACTGCGAACGCCGATCAGAGTCGTTTCGCCCGTGATTTCGCCGCCGCATTGGTCATCCCGCATAATGAGGACTCCCCCAGCCGCGCAAGGGAGCGCTCATGACCACGCGCATCGCCGACCTGCTCGCGCACGTGCCCGACGTGCCGCGACCCGAGACGCTCAACGACGACCGCACGATCGAGGGCCTGTCGGCGGGCATCGAGCCGCGCGTCGTCGACTGGGCGCTCGCCACCGCGCACGTCGCGGTGCAGGAGACGTACCGCGACATCGCCCCCAGCCGCTTCGCCGAGCTCGCGCATGACACCGCCCGCTCGATCGAGGCGATCTCGCTGAACCTCATGCGGTACCTGCTGGGCGGGCGCGAGACCGCGGCGGCCGTGCGCGTCTCCCGGGCTCAGCATCAGGTGACCCTCGACGCCGTGCGCCTGGGCATCCCCCTCCACCGCATCGTCGGCGGGCTGCGCACGCTGGATCACGTGTGGAAGACGGCGTTCATCCGGCTCGTGCTCGACACCGTGCCGCGCGACGAGGCCGTGGAGGTGCTGAGCCGCGTCGACCGCGCCCTGTCGACGTACTTCGACGCGCTGGTCGACGACAACGCGCGCAGCTGGGCCGAGGAGGACCGGCGTCTGTCCGATCAGCTGGCCCTCGGCAAGCGCCAGCTCGTGGAGCAGATCATCGCCGGAACGCGCGTCGAGGACGCACAGATCCGCGAGGTGCTCGGCGTCGGGGCCGGCGACGAGCACACGGGGCTCATCCTGTCGACCTCGGGAGTCGACGTCGGGGTCGTCTTCGACTTCGCCGGCTTCCGCGCCGGGCTGGAGCGGGCGTACCCCGGCCACACGGTCACGTTCCTTCCCGCCGACGTCGACACCGTCTGGGTGTTCCTGTCGGGCTCGCCGATCCCGCACGACGCCCTGACCGCACACCTGCGCGCGGCGATCGCCTCGACGCGCGGAGCGCTGGTCTCGGTCGGCCTGCCCCGAGCGGGTGCCGAGGGCCTGCGCGCCACCCACCTCACGGCAGCCGCGGCGCACGCGTTCAACCGCCTCGCCACACAGGCCGGCCCCGTCGTCGCGTTCGCCGAGGCGGGGCTGCTCGCGCTGGTGGCCCAGACACCGCAGCTGGCCCGGTGGTTCGTCGAGCACGAGGTCGGGCCACTGCTCGACCCCTCGCCCCTGCGCGACGAGCTGCGTCAGACGCTGCAGACCATCATCGGCTTCAACGGCTCGCTGGTGCGCACCGCCGAGGCGCTGTACGTGCATCGCAACACGATCACGTACCGGCTGGGCCGCATCCAGGAGATCCTCGGGCGCGATCCGCTCGAGCGCCCCGTCGAGACGCGCACGGCCCTGCTGCTCGCCGAGCTGCTGTAGCCCGGCCGGCGGGAGTGCGCGCCGGTGGCGCCGAGCGGGATCTGCGTGGATGCCGGAGCGGGGCGCGGCCGGCGGGCCGCGCCCCGCTCAGTCGAGCACGATCGTTCCGACCTGCGGCAGCGCGAACTCGAGCGTGTCGCCGAGGTACTTCTCCTGCTGGTGCTCGCGGGTCGAGTCGGGGATGTTCGCCACCACCGTCGTGCCGCCGCCCACCGCGATCTCGAGCCGGTAGGCGTCTCCGAGGTAGCTGGACGCGGTGACGCGGCCGGTGAACGTGCCATGCGGCTGGTCGGCGTGCGCGTACTTCGCGAGCACGATGTCGCGCGAACGGAACGCGAGCTTGTTCCCCTTCACCGAGCGCACGCCGCCGGTCGTCTGCAGCACGCCGCCGCCCTCGAGCGTGATGCGGCCCGTCTCGTAGTCGACCTCGTCCACCGTCAGGATGTTGTCGAACCCGACGAAGTCGGCCACCCACTCGTTCTTCGGCTGCGCGAAGATCTCGTGCGGGGTGCCCGACTGCTCGATGCGGCCGCGATTCATCACGATGACGTGGTCGGAGACAGCCAGTGCCTCCTCCTGATCGTGCGTGACGTACACCGACGAGTAGCCGAACTCGTCGTGCAGTCGCCGGATCTCGGTGCGCATCTGCAGCCGCAGGCGCGCGTCGAGGTTGGACAGCGGCTCGTCGAACAGCAGCAGACCGCTGGCCGACACGAGCCCCCGCGCCAGCGCCACGCGCTGCTGCTGACCGCCCGACAGCTCGTGCGGGTACCGCCGCCCGAAGCCGGCGAGCCCCACCGCGGTCAGCGCGTCGCTCGCCCGCCGCTCGGCTTCGCCGCGCGCGACGCGACGAAGCCGGAGCGGGTAGGCGACGTTGCCGAGCACCGTGCGGTTGGGCCAGAGCGCGTAGCTCTGGAACACCATGCCGAGGTTGCGACGGTGCGGTGCCAGGTTCATGCCCTTGTCGACGTCGACGAAGACCTGGTCGCCGAACCGGATGCGCCCCGTGTCGGGGACCTCGAGCCCCGCCAGGCAGCGCAGCGTCGTGGTCTTGCCGCATCCCGAGGGGCCGAGCAGCGTCGTGAAGGACCCCTCGGAGAGCTCGAGCGTGATGTCCTGCACGGCGAACGGGCTGCCCGCGTACCGCTTGCCGAGTCCCTCGATGACCAGTGAACGCATCCTCGCGCCCTCTCTGTGTGTGGGTGTCCGGTGGGTGGTGGTGTCCGGTGAGGTGTCCGCGTCGGCCGCGGTCACTTCCCCAGCATCTGCTTGAACTTCGCCACGGTCTCCTGACGCCCGGCGTCGATGTCAGCCGCCGGGATGATCTCGGTCAGGTTGGCGTTCTTCCAGTTCGTCCACGGCTGGTCCTTCTCGGTCTCGGCTGCCGCGTTCGTGTTGAGCGGCGTGAGTCCGGCCTTGCTGACCGCCTTGCCGGCCTCCAGCGTGTTGAGCCACTCGAGGTACAGCTTGGCCGCGTTGGGGTGCGGCGCGTCCTTGATGAGCAGGTGCTTGTGGGTGACGACGTAGTTGTCCTCGCTCATGAGCGAGAACTTCACGGGGGCGCCCTGCTTGGAGGCGAGGTACACGGCCGACGACGGGGCGCCGAACAGGAACGCGAACTGCCCCTGCATGAGACCCGCGACCGCGTCGCCGTACGTGCCCTTGACGTTGCCGTCGGCGTTCTCGAACACGCCGGCCACCTGCTGCTCGTCCAGCGCGCCGTTGAGCGTCAGGTACATCGGCGCATCCTGGTTGGGACCGGGCACGGTCGGGTCGCCCATGCCCACGAGACCGGCGTACTCGGGCTCGGCCAGGTCCGACCACTTCGTCGGCTGCAGCTCGCCCGCGCGCGGCAGGAAGGTGCCAAGGCCGAAGAACCCGATCAGCGGCGACGAGTAGAGGTCCTCGGGATCCTGCAGCTCGGCCGCGGACGCCTCGAGCTCCTCGGGGATCTGGAGGGACTCGACGTGGTAGGGCTCGGCGAAATCGACGTACTTCTGGCCGTTGGGGTTGTGCAGCACATCGGTGACGTGGTTGCCCGACTGCACCTGGCCCTGCAGGTCGGCCGTGAGGGCCGGGTCGATCTCGTTGGTGATGTTGATCTTGATGCCGAAGCGCGCGGTGAACGCGTCAAATGTGGTCTTCATGTCGTCGGGAAGGCCCGAGATCACGTTGAGCTCGTCCTCCCCGGCGGCCGAGGCCGCCTCGCACAGCTCGGTGATGTGCGCTGCGGCCTCCTCGGTGATCTCCTCGGCGGCGGCGTCGACGGCGCAGCCCGTCGATCCGCCCGCCGGGGCGGCGCCGGGCTCCTCGGCGTCGGCGGGAGTGCTGCTGGCGCAGCCGGCGGTGGCGAGCAGCGTGCTCGCCACGAGGACGATGCCGGCGATGGGCTTGATGTTCATGCGGCTCCTTCAGGGGGTACTGGGTTCGGGTACTGGCTTCGGGGGTGGAGACAGCGGGAAGGGACAGCGGGCAGGCAGAGCGGGGAGGGACGTCTCAGCGACTGGCGAGCGCGCGCGTGAGCGCCTTCCGGCGGCGCCGGGTGACGACGGCGCCGGTCCAGTCGGGGTCGGCGGACGCTCCGACCAGGTCGGCGGCGCGCGAGCCGGCGGTCGAGCGCCGGATGGCCCACGTGATGAGCTGGATGATCGCGGCCAGCACGAGGATCTCGCCGATGAAGAGCACGAACTGGGCCGCGGCGAGGGTGTAGTTCGCGTTGGTCACCGTGTCGGTGTAGACCTTCACCGCCAGCATGGGCGCGTTGCGATCGCCCAGCAGCATCGGCATGGCGAGCGTGCCCGAGGCGACGATGAACGCGAGCAGCCACCCGTTGAGCGCGCTCGGCAGCACCAGGCGCACCACGACCGCGACCAGGGCGCGCGCCCGCGAGCCGCCCGCGACCCGCGTGGCCTCCTCGAGCTCGGCGGGGATCTGCACGATCGCCCCCGCCAGCGAGCGGTTGCCCAGCGGGACGACCGTGATGAACAGGCCCGCGATCAGCAGCACGGCCGATCCGTAGAACGTGCGCCACGGGCCCATCAGCACGATCACGATGATGCCGAGCGCCAGCAGGAGTCCGGGCACCACCATGGGCATGAGCTGGCTGGAGTCGAGTACGGCCGCCAGAGGCCCGCGGGCCAGGCGCGCCGCCCACAGCACCACGATGACCGCCAGGACCGCGATGAGGGCGGCGAGCGCCGCGATGCCCGCGGTGCGCACGAAGATCGCGACCGAGTCGGGGTCGGACAGGATCTGGGTGAACCACTGGCCGGTGAGCCCCACGCCGGGCTCGAACATCTGCCCCCAGTTGTTCCAGCCCATGTACGGCGACACCGACACGAGCAGCAGCTGCAGGAACGGCAGGACGACGGCGATCAGCGCGAACAGCACGGTCACGAGCAGCACGGGAACGCGCCAGGCGCCGAGCTGCCACACGCTCTGCCGGGCACCCTTGCCGCTCACGGTGGTGAACTGCCGGCGCCCGCGCGCCCGTCGTTCGAGCACGAGCAACCCGATGAGGATCACCAGCAGGATGATCGACACCGCCATGGCCTGGCCGTAGAGCGGCTTCTGCGCGGCGTAGAGGTAGTTGTACACCTCGGTCGGCAGCACGTAGATGCCCGCGGGGCTGCCGATCATCACCGGCACGTCGAACGCCTCGAAGGACGCGACCGAGGCGCCGATGAACACGGCCGCGATCGCCGGCATCAGCGTCGGGATCTGCGTGCCGAAGAACGTGCGGACGCTGCCGGCGCCGCTGACGCGCGCCGCCTCCTCGAGCGTGCGGTCCATGGAGTTGAACGGTCCGATCAGCAGCAGGTACATGAAGCCCGTCGCGCGCAGCGTCGAGACGAGGATCAGGCCGCCCCAGGAGTTGATGTCGAAGGGCCCGGCACCGTATTCGAACTGGCCCGGCGCGAAGCCGGTCGCGATGCCCCGCAGCGCCACGTTCAGCAGTCCCGACGTGGAGTCGGCGAGCATGGTCCAGGTCAGCGCGTAGAACAGCGGGGGCACCGCCACGAGCACGGCCATGGTGATCGTGATGACCCACTTGCCCAGCGCGTTGGTGCGAGTCACGAGCGTGGCGAAGAAGACGGCGATCAGGATGCCCGGCACGACGCTCGCGACCGTGAGCACGAAGGTGTTCAGCAGGGTCAGCCACGTGCGGTCGCTGCCCATCACCTCCAGGATCGGCTGCAGCGACCACTCGCCCGCATTGGGCCCCGCCGTGAACGGCGACGTGCGGAAGGCGCCGATCAGCACGGCCGCCACGGGCGAGACGAACAGCAGGGCCGCCACGATCGCGATCGCGATCTGGAGGTTGCGCTCCGGGTGAAGCACCCACGCCCGGCGAAGCCGCGTCCCGACACCGGGCCGCGTGCTCACGACGTCTGCCATGCATTCCTCCCCATCGAGGTGTCGGCGATCGCGATGCCGGCTCCGTCGCCGGCATCTCCCACATTCTGTCCGTCCGCGCCCGGCGCCCTCACAGGCACGGGGCACAAGGCGCACTGAGCCCGCTGGGCCGGATGCACAGAACTGCGGTCGCATCCGCCGCGCGCGGCGCCCAGGATCGTCGGATTCGCACGATCCGGGATCATCATCGTTCCCCGAACACGAGCACGGGCTTGATCGCCACGCCGGAGCGCATGTCGGCGACGGCCTCGTTGATGCTCTCGAAGGGGTAGGTTCGCACGAGCCGGTCGATCGGCAGCGCGCCGCGCTGGTACAGGTCGATCAGCTCGCGATGGAACAGGCCGCCGGTGCCGTCGCCGCCCATGATGCCCCGGATGGTGACGCCGCGTGTGAGCAGGCGGTCGAGCTCGAGATCGAGCGGCACGCCGCCGGTTCCGGTGACGTAGCCGAACTCGCCGTGCATGCCGAGCGAGTAGATCGCCGCCAGCATCACGTCCTTCACCCCCGTGGAGTCGAACGCGCGGTCGATGCCCCGCGGCGCCAGCTCGGACAGGGCGGCGACGGTGTCGACGCCCGGCCCGGCCTGCACGACATCGGTGGCGCCGAGCTCGAGCGCCATGTCCAGGCGCGAGCGGTGCACATCCACGGCGATGATGCGCCGCGCTCCGCGCAGGCGCGCAGCGGCGACGGCCATGAGACCCACCGTGCCCACGCCGAAGACCGCCACCGCGTGATGCGGCTCGGGCTTGAGCGTGTTCAGCATGGCGCCCGCCCCCGCGCTCGTGCCGCACGTGAGCGCGCACAGATGCTCGAGCGGAGCGTCCTCGGCAGCCGGGATGATGTTGCGCTCGGTCACCAGGGAGTACGGCGCGAAGGACGACTGCCCGAAGAATCCGGCGCGGACCGGGTCGCCGTCATGCGCCGCCTTGGCGCTGCCGTCGAGGCGCACGCCGCCGAACACCAGCTGCCCCGACTTGAGGCAGTACGACGTGCGACCCTGGCGGCACTCGTCGCACGCACCGCAGAAGTCGGGCACGATCACGACGCGGTCGCCGGGGCGCACGGTCGTGACGCGCTCCCCCACCCGCTCGACCACACCGGCGCCCTCGTGTCCGAGCACGATCGGCATGGTCACGGGCAGGCGGCCCGACAGCGCGTTCAGATCGGTGTGGCAGATGCCGGTCGCCAGCACCCGCACCAGCACCTCGTCGTCGCGGGGCTCCTCGAGCTCGATCTCGAGCAGGTCGAACTCGGTCCCGGGTCTGGCCGCCACCGCCGCTGTCATCGTCACCATCGCCGACGCACCTCTCGTCATCGCCTCGGCGCCATCGCCGCGGTCGTTCCGCGATCCTCTCGCCCCGCGACCGCCCCGGCACTGTCGCCGACGCCCGATGAACCCCGCGAAGTCTGACGGGAGGGCCAAGGCCGCCGGCATCGAGGAGCCGCCATGCTGGCAAGGCCGTCGGCGGAGCGCCTCCGCGCTCCCGGCACGAGGCGAGAGGACGCACATCGTGCGATCGCACTTCCCCACTGAGTGGCTGACCGCGCTGCCCTACGTCGGCGGCCGCACGCTCAACGTTCCCGACCGCGCCGCGGTCGCCGACCCCGCCGACCGCGGCACTCCCGTCGGCGCGGTCGCGCTGGCGGGCCGCGAGGTCGCGGACGCGGCCGCACAGGCAGCGCGGGCGGCCTTCCCCGCGTGGCGGGACCTGTCGGCCACCCGACGCGGCGACCTCCTTCTCGCAGCCGCGGACGCCGTCCAGGCGCAGGCCCCGCTGCTCGCGGAGCTGCTGGCGCGCGAGGCCGGCAAGGTGCTGCACGATGCGCGCGGCGACGTCCTGGGATCCCTCGCGATGCTGCGGTCGTTCGTGCAGCTCGTGCGGGACCTGGAGCAGCCGGAGAACCTGGCCGGCCGCCCGGGCACCGGCCAGGCCGACGTCGTGCGCGTGCGGCACGTGCCGGTGGGCCCGGCCGCGGTGATCGGTCCGTGGAACACGCCCGTGTTCCTCACCTTCAACGGCGTCGCCCCGTCGCTCGCGTCCGGATGCACGGTAGTCGTCAAGCCCGCCGCGGAGGCGCCGCTCGCGCTGACCGCGCTGCTGCGCCTGATGGCGGAGCTGCTGCCGGCGGGCGTGCTCAACGTGGTGCCGGGGCGCGGTTCGGTCGTCGGGCAGGCGCTGGTGGAGCATCCCGCCATCCGCGCGGTGATGTTCACGGGCGGCACCGAGACCGGGCGCCGGATCCAGGCCGCAGCGGCCGGAACGGTCAAGAAGGTGGCCCTGGAGCTCGGCGGCAACGATCCCGCGATCGTGCTCGCGGACGCCCGCCTCGACGACCGCACCATCACCGAGCTGGTCGCCGGCTCCTTCGGCATGAGCGGACAGATCTGCTTCAACATCAAGCGGATCTACGTGCACCGCAGCCGCTGCGACGAGTTCGTCGAGCGCTTCACGGCGGCCGCGTCGCGGATCGTGGTCGGCGCACCGCTCGACCCGGATGCGCACATCGGCCCCATGACGACGCCCGACGGCTACGCCAACGCGCAGCGCCTGATCCGCGAGGCACAGGATGCCGGCGCGGTCGTGCGCACCGTGGGCGTGCGCGCCGCGTCGGCCCGGTGGGACGAGGGCAACTACGTCGCCCCGACCGTCGTGACCGACATCGCGCGCGACGCGGAGCTCGTGCTCGAGGAGCAGTTCGCGCCGATCATCCCGATCATCCCCTTCGACACCGAGGACGAGGTGATCGCCGAGGCCAACCGCACCGAGTTCGGGCTGGCCTCGTCGGTGTGGTCATCCGACCTCGCCCATGCCGAGGCCGTGGCCGCGCGCATCGAGGCCGGCAACACGTACCTGAACGCGCACCGGCTGGGCGCGTCGGTGCCGCTCGTGCCGTTCGGCGGTATCAAGCAGTCGGGGCTGGGGCGCACGCACGGGATGCACTCGCTCGAGCACTGCACCGAGCTGCACGCGATCGTCGGCTTCTCCGACGCATCCGCCCAGCTGCCCGGCATCGAGCAGTGGTCCTCGATCACCGACCATCTGTCGTCGGACGCCGCCGCCACGGAAGCGCCCACCGGAGAACCCGCACAAGAACCCACGGAAGAAGAGGTGACCGCGTGACCCCCACTGCCCGTCCGCCGTACCGGCGCATCGCCGTCGAAGAGGCCTACGCGCCCGCCGAGGTGCTCGACGAGTACCGCAAGGTGCTCGCATCGGGCGAAGCCGACCTCGGATTCGTGTCGCTCATGGGGTACTTCCTCGGATCGGATCATCCGCAGCCGCGCGGCGTGATCGAGCGGATCACCGACCTGGGCGAGCGGCGCATCGCCGACATGGACGCGACCGGCATCGACATGCAGATCCTCTCGCTGACGTCGCCCGGCACGCAGGTGCTCGACGTCGAGACCGCGAAGTGGGCCGCGCAGCTGGCGAACGACCGGATCGGAGAGGCGGTCGCGGCGCACCCGACGCGGTTCGCCGGGCTCGCCGCCGTCGGGTTCGAGGACGCGCCGTCGGCGATCGACGAGCTCGACCGCGCCGTGACGCAGCTGGGGCTGAAGGGTCTGATCGCGAACTCGCATGTGAAGGGGCAGTACCTGGATCATCCGCGGTTCTTCCCGATCCTCGAGAAGGCGGCCGACCTCGGGGTGCCGGTGTACCTGCACCCGCAGACGCTCCCGGGGTCGGCGATCCGCCCCTGGTACGAGGCGGGGCTCGACGGGGCGGTGTGGGGATTCGCCGCGGAGACCGGCCTGCACCTGCTGCGCATGATCACCTCGGGCTTGTTCGACAGGCTGCCGAACCTGAAGGTGGTCGTGGGGCATCTCGGCGAGGGCGTGCCGTACTTCCTGCATCGCATCGACCACATGCACGCCAAGCAGGTCGCCTCGGGGCGCTACGAGGCGATCAAGCCGCTGCAGCAGCGCCCCAGCGAGTACCTCAAGACCCACATCTGGCTCACCACCAGCGGCATGCCGTGGGAGCCTGCGATCTCGTTCGCCCGCTCGGTCGTCGGGGCCGACCGGGTGATGTACGCGATGGACTACCCCTACCAGTTCGTGGCCGACGAGGTCGCCGACATGGACGCGCTGCCGTATCCCGACGACGAGAAGCGCGAGTTCTTCGAGGGCATCGCGACGCGCGTGTTCGGGCTCTGAGAACGACGACGCCCGCCGATCGACGCATCGATCGGCGGGCGCTTCGCTGTCAGGGCGGGCCAGAGGGCGCGGCCGCCCCGGCAGGTCACGGGAGCGGCCGTCCCTGCTCGTCGCGCTCCAGCGGCGAGAACAGCTGACCGTTCGAGAACACGAGGGGCAGCTCCCCCGGGCTGTGCTCGACGAAGTCGACCTCGCCGATGAACAGCGTGTGATCGCCGGCCTTGTGACGATCCACGATGCGGCACAGCATCTTGGAGATCGCGCCCTTGATGAAGGGGTGCCCCTCGATCCACTCGTACTCGGGCGCCACCTCGCCGGGCCGGCCCGCGAAGTGCAGGGCGACCGGCTTCTGCTCGTGCCCGAGCACATTGACCGCGTAGCGGTCGTTCTCCGTCAGACGCTGGTGCGTGCGGGTGTGCTCTCCGACCGAGACGAGCACCAGAGGCGGCTCGAGCGACACCGAGATGAATCCGTTCGCGGTCATGCCGTGCACGGCCCCGTCGGCCGACGTCGTCGTGATGACCGTGACGCCGCTGGGGAACTTGCCCGCGACGGTGCGGAACAGTCGCGAGTCCATGAGCTTCAGCATTGCTGCTCCTCCTCGGGCTCCCCCGGTCCCTCCGTTGGGCCCGGCCTCACGTTACGCACAACGCATGCCGCCATCACGCGTCGCGCGAGCCAATTCCCGACCTTCCGACTGTGCGCACAGCACAGCATCTGTTCCGCTCTGAGGGCACGGGTACCGACCGACGTGAGGCGCGCGCCACGTGCTGTAGGTTCTCGTCCGGGAGGTTCACGATGGAGTGGATCGAGAGACTTGAGCCGTCCGACGGCCCCTGGACCCGCCAGGAGCTTCAGGACCGGCACGCGACGCAGCCGGCGGTGATCGGCGAGGCGGTGCGCGAGCTCGGCCAGGGGCCGGCAGCGTGGGCCGTCGAGACCGCGGCGCGCATCGTGGCGCGGCTGCGCGCGCTCGACACCGAGGTCGTGCCGCGGGGCTCCACCGGGCACGAGCTCGAGGGCTGCGAGAACGGCCTGCTGACGGCGCTCATCATGCTGCACCGCGGGCACTTCGATCGCGAGCTCGTGCGGCGCAAGGAGATGCTGGCCGTCGCCCGCAACGCGTTCCGGCAGGGCATGCCGCTCGAGACGCTGACCCACAAGATCTGGGCGAGTCACACGGCGAGCCAGGACGAGCTGCTGGCCGCGCTCGAGCGCCTGGTGCCCGCCGAGAACCACATGAAGATGATCCAGCGGATGAACCAGGTGATGTTCCCCTACGGGAACGCGTTCGTCTCGGTTCTGAGCGAGGCGTACGAGGAGGAGCGCCGCGCGTGGCGGGGCCGCCTGCCCGAAGACCGCGTGCGCATCCTGCTGGACGTCGCCGCGGGCGGCGAGCCGCCCGCCGACGCCGAGGAGATGCTCGGCGCGCGCCTCCACGGCGGGCACCTGCACGCCCTGGTGTGGAACGGCGTCGGCGGCTACGTGGACGACCGCGACAGCAAGGTCGACGAGTGGGCGTTCACCGTGGCCGAGAAGCTCGGCGCCCGCCGCATGGTGTCGTTCCAGCAGGACGGCATGGCGCAGCTGTGGTGGTCGTTCCCGGGCGACCCGCCCGCCGACGCCGGCACGCGCGTGCGCGCGATCGAGCGCCCCGCATGGCTGCGTGTCGCCCTCGGCCCCGCCGCCAGCGGGCTCGACGGCTTCCGTCAGAGCCATCATGGCGCTGCCGTGGCGGCGCGGGTCGGACGCGCCGCCGCGAGCGGCGAGTTCTGGGAGTACGACGACGTCGCCCTGCTGGGTCTCGCCGTCGCCGACCGGCCCCAGGCGGCGCGGTTCGCGCGGCGGGTGCTGGGCGGGCTGCTGGAGCCGGGCGACCGGTTCGCCGAGCTGCGCGAGACCGTGCGCCTCTACCTCGCCGAGGGAAACAGCCGCGTCGCGGTGGCCCGTGCGCTGCACGTGGCCCCGACCACCGTCGCCTATCGGGTCGCCCAGGCGAGCGACATCATCGGCGGGGCGGTGTCCTCGCGCCCGCTCGAGGTGCAGCTCGCGCTGGAGCTGACCCACCACTTCCCCGATCTCGTCGCGCCCGAGGGGGGCTGACTGCAGCCGTGCGACGGCTCGCGGGCCGAGGCGCGCCGCCCCGGCCCGCGACGATCACCGCAGCCGCTGCGGCCAGATGCCCTGCTTTCCCGGGGACAGGATGCCGGCCGGGTCGACCGCGTCCTTGAGCCCCTGCACGAACCGGCGATACGCGTGGTCGTTCCAGTCGAACTGGTCGGCGATCGCGTCCATCCCCCGCAGGTGGCCGCGGTAGACCGGGTAGCCCTCGCCTCCGAGCCGCCGCACCGCCCGCTCGTACAGGTCGTACGCCGCACGGATCCGCTCCGGGTCGGAACGGTCGAAGTTGATGACCCCGAGGTAGATGAACGACCGGGGCGTGAGGCAGATGCTGGGCCAGAAGTCGAAGCCCGACGCCTCCATCTCCTCGCGGAGGATCTGGCCGACGCGCACCACGTGCTCGCCCGTGAGCGCGCCGACGGGCGAGAGCTCGATGTGGCCGCCGTCCGGCCCCCGCCACTCGATCGACTTCAGCAGCGCCTGGCTGGGGCGCCCCGCCTGCACCCGGTCGGGATGCAGCGGGATGGTGCGCTCATCGACATCCGTCCCCGCGACGGGGATCGCCGAGAACCGTCCCGCGGGCACGGCCGCTCGCAGCACCTCCTCGCATCGGGCCAGCTGCGCCTCGACCACGCGCGCGGGCCCGTAGAGCGCGGCGCGCAGGTTCCACCATCCCATGTCGAGCTCGTCGGCCACGCGCCGGTACTCGTCGTCGGTGAGCGGGCCGTCGAGCCAAGCGGTGCGCGGCGCGCGCATGGCGGCGGTGCCGAGGATCCCGCCGATGACCGGGATGTTGCGGATCGTGCCCTCCAGCAGGAGCGTCCGGGCGGCCTCGACGAGCGGCGCCAGGTCATCCTTCTCCGGCACGTGGAAGCGCAGCGGCGCGTAGACCTCGGGGCGGGGGCTCACGCGCCGACCGAGCTTCGTGACGATGCCGAGGTTGGACTGCATGAACAGCCCCTCGATGTCGGGCCCGAATCCGCGTGGGTGCACGTGCGCCGCGGCGCTCGTGCTCGACGCCCACATGCCGGTGCGCAGCAGCTCGCCGTCGGGCAGCACGATCTCCATCCCGCTCACCGACGCGGCGTGGTCGCCGAACTCCGTGTATCCCACGCCGTGGTCCACCGTGTTGCCGACCACGCTGCCCCAGCCGAGGTCCGGGGTGGACGGCCACCAGTCGCCGCCGCGGCGCGCGAGCTCGTCGACGAGCTCGTAGAACGTCACGCCGGGCTCCACCACGACGTAGCCGAGCTCCTCGTTCACCTCGAGGATGCGGTTCATGCGGCGCAGGTTGACCGTGATCGAGCCGCGCAGCCGGGGCGCCGCACCACCGTAGCCGTTGTTCTTCGCCTGGCTGTTGGTCCACAGCGGCACACCGTGGCGGCTCGCGATGCGCACGACGGCCTGTACCTCCTCCACCGAGGCGGGCTGCACCACGGCCGCCGGCCAGTGGTCATCCCATTCGGGATGGTCGTACGGGTCGCGGAACTCCTCGACGAGGGCGTCGTCGCGGTGAACGGCCGCGTCGCCGAGGATCTCGGCCATCTCGGCCAGCGCGGCATCCCTCACCTCCCGCGTCACGCCGAGGGGAACCAGGTCGTCGACAATGCCGTCCGTGATCATGCCCACAGCCTGGCGAAGCGTCTGCGGCCGGCTCCTGGCGCGCGCGACAGACGTGGGCCGGTCCATCCTGTCGCGCGCAGCGCATCGGCCGCGACGGGCCGGTGCTTGGCTGTGCCCATGGCCACCACCACCAACCGCACACCGCTCTACGTGCAGCCGCAGTTCCACGCGATCCCGAGCTTCTACGGGCGATCGCAGGAGTCGGTGCGGCTCGAAGCCGACCTCCACGACTGCCGTCTGGAGGGCGCGTTCCCCGAGGGCCTCAACGGCACCTTCTTCGGACTCGGTCCCGACGCGCAGTACCCGACGCTGCCCGACGACGACATCATCCTCAACGGCGACGGGCACATGCTCTCGTGGCGCATCGAGGACGGCCACGTCGACTTCAAGTCGCGCTACGTGCGCACCGAGCGGTTCGAGGCGGAGTACGCCGCACGCCGCCGCCTCTACAACCTGTACCGCAACCCCGTGCGCGACGACCCCGACGCCCCGGGACTGATGCAGCGCGACAACACGGGCAACACGTACGCCTGGTACTTCAACGGGCGTCTCTTCGCTCTGCGCGAGGACTCGCACCCCAATGAGATCGATCCGGTCACGCTCGAGACCAAGGAGGTCTTCGACTTCGACGGGGCGCTGAAGTCCTCGGCGCTGTCGGCCCACGGCAAGATCGACCCCGACACGGGCGAGTGGTGGGCCTTCGGCATGTACGCCGAGCGCCGCTGGACCGGCGAGTGCGCGCTGATCGTCGCCGACAAGAACGCCAAGCTCATCCGCGAGGAGCACTTCATCGCGCCCTACCCCGGCATGATGCACGACTTCGCGGTCACGAAGGAGCACGTGATCTTCGACATCCAGCCGTTCCGGGTGGACGAGGAGCGCATGAAGCGCGGGGGCCAGTTCTACGCGTTCGATCCCGACCAGCCCTCGCTGTGGGGCATCATGCCGCGCGACGGGAACGTCGAGGACATCCGCTGGTTCCGCGCCCCCGGCGTGGTGTGCGGTCACATCATGAACGCGTACACGCAGGGCAAGACGGTCGTCGTCGATGCGCCCGCCGCTCCGGGCAACTCGTTCCCGTTCTTCAAGGACGTCGACGGCAACCCCACCGACATCGAGCTCGGCAACGCCACGATCACCCGGCTCGTGTTCGACCTGGCCGGCGAGACCGACCAGGCGAAGGTGTATCCCATCGCCGGTGCGGTGGGCGAGATGCCGAAGATCGACGACCGGTTCGCGATGCAGAAGTACAAGTACGGGTTCTTCCGCGGCATGGGCGGGCTGTACCGCATCGACTGGGAGACCCTGGAGATCCGGAACTACCCGATGGTCGCGCCCGACATCATGCACGAGTCGACGTTCGTGCCGCGGTACGACGGCGCCGCCGAGGGCGACGGCTGGCTGCTCTCGGTGGTGAACCACGCCGCCACCAACCGCGGCTCGCTCGTGGTCTTCGACGCGCAGCACATCGAGGAGGGGCCCGTCGCGAGGGCCATGATCCCCTACTCCACGCACATGACGTTCCACGGGTCGTTCGCCCGCGACGTCTGAGCCGCGGGAGTTCACGAGGGGGTGGGATGCGACGCGTCCCACCCCCTCGTGGTGCCACGATCGCGCGCGGCGGGTACGACGAAGAGGGGGCGGGATGCTCGGCATCCCGCCCCCTCTTCAGGCACTCGACGTCAGCCGCGCTGCGCGTGCTCCGCGACCGGCGGCATCTGGTACTTGGGACGGCCCTTCATGACCACCGGGCCCTTCCACGGCACCTGATCGAACGCGTTCCACGCGTTGACATGCAGCGACTGGAACAGCCAGCGGCCCTCCTTCTTGGTCAGGTGGTCGGAGCGCGTGCCGATGCCGAAGACGAAGTTGGTGTTGTACTCGACGTTGTACTGCAGGATCTGGAACCACAGCCGCACGTCGACCTCGCCCTCCTCCTCGCGCTCGGTGAAGAGGTGGTTGTTCTGGATGTGCTGGCGGCCGTACCACCAATGCTGGCGGTCGGTCCACAGCGACCGCATATTCTCCAGGATGGCGTCGTGGCCCTGCACGCGCCCCTGCCACAGGTGGTCGAACCAGCCGTCCTGCGCGAAGACGCTGCGGATCAGGTCCTCATCGCCGAGGTCCAGGCCCCACGCGTAGCGGGTGTAGAGGTCCTGGATCTCCAGCCGGTCCTCGACGCTGAGTTTCCACTGGGCCATGTTCATCGCTCCTCGAATCGCTCGTTCATGATGTCCGCCGGCTCGCCATGCTGGACGAGCAGCGCCTTGCGCCGGAAGAAACGGAGGATGCCGTCCTTGCCGGTGCGGTTTCCTCCCAGCCCGGAGAAGCCGAAGGCGTTGGTGCCGATCGTGCGTCCCTTGCCGGGCATGAGGAAGGTGTCCTGGATGAAGATCGTGCCCGCGTCGATCCGTCGGCCGATCTCCAGGGCCTCGTCCTCGGTGCCCGCGATCACCGACGCGGTGAGGCCGAACGTCGTGTCGTTGGCGAGGGCGATCGCCTCGTCGATGTCGCGGTACGGCATCACGGGCAGGCAGGGTCCGAACGTCTCCTCGCGCATGATGTCCATGCCGTGGTGCACGCCCGTCAGCACCGTGGGGCGCATGTAGAGCCCGCCGCCGCGGTTCTCGACCACGCCGCCCGTGAGCACGCTGGCACCCTTGGTGCGGGCGTCCTCGATGTGCGCGGCGACGATGTCGGCCTGCGGTGCGAAGGTGAACGGCCCGACGTGGCCCGCCTTGGGGTTGTCGTCGTTGAGGTGCACCAGCTCGGCCTTGCGCACCAGCTCGCGCACGAACTCGTCGTGGATCGACTCGTGCACGTAGACCCGCTCGATCGAGAAGCACACCATGCCGGTCGCGTAGACGCCGCCGTGGAGCACGGATGTCGTGGCGCGGTCGATGTCGGCGGTCTCGGTGACGATCACGGGGTCCTTGCCGCCCAGCTCGAGGAAGCACGGGATCAGGCGCTCGGCGCAGGCCACGGCGATCTTGCGCCCCGTGGGCACCGAGCCGGTGAAGCACACCATGTCGGACTGCGCCACGATGGCCTGTCCGGTCTCGCCATCGCCGAGCACGTAGTCGAACACGGCCGCGAGCTCCGGCACCGCCTGGACCGTCTCGAAGAACGCCGAGACGAAGCGCGGCGTGACCTCCGACGGCTTCCACAGCACGGCCGAGCCGGCGAAGAGCGCCGGGATCGAGTCGATCATGGCGAGCATCGTGGGCGCGTTCCACGGCGAGATCACGCCGACCAGCGGATACGGCACCAGCTGGGTCTGCACATCGACGGTGGGCATCGTCTTGGAGGGGCCCGTGATCGTGGCGGCGGCGATGGCGTCCGCGGCATCCTCGATCCACCCGCGGATGGCCTCGAGGGTGATGAACCCCTGCACGTACGACGTGTGGGTGCCGCCCGTGTCGACCGCCTCGATCTCGCCGAACTCCTTGGCGACGCGCGCGAACTGCTCGAACCAGCGCTGCATCACCGCGGTGCGCCCCTCGAGACCCCGCTCGAGCCACGCACGCTGGTTGGCGCGCAGGCGAGCGGCCTTCTCCTCGACCTGGTCTGCCGTGGCGACCGCGATCTCGAAGTCCTCCACTCCGGTGCGAGGGTTGCGGACGGGAATGGTGCGGGCGGGAGCTGGGGTCATGGCCACATCGTCACGTACCCGCCCGGCCCGGGGCACTGCCCCAGCGACAGCGAAGCACCGCACGGATGTCGCCGACGACAAGCCGTGCCGGCCGGGTCATCCCCGACCTGGGTGACGGGTCATCCGGTCGCGGGACGAAGGCCGTGCGGCGTCTCGATCAGGAGCTCGAGCTCCGAGGCGTCGGGCCAGCCGGGCAGCTCGTGCACACCGCGGCCCGCCTCCATCCACGTGACCTGCTCGTCGTCGCTCCAGTCACGGCCTTCCGAGATCGACAGTGTCGAGAGGCGTCCGCCCAGCACCGTCAGATAGACCTCGAAGGCACGCCCCTCGAGCGGCCGGTAGACGCCCACGACAGGGAAGTTGGCGTCGCCCGGCACCGCGAAGGGCAGCTCGTCGGGCACCTCGAAGCCGATGCCGGGCCAGAACCCATCGGGTTCCGGCCCCTCGTAGAGCACGGCCTTCGCCTGGGCGAGCTGGGCGCGCAGCTCCGCGGCACCGAAGCCGTCGCTCGCGCCGAGCAGACGCTCGGCGATCGCGCGCACATCGTCGGGCACGTCCACGACATCCTGGCGGGGCTCGTCCTCCTCGCCGGTCGCGCCGACCGGAGCGGGTGCGGGCGTGCGCCGTCCCCACCACCAGGTGACGCCCGCGAGCGCTGCGCCTTCGAGCGCCATGACCGCGCGCGGGCGTCGTGCTCCGGCGCGCACGACGGCGTCGTGGATGCGCCCGTCCAGCGCCTCCGTCGCATCCGACGCCGCCAGCAGCAGTCCGGCCGTCCCCGCCGTGTAGCCGGCGCGAGCACCGGTCGTGAGCTCGTCGCGCATGTCGGTGCGCATCGTGGCCCAGGCCGTCCACGCGGCGAGCGCGCCCATCGCCGCCCGGTACGCCAGCCGCCCGCCCGTGCTGAGCCGGCGCGGCTCGATCAGCGTGAGGCCCGCATTCAGCAGGGTCCAGACCACGCCGTGCGTGACGCTGCGGGTGTCGTTGAGACGCGCGAGAGCGCTGCGTACCGAGGGGGCCATGCCCCCACGCTACCCATTCCGACACGCGCGTCGACGACTGCGCGGCGGCTCCGCGCGTTCGCTTCAGGACGTCTCATGCAGCCGCGCAGCCATCCAGTCGAGCTGGGCGCGGCGCTGGAACTGGCCGCCCCCCTCGTGGTCGTTGAACGGATACACCTCGATCGACCGATCCGGCGAGCCCCAGACGTTGTAGGCCGAGAAGACCGTGGAGGGCGGGCAGATGACATCCATCAGCGCCACCGAGAACAGCGCGGGCACGCGGGCGCGGCGTGCGAAGGCGACGCCGTCGAAGTAGCTCAGGGTGCGATAGACCTGCGTCTCCTCGCCGCGGTGGGCGGCCAGGTGATTCGCGATCTCGCGATACGGCATCGCGTCGGTGATGGTCGTCGCCCGGGGGAAGTTGCACAGGAACGGCACATCGGGCAGCGCGCCGGTCACGTCGACATCCACGCTCGCGGCCAGCGCCGTCGCCGCGATCGCGATGCCCCCGCCCTGGCTGCCGCCGGTGACGAACAGCGGCGCACCGGGCGCGAGTCCGCGTGCCGTCTCGATCGCGCGCACGGCGTCGGCGAAGACCCGACGGTAGTAGTACGTGGCCGGATCGGCGATGCCGTGCGTCATCTTCCCCGGAGCCGCCGGACCGGAGCCGTGGGGATCCGCCGTCGCTCCCGGGCGCGTGTGGTGCCATCCCTGCCCCCGCGTGTCCATCACGAGATGGCCGTAGCCCGCGAGCACCCAGTTGCCGACCTCGTGCGGCAACCCGCGGCCGCCGCTGTACCCGAGGAACTCCACGACGACCCCGCGGAGCGTTCCGTCCGCGGGCACGTGCCACCACCCCCGGATGGGATCTCCTCCGAATCCCGAGAACGTCACGTCGCTGGTGCGCACCAGCCGCAGGCCCGTGTCCACGGCCTCGACCTGAGTGCGCTGCGCTTCGTCGCGGGTCTGCGCCAGCGTGTCGGACCAGAACACGTCGAAGTCATCCGGCTCCGCGACATCCGGCACGTAGTCACGCAGCGACTCGAGAGGAAGATCGAACAGTGCCATGCGGTGATGCCTTTCCGGGAGCCCTGACGGCGCCTCTCGACACTGAACCCTAGCGGCGGGAGGCTCCCCGCTCGGCGTTCTCATCGAACCCCTGCGGGCGGCCGTGTCCCGCGGGCGGGTGTCTGGCGGGCCTACACTCGGGCTCGGCATCCGTTTCGCCTGGCCCGCGGCCCGGCCGCGCCGACAGGATCGTTCCCCCTCGTGAAAGGACACCGCATGACCGACAGCACGCTCGAGGACGTCGACCGGATCGCGCGGGCGGCGCAGCTCGCCTTCGCCGTCACGGTGCGCACCGACGACCGCACGCGGGCTGCGTGGATGCGGGCCGCCGCCGACGCGCTCGACGCGGACGCCGCCACGCTCGTGGAGCTGGCCGGCCGCGAGACCGCGCTGCCCGAGGCGCGTCTGACGGGCGAGGTCGCACGCACCACGGCGCAGCTGCGCCTGTTCGCGTCGGTGGTCGAGGAGGGGTCGTACCTCGAGGCGGCCATCGACCACCCGAACCCCTCGACCACTCCCCCGACGCCCGACCTGCGCCGGGTGCTGCGCCCCGTCGGTCCGGTGGCGGTGTTCGCGGCGTCGAACTTCCCGTTCGCGTTCTCGGTGGCCGGTGGCGACACCGCGTCGGCGCTGGCGGTCGGATGCCCGGTGGTCGTCAAGGCGCACCCGGGTCATCCCGAGACGTCGCGCCGCGCGGCCGAGGTGATGACCGCCGCGCTGGCGAGCGCCGGCGCGCCCGAGGGCGTCTTCGCGATGATCGAGGGCTTCGACGCCGGGCTCGCGCTGGTCGACCACCCGGCGATCAAGGCCGTCGGCTTCACCGGCTCGGTCCGCGGCGGTCGTGCGCTGTTCGATCGCGCCGCTGCACGACCCGAGCCCATCCCCTTCTACGGCGAGCTCGGCTCGCTCAACCCGGTGGTGGTCACGCCCGCGGCTGACGCCGCGCGCGGCGCGGCGCTGGCCGAGGGGCTGGCCGGGTCGTTCCAGCTCGGAGCCGGGCAGTTCTGCACCAAGCCGGGCGTCGTGCTCGTGCCCGAGGCGTCGGCCCTCGAGGCCGCGCTGCCGCAGCACCTCGTTCCGCAGCCGCGCCTGCTGACGCCGTCGTTCGCCGACGGCTTCGCGGCCGGCAGCGAGCGCGTCGCGGGCATCGAGGGTGTGGAGATCGTGGCGACCGGCGCGGCCGGCGACGGCCCGGCGACCGTGGTCGCCGCGACCGACGCCCCGACGCTCGTGGCCCACGCCGAGGAGCTGCTCGAGGAGGTCTTCGGGCCCTTCACGCTGCTGGTGCGCTACCGCGACGAGGCCGAGCGCGACGCCGTGATCGACCGCATGCCCGGCAACCTGACCGCGACGGTGCACCGCGAGGCCGACGACGATGTGGCCGAGCTCGTGGCGCGCCTCGAGGAGATCGCCGGCCGCGTGCTCTTCTCGGGCTGGCCCACGGGCGTCGCCGTGGCGTGGGCCCAGCAGCACGGCGGCCCCTACCCCTCGGCGACGAGCCCCTTCACCTCGGTGGGCGCGACCGCGGTGCGCCGCTTCCAGCGGCCCGTGGCCTACCAGGACGCCCCTGCCGATGTGCTGCCGCCGGCCCTCCACGACGACAACCCTCTCGGCATCCCGCGCCGCATCGACGGCCGGCTCCTGCTGCCCTGAGCCCGCCCCTCGCACGTGTCGCCGCCCCTCGCACGACGACACGTGCGAGGGGCGGCAACACGACTTCTGAACGCTCAGACGGCGTGTTGCCGTTGAGAACACGTGTGCGGGGTCACGGCAGGATGAGGCGGCGTCGCGAGCTCGCCGGAAACGACGGTGGATGGATGCCGAACGCGCTCAGGCGCGCGGCGAAACGATCGATGGAGCGGATGTCCTCCGAGCCCCACCGTGCCACGCCGTAGGAGGTGCGGCCGCGGATCCAGTCCTCGCGACGCTTCTCGTCGTACATGACCTCCTCGACCGTCCGCCCCGCGCGCATCGCCTCATCCGAGTACTTGCCCTTGCCGTCGAACTCGCCCCACCAGCGGACGTCGTCGAGGCCGAAGTCGATCCAGATCCAGGCGCCCTTCGGTCCCGTCATCCGCACCTGCAGCCGAGGGGGCGCGAACCCCAGGCGATGAAGGTGCAGCCTGCTGATGCTCTCGCCGGGCAGCTGCGCCCGGCCGTCCATGAACTCGATCGCGGCCCTGGCGCGGCGCGCGCCGCGTACGCCCGGGGTCGCTGCGACGCGTGCGCGGAGGTCCTGCCGCCATAGCTCGGCGCGCTCGGGGTCCATCTCGTGCCGTTCCACGCACGCCGTCGCCATCGCCGCATCCAGGCAGCTCAGCGCGGCTTCCGTCGGCAGCGAGCGGGCGACATCCACCGCCGTCCGTGCGAGCGAGGTCACGCGCAGGCCGTCCCGGATGGTGATGTCCTCCGGTGGCAGCTCGACCCGGTGACGCAGCACGACCGCGCTGCTGGCGCCGAGATGCCCGGGCGGTGTGGAGACGTGGACACGCGTCGGCGTGTGTCGATAGAGCGGCAGCCCCCAGATCACCGCGGCGGAGTCGTGTGACAGCACGGCCTCTCCGTCGCCCATGTCCTCGACGGCGGCGGCGATCTCGATCCGGTGGCGATCCTCCGTGTGGAGGCTCGCCCACTCGGCCGCGGGCACGAATCGTCCGTTTCGCACGCGATGGAAGCACGCGGGGTCGAGGGCGCGCCCCGGGCGGATGAAACCGAGCGCTTCGAGTTCAGCGCGCGTGCGAAGCAGGCGCGCGAGGTCCGTGACGGTCGCCATGCGCACACTCTTCGCCATCCGCCGCTCGCCCCGTGCCGCCTGCGGCGTATGTGGGCAACCGCCACGTCTTTTCTCCCCGGGGACGACACATCCACCCCGCACACCCCGCCCGCCCCGATGACACGTGTTCTCAACGGGGACACGTCAGCTGCGCGCGCAACGGGCGTGTTCTCGTCGAGGACACGTGTCGTCGCGAGGAAGAGGAGGGGTCAGCCCAGCGGGTCGGCGAGAAGCTGCTCGAACGCCGCCTCCGCGGCCCCGATCAGCAGGCGGTCGGCGCCGAGCGCGGCGGCCCGGATGTCGAGGCCCTCGCCCGGAGCGTCGAGCGCCTGGGCGCGCACCGCGGCGAGCAGCCCGTCGGGATCGCTGTCGCGCAGGATGGCCAGAAACCCGCCGAGCACGATCACCGACGGGTTGAGCACGTTCACGGCGTTGGCCAGCGTCGCGGCCAGGATGCGACGCTGCCGGTCCATCTCGGCGCGCGCCGCGCCATCCGTCGACTCGGACAGGGCGAGAGCCAGAGCCGCATCGTCCGCCGCCGTCACACCCGCCGCGGCGAGCAGCCGGGAGCGGTTCACCTCGTCCTCGAGCATGCCTTCCGCGGTACGCCGGTCGGACTCCAGCACGATGCCCGCGCGGTTCTGACCCCATTCGCCGGCGTAGCCGTCCGCGCCGCCGATCGCGACGCCGTGCAGGATGAGCCCGCCGCCGATGCCCGACGCGCCGCCGTTGAGGTAGACCACGTCGGCGTGATCGCGCGCGGCGCCGAACAGCCGCTCGGCACGGGCGCCGAGCGACGCGTCGTTGCCGACGGCGAAGGCGACGCCGGTGGCCTGGGCCAGTGCGCCGGCGACATCCTGCTCGCGCCAGCCGAGGTGCGGGGCGAGGCGCACGACGCCGTCGCGGGCGCGCACGAGGCCCGGAACGGCCGCACCTCCGCCCACGATGCGGCACCCGCGCAGCGGTCCGCCCGACCAATCGGCGACGATGCGCGCGACGGATGCCGCGACGTCGTCGACCTCGACCGGCCGGTCCACGCCCTCGCGGGCGCGCACCCGCACGCGGCCGCCCAGCGTGACGGCGCCCACCTCGAGCGCATCGACCTCGGGGTTCACCGCGATCGCGACGACATCGTCGCTGGGTGCGACGATCGGCGACGGTCGCCCCACACGCCGCGTCGGGTCGGGCTCCCGCTCCTCGACGAGACCGGCGCCCGCCAGCGTCGCCACGAGGTCGGACACCGTCGAGCGGTTCAGACCGGTCTCGGCGGTGATCACGGCGCGAGAGCGCGGGCCCGCGTGGTGCACCAGGCGCAGCACCGCCCCGAGGTTCGCGCGTCGCACGCCCTCGACGCCGGTCGCCCTCATGGTCATGACACCACCCCCGGTTTGTTGCCAGCCCCACCATATCGGGACGCGACGACCCCCGCCGCATCGGCCCGGCATCGACCACGCGTCGTCAGCGTGGCGGTCAGGCGGGTGCGTAGTGGAAGCGCGTCACCCGCACCGCCCCGCGAGGCACCTCGCCGTGGCTGGTGGCGAACACCCCGAACCACACGCCGAGGAAGCCGCCCGTGGCCACCGCGTCGAGCTGCCGCGCGTCGACCTCCGCCAGCACACGGACAGATCCCGGCGCATCGGCACGGACGAGCTCGTAGCGGTATCCGCGCGAGCGCACGCCGACCGACGCCGCGCCGGCATCGGCCCGTTCCTCGTGCAGCAGGATGTCCTCCCCGGCCCGCCGGTGGACCACCCGCAGCACCAGCCGGCCACCGGTCCGCGTGAGCGTCACGGTCGCGTGGTCCATCTCGGACTGGCGGATGACGAACCCGGCGCTCTCCCCCTCGGCGAGGCCCGACAGGTCAAGGTCGGCGAG
Source organism: Microbacterium sp. NPDC096154 (assembly GCF_040302945.1). Classification (NCBI taxonomy): domain Bacteria; kingdom Bacillati; phylum Actinomycetota; class Actinomycetes; order Micrococcales; family Microbacteriaceae; genus Microbacterium; species Microbacterium sp. NPDC096154. The sequence continues at coordinate 249,332 of NZ_JBEOSM010000003.1, forward strand.
CACGTCCGCATCAGCGTGCTGCTGCCGCACGCCGCGGAACGCCACGACGGCGGCATCCGCCAGCGTCGCAGGCCGCGCGGGCAGCGTCCACGCGTCTGCGTCGTCGGACGCCACCGCCTCGGGCAGGGCGCGCAGCGAGGTCCACCGCCCGTCGCCGGGCGGCACGGCGCCGGGGGCGCGGTCATCCGGCTGCCACGTCCCATCGGGCGCCGCCTCGACCGGCCAGGGCAGCGTGACGGTGCGCGGCACGCGCCCCTCGCCGGGCGCGAACACGGGCCAGCCGTCTTCCCACGACACCGGGCACAGGAAGGTCTCTCGTCCCAGCGGGTAATGGTGGCCGTCTGCGGCGCGCATGGCGAGCAGCACCGCCCACCACGACCCATCCGGTGCCTGCACGAGGTCGGCGTGCCCGGCCCCGATCACGTCGGTGCTGCGCCCGAGGTGGCGATGCGTGAGCACCGGGTTGGCGCGGTTGCCCTCGAACGGCCCGGCGATGTCGTCGGCGCGCGCGACGCTCACGGCGTGGTGATACTCGGTGCCGCCCTCCGCCGCCACGAGGTGCCAGCGCCCGTCGATCCGGTAGAGGTGCGGCCCCTCGGCCCACACCGCGCCGCGCACGGCGCCGCGCCAGATCACGTGCTCGGGCCCTACGAGGGCACGCGCGCTGGGCGAGTACTCCCGCACCCACACCTCGGTCTGGTGAAAGTGCTCGGGGTCGCGAGCCAGGCGAGTGCCGTGCATCCACACTCGGCCGTCGTCGTCGAACACGACCGACGGGTCGATGCCCTCGACGTCGAGCCACACGGGGTCGCTCCACGGGCCTGCGGGATCCGTCGCGGTGACCACGAAGTTGCCGCCACGGGTGTCGTCGTTCTGGTCGACCAGGGTGCAGACGACCCAGAACACCCCGTCCTGGTGGCGGATGGTCGGCGCGTACAGACCTCCGGACGACGCGATGCCGTCGAAGTCCAGCATGCCCTCGCGGTCGATCACGTGCCCGATCGTCTGCCAGCGCACCAGGTCGCGTGAGCGCATGACCGGCAACCCGGGCAGGTACTCGAACGTCGAGGTGACCAGGTAGTACCACTCCCCGACCCGACAGATCGACGGGTCCGGATGACACCCCGGCAGCACCGGGTTCGCGACCTCGGTCATCCGATGGCGACGTCGACCGTGCGCGGATCGTCCCCTGAGACGACGTGCACGTCGCCCGTCAGCGTGAGCGTCGCGCGGGCCGTGGCCGCGCCGGCCAGCTGCCGGGCGCCGCGGGCCTTCTGATTCGAGATGGCACCGCCCGTGGTGTCCTCGGCCTCCGCGACGCGCGCCGAGGCCTCGGCGTGGGCACCGACCCACACCTCGACGTCACCCGGCTCGACCACGCGCACCAGGCTGCGGTCGGTGAAGGCGAACCGCTGCGCCGGCACGTCGAACGTCACGCGACGCGACTGCCCGGGCGCGAGCTCGACGCGCGCGTATCCCAGCAGCAGCGCCACTGGGCGCGTGACCGAGGCCGCGACGTCGTGGCCGTACAGCTGCACGACGTCGGTCCCGGCGACCGCGCCGGTGTTGGTGACCGTCACGCTCGCCGTGAAGCGACCCCCCGTGGGCGCCTGCGCGTCGACCACCAGGTCGTCGTAGGCGAACTCGGTGTACGACAGGCCGAACCCGAACGGGCGAACCGGAGTCGAGTCGGTCGATGTCACATCCGACGGGCCGCCGAGGATCGGGTGCAGGTACGTGTACGGCTGCGCGCCGGCCGAGCGCGGCAGCGTCACGGGCAGGCGCCCCGACGGCGCCTGGCGGCCCGTGAGCACGTCGGCGATCGCGGGCCCCCCCTCCTCTCCCGGGAAGAAGGCCTGCAGCACCGCCGCCGGCCGCGTCGCGCCATCACCGCTGCCCTCACCGCTGCCCTCGCCATCCAGCGCCCAGCCGATCGCATACGGACGCCCGGTCAGCAGCACCATGACCACCGGCGTGCCGGTCGCGACCAGTCGCTCCACCAGCTCGCGCTGCACGCCGGGCAGGTCGAGCGACTCGACGTCGTTGCCCTCGCCCACCGTGCCCCGGCCGAACAGGCCCGCCTGGTCGCCCACGACCACGATCGCCGCGTCGGCGCCCGTCGCTGCGGCCACGGCCTCGTCGAACCCCGAGCGGTCGTCGCCCTCGACCGCGCAGCCGGCCGCGTAGACGATCTCAGCCTGAGGCAGCGCGGTCTCGAGGGCCTCGCGCACGGTCGGGATCTCGAAGCCGATCTCGTGATCCGGGTGGCTGGCCAGCACGTGGTTGGCGAACGAGTAGCAGCCCTGCAGCGCCGCCGAGCGGTCGGCGTTCGGGCCGATCACGGCGATGCGACGCGCGTCGGCGGCGAGCGGCAGGCCGCCCTCGTTCGACAGCAGCACGAGCGACTCGGCCGCCAGGCGACGGGCGACGTCTCGGTGGCGCGGGGTGTCGAGGTCGATCTCGGCGGGCGGCTCGTCCTCGAAGACATCCGGATCGAGCAGGCCCAGCTGCTCCTTCTGCGTCAGCACGCGCAGCACGGCGCGGTCGACGTACGCCTCCTCCAGCTCGCCGGCGCGCACCCGTTCGACCAGCGGCGCCAGGTACGCGTCGCCCGAGGGGAGCTCGACGTCGATGCCGGCCTTCAGCGCCAGCGCGGCAGCCGCGCCGCGGTCGGCCACGATGGCGTGCATGACCTCGAGGAACGCGACCGAGAAGTAGTCGGCCACCACGACGCCGTCGAAGCCCAGGCGCTCGCGCAGCAGCGTCGTGAGCACCTCCGGGTCGGAGGCGACCGGCACGCCGTCGATCTCGGCGTAGCTGTTCATGACCGAGCGCACGTCGCCGTCGCGGATGGCCATCTCGAACGGCGGCAGGAACACGTCGGCGACCTCGCGGGGGCCGGCGTGCACCGGCGCGTGGTTGCGCCCCGCCCGCGAGTTGGAGTACCCGAGGAAGTGCTTGAGCGTCGCATGCACGCCGGCGCTCTGCAGGCCCTTCACGTAGGCGGTGCCCACCGTGCCGACGAGGTACGGGTCCTCGCCGATGCACTCGTCGACGCGCCCCCACCGCGGGTCGCGGATCACGTCGAGCACCGGGGCCAGGCCCTGATGGATGCCGAGCGCGCGCATCGACTCGCCGATGGCCTCGCCCATCTCGGCCACCAGCGCGGGGTCGAAGGACGCCCCCCAGCCGAGCGGGGTGGGGAAGGTCGCGGCCTTCCACGCAGCGAGGCCGGTCAGGCACTCCTCGTGCACGAGAGCCGGGATGCCCAGGCGCGTCTCGCGCTTCAGGCGGCGCTGCTCGTTCCACAGCCACGCGGCGCGCTCGGCGGGCTCCACGGGGCGGGTGCCGTACACGCGCGTGTAGTGGCCGATGCCGTCCTTCGTGATGTCTGCGAGCGAGCGGCCTTCCTTCGACGAGCCCATCTCATCCGCCATCGGGGCGACGAGCTCGCCCCCCTGGTCGAGCCAGTACCCCACCAGCTGGGCGGCCTTCTCCTCCAGGGTCATCTGCGCCAGCAGCGCGGTGACGCGCTCGGACGCGACGGGATAAGCGGGGATGTCCGCGGGCATAGATGTCTCCAGAGAAGTGCGGTCGGCGGCGCGAGCGTCGGTCAGGGCGTCGGTCATCCCTTGACCGCGCCCGTCAGACCGCCGACGATGCGGCGCTCGAACAGGCTGAAGAAGATCAGCGCGGGCACCATGGACAGCGAGGTGTAGGCCAGCACGCGCGCCGTGTCGACCGAGTACTGCGACGCGTAGTTCTGCACCCCGAGCGGCAGGGTGAACAGACTCGCGTCGCTCAGGATGAACAGCGGCAGCATGTAGCCGTTCCACGCGCCGACGAACGCCAGGATGCCGGTCGTGATCACGCCCGGAAGGCTGAGCGGGATCACCATGCGCCAGAAGAAGCCGAGCCGGCTGGTGCCGTCGATCGAGGCGGCCTCCTCGAGCTCCTTGGGGATGGCCCGCAGGAACGGCACCAGGATGATGATCGTCGTCGGCAGCGCGAAGGCGATCTGCGGCAGGATGATGCCGGCCAGGCTGTTCACGAGGCCCAGATTGCGGATCAGCAGATACAGCGGCGTGATCGCGACCGTGATCGGGAACATCAGCCCGGCGGCGAACAGGGCGTACATGATGCCCTTGCCGTTGAACTCGTAGCGCGCGATCACGTAGCTCGCCATCACGCCCAGCACGACCGCGCCCACCGTGGTGCCGAGCGCCGAGACCGTCGAGTTGAGCATGGCCGTCCAGAACTCGGCTCCGGCCAGCACCTCGCCGTAGTTGGCGAGCTGCCAGGGGGCAGGGAAGCCCGACGGATCGGTGGTGATCTGCGCGTTCGTGCGGAACCCGCCGATGATGATGTACAGCACCGGCGTGATGCAGATCGTGATCAGCACCAGGGCGAGCAGATACACGCCGGGGCTGCCCCAGCGCGTCTTGGGCGCCTTGCGCCGCCCGCGCGGGTCGACGGCCTGGATCGCGACCGACGTCATGAGGGGTGTGGTCGTCATCGCTTGCGGCCCTTTCCGCTCGCACCCGTGAGGGCGCCCTCGGTGTCGCGTCGCAGCACGAAGCGCTGGTAGATGAGCGCGACCGTGAGCGAGATGAGGAACAGCATCACCGCGACGGCGTTTCCGTAGCCGTAGCTGCCGGCGAGGTGACCGTTCTGATACATGTATGTCGCCATCGTCGAGGTGCCCGCCGTCGCGGCGATGTACTGGCCCCAGATGATGTTGACCAGGTCGAACAGCTGGAGCGAGCCGATGATCGACAGGAAGGCCCAGATGCGGATGGTGGGGCCGAGCAGCGGCAGCGTGATGCTCCACTGGGTCTTCCAGAAGCCGGCGCCGTCGATCGCGGCGGCCTCATAGAGCTCCTCCGGAATCGACTGCATGCCGGCGAGCATCAGGATCACGGCGAAGCCGATGTACTTCCACGTGATGACGATCATGAGCGTCCACATGGCGATGGAGGGGTCTGCCAGCCAGGACTGCTGCAGCCCCTCGAGACCCCACTTCTCCAGGAGCGAGTTGACTGCGCCGGTGTCCTGGAGCATGAGGCTCCAGCCCGTTCCCACCACGACCTCGGAGATCACGTACGGCACGAAGATCAGCACGCGGATGATCGAGCGGCCGCGGATCTTCTGGTTCAGCAGCAGGGCGAACAGGATGGCGATCGGCCCCTGCAGCACGAGCGATGCGACCACGATGAAGAAGTTGTGGCCGACCGCGGCGCGGAAGGTCTCGTCCTGCCACATGAGGACGTAGTTGTCGAGCCCCACGAACTCGGTGGGCCAGCCGAAGCCGTTCCACTTGAAGAATCCGTAGAACGCGGCCATCGCCACCGGGAAGATGACGAAGCCGACGAAGACGAGCAGTGCGGGGCCCGAGAGGAGCGCGATCTCGCCGCGCTTGCGCCAGTCGGCCCGCGGCTTGCGCCGCACCGGGGCCGACGGCGAGCCGTCGACCCCGGTGGGCGCGATCCTCTCAGGCACGGACGTCGTCGGACGCGGTGCCTGAATGTCGGTCATGGTGCGCGATCAGCCTCGCGCCGCGGCCGTGCTGACCGTGTCGACGAGCTTCTCGGGGCTGCCCTGACCGGCGAGCATCTCCACGACGCTCGTGTTCAGCGCGTTGCCGACGTTCTGGCCCAGGGCCGTGTCGAGCCACAGGGTGACATACGCGGCATCGCCGTACGCCTCCATGAGCGGCTGCAGCGACGGGTCCTCGACGGCGCCCGTGGCCTCCTGCGAGGCGGGGATCGTCTGGAAGGCGACGGCGTACTTCTCCTGCCACTCCTTGCCCGAGACGAAGTTGAGGAAGTCCTCGCACGCGGCGGGAGCATCCGCGGCGCACGCGTAGCCGTCGACGCCGCCCATCATCGCGGTCGGGTCGCCGGCGCCGCCGTCGACAGCCGGGAACGGGAACCAGCCGAGGTCGGGCAGCGGCTTCTCGTCGGGCGTGAGGCTCGCGATGACGCCGACGTTCCAGGCGCCCATGAGTTCCATGGCGGCCTTGTGGTTCGCGACCAGACCAGCCGACGAGCTGGCGCCTTCCTGGGCGGGAGTCGTCAGGAAGCCCTTGTTGAAGGGCTCGGTGCCGGCGAAGTCCTGGAAGTCCTCGGCGGCCTGGAGCCAGCACTCGTCCGTGAAGTCGGCCTGGGTGGTCAGGTTCGTAATGGTGTCCTGATCGCAGGCGCGCAGCGCGAAGAAGTAGTACCAGTGCGCGGCGGGCCAGGCATCCTTGGCACCCAGGGCGATGGGCTGGATGCCCGCGTCCTTCAGCTTCTCGACGGCGTCGCCCAGCTCGTCGATCGTGGTCGGCGTCTCGGTGATGCCGGCCTGCTCGAACAGATCCTTGCTGTAGAACATGCCGCCGGGCAGCACGGCCGTGGGAACGCCGTAGACCTTGCCGTCGACCGTGAACGCGCTGAACGACGCGTCGCCGAACGCCTGCTTGACGTCGTCGCTGATCAGGTCGGTCAGGTCCTTGACCTTGCCGGCCGCGACGATGTCGGCGAGCTTGCCGCCGCCGCGCGCCATGAAGATGTCGGGCATGTCACCCGAGTTGACGGCGGTCTGCAGCTTGCCGTCCATGTCCTCGTTCTGGATCGACGTGACGTTGAACGTCACCTCGGGGTGCTCCTCGGTGTAGGCCGCCGCCGCCTCATCCCAGAACTCCTTGCCGGGGCCCGTGGTCGAGTTGTGCCACATCTGCAGCTCGACGGCCTCCCCGTCGCCGCCGCCGCCGCTGTTGCCGCCACCGCCGGCTGCGCAGCCCGAGAGCGTGAGCGCCCCGAGCGCGACGACCGCCGCAGCGGCCGTCCATGCCTTGCGAACCATCATGTGCAGGTCTCCTCTTCATCGAGTAAGGCCACGCCCGCCCACGCTGTTGTCGGGACCTCCAGGCGCGTCCGAACCACTGTGACATCGGCGCATCCGCCTGTCAAACGTTATCGATAACGTTTTCCGAATCGATATGCTCGAACCGCAGCTCGCACCGGACACGACCGGTCACAACGCCGTGGCGCGGATCCGGAGGGCTAGCGTGGGGGGATCATGAGCGCGAATCCAGTGAGCCATCGGGCAAACCGGCGGATCACGATCAGCGACGTCGCGCGGGCAGCCGGAGTGTCCGTCGCGACCGTGTCGAAGGTGATCAACGGCCGCGACGGCATCGCGGCGGCGACGAGCACGCGGGTCATGCGGGTCGTCGACGACCTGGGGTACCAGAGTTCACTCGTGGCGGCATCCATGCGACGACAGCGCACGCAGGTGATCGGCGTGCTCGTGGCCGAGTTCGAGCCGTTCGCCCTGCAACTGCTGCGCGGCGTGTCCAGCGCTCTGCAGGACACGGAGTACGACGTCCTCGCCTACGCCGGAAGCGTCTCGGCGGGCGTGCACACCGGATGGGAGAAGCGCTCTCTCTCGCGCCTCGGCGGCACGCTCATCGACGGCGCGATCATCGTGACGCCGACCGTGGCGCTGCCCGACTCCCCCGTGCCGGTCGTCGCGATCGACCCGCACACCGGCCCCGCGGGGCCCGCCACCGTCGACACCGACAACCTGGGGGGCGCGCGTGCCGCGACCGACCACCTGATCGCACTGGGGCACCGCCGCATCGGGCACGTGCGCGGACGCTCCGACCTCGAGTCGGCCGAGCTGCGCGAGCAGGGCTACCGCGAGGCTCTCGAGACCGCGGGCATCCGATTCGACCCGACCCTGGTGCGCGACGGCGGCTACCGTGCGGCCGAGACGACCGCGGCCGCGACCGCGCTGCTCGACCGCGCGGACCCTCCGACGGCGATCTTCGCGGCCAACGACCTCTCGGCGATCGAGACGATCCGCGTCGCCGAGTCGCGTGGGCTGCGGGTGCCCGACGACCTGTCGGTGGTGGGATTCGACGACGTGCCGGAGGCGTCGAGCGGCGTTCCCGCGCTCACGACGATCCGGCAGTCGCTGCCCGAGATGGGCTCGTCGGCAGTGCACGTCCTGCTGTCGATGCTGAAGGGCGGGCCGGCCGAGCACATCCGCCTGCCGATCGAGCTGGTCGTGCGCGGATCCACCGCGCCCCCGAAGGAGTGACATGAACCTCTCCCACCGCACGGCCGCACGCGATCTGACGCTCACGGCACCGACGGGCGAGCCGCTCGCCCACCGCGACGTCGTCGTGGAGCAGGTGCGGCATGCGTTCGGCTTCGGCAACATCGGCTTCGAGCTCGTGCCGCACGCGAACGGCGAAGCCGACCTGTCGCAGCTGGCGGACGACTGGCTGGCGCTGTTCGACACCGCCACGCTGCCTTTCTACTGGGGCCGCTTCGAGCCTGAGCGCGGGCGGCCCGACACCGCACGGCTGCTGACTGCGGCGCGGTGGTTCGCCGAGCGCGGCGTGAGGCTCAAGGGGCATCCGCTCGTGTGGCACACCGTGAAGGCCGAGTGGCTGGACCCGCTGCCGACGGACGAGGTCGAGCGGCTCCTGCGCGAGCGCGTCGCCCGCGAGGCCGGCGACTTCGCGGGGCTCATCGACACGTGGGACGCCATCAACGAGGTCGCCATCATGCCCCATTTCGTCAACGAGCCCGACGGCGTGCCGAACGCGGTGTCGCGCCTCGCGCGCGAGCTGGGCCGCACGGGCATCGTGAAGCTTGCGTTCGACACGGCGCATACCGCGAACCCGGATGCGACGCTGCTGATCAACGACTTCGACCTGTCCGAGCGCTACGAGCGGGTGATCGACGATGCGCTCGAGGCCGGCGTGCGGATCGACGCGATCGGCCTGCAGACGCACATGCACCAGGGCTTCCGCGGCGAGGAGAACCTGCTTGAGGTGGCCGACCGCTTCGCGCGCTTCGGACTGCCGCTGCATTTCACGGAGTCGAGCCTCGTCTCGGGCGACATCATGCCTGCCGACATCGAGGACCTGAACGACTACGTCGTCGAGTCGTGGCCGTCGACACACGAGGGCGAACAGCGGCAGGCCGATGAGATCGAGCGCCTCTACCGCACGCTGGTCGGGCACCCGGCGGTCGAGGCGATCACCTACTGGGGCATCACCGACGCCGGCGCCTGGCTCGGGGCGCCGATCGGCCTGCTGCGCGTCGACGGCAGCCGCAAGCCGTCGTACGACCGGCTGCACGGGATGATCCGGGGCGAGTGGTGGATGCCGCCCACGACGATGCGCACCGACGCGGAAGGCGGGGTGCGCATCGAGGGCTGGAAGGGCGACTACCGCGTGACCGCGGGCGATCAGGTGTTCGAGGTCGCGCTCGGCTGACGCCGCGGGCTGTGCCCTCGGTCCCGATAGCCTGAGCGGATGCCCGACCTGACCGCCCTCGCGTGGGGCGCACTCGCGATCGCGGCGGTCGCCGTGGGCGTGTCCAAGGCCGCACTGCCCGGCGCGAACACGGTGGCGATCGCGCTGTTCGCCGCCATCCTGCCGGCGAAGGAGTCGACAGGGGCTCTGCTCATCCTGCTGATCGTGGGCGACGCGTTCGCGCTGTGGCTGCACCGACGCCACGCGCGGCTGCGGGCGCTGCTGCCCCTGATCCCCGCGGTGCTGGCGGGCCTCGTGCTCGGGTCGGTGTTCCTCGCGTTCGCGTCGGACACATGGACCCGCAAGGTGATCGGCGCCATCCTGCTGCTCGTGACCGGCGTCACGCTGTGGCGCCGGCGACGGTCTGCGGAGGCTCCCGGTGCCGGCCGCGTCGCGGCGGCGACCTACGGCACGCTCGGCGGGTTCAGCACCATGGTGGCCAACGCCGCCGGCCCCGTGATGTCGATGTACTTCCTCGCGGCACGGTTCCCGATGCGGCAGTTCCTCGGCACGACCGCGTGGTTCTTCGCGGGCATCAACCTCGCCAAGGTGCCGTTCTCGGTCGGGCTGGGCATCATCGACCCCGCCACGCTGCTGATGGACCTGGTGCTGGTTCCCGGCGTCGTGGTCGGCGCGTTCCTCGGCCGCGCGCTGCTGAGCCGTCTGGATCAACGCACCTTCGAGCGCATCGTGATCGCGCTGACCATCGCCGGGGCGGGTTATCTGCTCGTGGCGTGAGGGGTGAGGCCGCCGGCTATTCGGCGGCGCCGGCGGAGCCGTGTCCCACGGCGGCGGCGTGTCCCACGGCGGCGGCCGTGTTACACGGTGGCGGCCGTGTTACACGGTGGCGGCCGTGTCCCACGGCGGCGGCCGTGTCCCACTTGTGGCCCGTATGTCGCAGGCTGACGGGCCGCAAGTGGGACACGGTCGACAGCAAACGGGCCATAAGTGGGACACGGTGGCGGTTCACGGCGGGACGGCCGTGTTTGCCGTCTGCCGCATTCGTGTCCTGGTCGCGACGATCCCGGCATGAGGCAGATCGGCGAGTACACGCTGCTCGGCACGCATGCGGATTCGGATGTCGCGCCGACGCTCATCGTGATGGACACCAATGTGCTCATCGACATCCATGACTTCTATTTCGGAACGAGGCGGCGTCGCGACGGCCTCGAAGACCTGCTCACGCTGTTTCCGTACACCAGGCGCCCCTCCGTGGACATCAATTACGGCTGGGCCGTGGGGGAAGCGTCGTGGGTTCGCGGCCGCGGCTATGACGTCACGCGGCGCCGACCCCTCGCCTATGCGGCGGAGCAGGTGATCCACTGGACGAAGGAGGAGATCGGACGCGCCTTCGCGAGTCGTCATCCTCCCGTCTCGCGCGACCGTGTCTGGCCCCGCGTGTCGCTCGCCCGCGAAGCCGATATGCCCGATCCGCGGCTTTTCGTGATGCCCGCGTACGGCGCGTTGCTCTATCTGCTGGATCTTCGCGGCCAGACCGCCCGCCGTCGCTCCAAGGGCCCGCTCTGGGCGATCGAGCAGTACGCGACGTGGACGACCGACGTGCTGGGAGTGCGGATCTCGGCTGTGACGGCGATCGCCGTGGCTCTGCTCGCCGGCGACGACCGCTCACGGACGGAGGTGGAGGGCTTCTTCGCGCTCTCCGGGTCACGAGATCCCGACGAGCTCGCGGCGAAGGCCTGGAACGTGGCATGGGACATCATGTTCACGCAGCTTCCCGAGGGCATGAGCTATGGGCTGCTGCCCACGAAGGCACCCCAGCAGACCGTCCTGGCGACCCGCAACAGCGATCCTCGAGTGCTTCGACGCATGATCGATATGGTGGCCATGATCGATACCGGCGAGACGCAGATCCCGTTCACCCGGATCGACCACGATGTGAAGGCCGGAGTCGATGACGAGGAAGTGGCGCGAATCCTCAGCCTCGATCCGGGCACAGCCCTGAGCCGCTTCGCCAGACCACCCGAAGAGGTCGCGCGACAGGCAGCGCGCGCCGTGCAGGAGCTTGAGGTGCGCCTGGGCTGCACCGTCCTCACCTCGCACGACGGCTGGAATCTGTGACGCCACATCTACCCCGCCGAAGTGCAGCGGCAGGGAGCGGGGCGAGGGAACTGCGCGCCTATCCGGTGGTCATGTCATACGAGATCTCGACTCGTTCGGTTCGATGACTGATCGCCCTCTCCGTTCCTAACGATCAATTCCGCTCCCCGTGCCCGGTGACGCTCAACTTGAGGTCCCGGACGCGCGCGGCCGAGCACGGCCCCTACTGCATCCGCGCGACTCTGAGGCAAGTCGTCGTTGTAGGCGTCTTCGCCGATCGAATCGGTGTGGCCGTCAACTGACACCGAAGCTCGATGGGGAATGTCGGTGGCGATGTCTGCCAGTGGCTCCCGGGCAACCTCCGCCAGCTCCGCTGAATCGAATTCGAACAGCAGGTGTCAACGCCATGATCATCACCGGCCGGAGACCCGTTGCGACGCCCGTCACCCCGCGTCCTCAACGTAGGTCACGAGCACCTGCGCGAATCCGGGAAGGCCATCACCCAAGAGCACATCAACGGTGTCGGGCTCCCCCTCCGGTGACGCTTGCGGAAACTACCTGTCAGCCGACGAGAACGACCTCCGACCCGTATCCCGCGAGCGTCGGCGGTTCGAACGGTGTGGGGGTCGGTTCGGGCGTTGCACCCGGATCCGGCGCGGCGCCGGGCGTCGGCTCCGGCTCAGGTTCCCGCGTCGGTTCGGCAGCCGGTGTGGTCACGCAGACGCCGTCCACGAGGTAGCCGATGCTCAGGCCGTGCACGCAGAGCCCGCCGGTGAGCTCGATGCGCGCGGTGGCCGACGCCTCCATCCGCTCATCGGTGTCGGGCACCGTGTCGTGGTGGCGCACGGTGACGGTGACCTCGCGGCGCCACGGATCGACGCGGAAGCCGGTGAGCTCTGCGTCGTTGCGCTGCGCCAACTCGGAGGCTCGCGCGACCATCGCGTCCTGCACTCCCTGTCCCAGCACCGGGAGCCCCGCCAGGCCCCAGAAGCCGAGGTGAGACCCCGCGCCCGCGTGCAGGCCGAACACCCCGCCGAGACGGCGATCCCACTCCTGCGCTGCGGCGAGCGCCGCCGCGTCGGCTGCGGTGGTCGCCTGACGCCGATCGGACGTCGCCGAACCGAGCATCAGGATGAGCATGGTCGCGACGATCACGAGCCCCGCGACGGCCGGGATCGCGGCGACCGACATGGCCCCGCGCTCGGATGCCCCAGCCGGGCGTCGGCGACGCAGCCGCGCGGCATCCGCCGGCCCCGGTTGCACGAAGAGGAGCCCGAGGAGCGGGAAGACGATCCACTCGGCGGAGGCGAGTAGCACCACGCCGAGCGCTTCCTGCGGCGCGCCGACATAGGCGCGCACGGCCACCCCGCTGCCGAGTTGCAGCAGCATCGCGACCGTCGCCCCGAGCGCGAGCGAGGGAAGCACCTCACCGCGGCGCTCGAAGCCGCAGCGGGCGCGGAACGATCGAGCCGCGAGCACGCCCACGAAAACGAGCCGCACCGCACTAATCACGTGTGTGATGCCGAGCAGCGTCGCCTCGTTCAACGCCGCCAGCACCTCGGCGAACGCCGGCAGCAGCAGCCAGTAGACGACGACGTATGAGATCGCGTCGAGGACGACCACCCAGACAGCGGTGCGGATGTCGATTCGCTTCATCGGCTCGCCCTCACCGCGTGAATCCCGGAACGTTCAGCTCGAACCACGTCGTCACCCACTCGATCCCGCCGAAGATGCCGCACAGAATCGCGCCACCGAGGCACAGTCCGGTTGTGACAATGAGTCTGAATGACTTGACCTTGCGGCCCGTGGGGTGGACGGATACGTCAGAGGGATCGAATCTCGAAACCCACACCGTGCCGTCGAACGGCTCGGGTCGCGACTGCGTTGGCGCGTTATCGACCTTTACACGGGCGACGAGGGGCTCCCCTGACGGTCCGGGATATTCCACGTCAAGCTCGTAGTGCCAGCGAGGCTCGAACCTGAGGCGCACAAACTGCCCGACGACGCCAGGGCTGTGTTTCGCGAGCACCCGCGCAGGCACCTGGACCCGTGGCACACCACGTTCCAGATCCCACGCCCGCCAGGCGAAGACGCCGACCACCGGTGTCGCCAACAGGAGAAGCGCAGCCAGTGACAGCAGGACGGTAGGCCAGATCACGGCGCCTTCCGCACCGTCCGGAGAACTTCGTACTGCCAGGTCTCCTCGACCTCTTGACCACTGCCGGTACGTGCCATCGCCATAACCAACAGTTCTCCGCCCTCATCCCGCATATCGAACTCCACCATGTCTACGGACTCACCATTCGATTCGAGCGTCGCGCGAATCGAATTTGCATACGCCCACCCCTCCCATACGGCAGGCTGATTTTCCACTGCAGCGCCATTGACGCGATATGTGGCCACATTCATTGCGGTCTGCGTGTCGACGTCGGCATCCCCGACCGGGCCGTTCGCGCGTGGTACCCGCACGTATGCGGTCTCGCCGTCGTCCTCAGCGTCGTATACGAATAGTTGCACCGAGCCCTCGACCACTTCCCGGCGAGTCTCCTTACCCTGCGGCACCTCGATGACGATGCCGTCGGTCGCCCATTCCGTGGCCCCGTCGATGCGTCTCGCCGGCTCAACGTGGACCACCTCTCCTTCGGGGGCCCCTGGCAACTGGGACGGGCTCGTGGGCTGTTCGGACGTTTCTCCCCCAACCTGTGCCGTGCAGCCTGTCAAGGTGGCTGTGATCAGAGTCATTCCGAGCAGGATGATGTTGAGGTTTCTCATCGTGTGCAGTTCCTCCAGTTGACCCATCCGGTCTCCGCCAAATAGAACGCGTCGTTCAGCTTCTCCTCGCCGCTCGTTGCCGAGAACCCGAGATTTGCGCCACCGACGCCGGGTAAACGTCCTCCCAGCGCTGCCGCGAGCATGGTGTCACTGCTGACATCGGCGTACTCCAGAGTCGTTCCTCCGGTTCGCTGGGACTCAGTCATGAGGAAGTCGAGAGCCTCCGAAGCGCTGGCATAGTCGTCGCCCGCGCCAACGAGATCAGCCCGCACCAGAGGCAAGCCTGCGCGCGCCAGTGCCTCCAGCACCTGTGCGCGATTCGCGTCGGTGACATCTACCTGCGCTCGCGCGACCACGCCCTGCCCGCCTGATGCACTCAGATCGCTCAGCGGATTGCCGAAGAGGTCAGTGATCCCGATACTTCCCTCGCCTGACGCCGCCCCTGCCATCGCGACCTCAATCAGGTTTCCATCGGAGTCGAGTGTGACTTCGCCGACCAACGCGGCATTCCCTGAGAGTTCACCGCCCGCTGTGAAGAAGCTGGCTTCACCCGAGGCACCGATCCCGCCTTCGAGGTGCACGGTCGTGCTGCCATCGGCATTGAATCTGAAGCCGAGAACGCCTTCCGCCTCGCCCTCCGCACCGACGCCGCCGAGAAGCACGTCAGCGTCCGCGCTCGCTTCAACTCCACCGCGAGCTTCGAACAGTGTCGCGGACGGCGCTGGCGGCTCATAGTCGTTGAACCACTTGTAGCTCATCTCCGCGAGGAAACCGGAGGCAACTCCCAGCGCGGGATGTCCAAGCGCGCCTACGGCAGTCGCGCCCTGCTTCCACTTGGTGAATTCAATGAGCCGGTCTGCCTGTGCGGCCGCGTCGTCGCCCTCGAACGTAAATACCTGGCCGAACCCGGCCCCCACTTTCCACCCGGCATCGGCATTGGCACTGACACCCACGTCACCATCTCCGCCGAGCGGCACATTTTCGATGACGCCGCCGCTGATCTCGGCTTCCGCCCCCGGAGCTTTGACGGACCCACCGCCCTCGACAGAGCCGAGGACCGTCACGTCGATGGTGCCGTCGCTCTTCACCTCACGGCGGAACTGAAGCCCAGCACCACCGTCGATGAACATCACCGATCCCTCGACGGCATAGTCCTCGGAGTTACTCAACACCGTGCAGGCACGGGTCGGCTCCGGGATCGGGGTGGCCTCCTCCGTCCCCGTCGAGGTCCCGCACTCGGTGCCGAAGGCGCGACAGATCTCCGCCGCGATCGTGCCGCCGATCGGGGTGGCCTGCATCACCAGCGCGACGATGATCACGACCACCACGGCGACGATGCCGACGTACTCGACGCTTCCGGCGCCGCGATCGGCGGGGATTCGCCTCGGCGTCTTACGGATCAACGCTGACCCTTACCGGTGGTCGTGACTGGGACGTCGATGAATCGTGCGCGACCCGGAACCTCAATCGTGACGTTGTCCTGGCCCGTGTCGGGCCATACCACTGTGACAAGCGTCTTCTGGCCGACTGCCTCCAGCCCCCCGTTCACGACTTCGTCGCCCAGAGTGCGACGGACCGCCTGGCCACCTTGTCCAGGCACTTCGTAGTCAAATGGAAACACCCGCCCCTCGGGCGTCAGCAACGACACGGTGAGGGTCCCCGTGTGGGCAGCGGTCAGAGCGAAGCCTCGCCGCGATGCGCTGAAGACGTTTGGCTTCCCCATGGCATCCGTGAAGGCTCCACGGGCCTCCCCGCTCGCGAGGCTCAGCTCGAACGTCCCGATGAGGGCCTGTCCATCCCTCACCACTGACGCCACCCGCAAAGCGAACTCCGTGTTATCGCCTTCACGCAGTCGGATCTGAGCTTGGTCGCCGGCTGCGACGACCGGTTCGGCCGCGTCGGGGAGCGCAGACTTCGCCTCGGCGCTCTTCAAGTTCTGCACGCCGTTGAACGAGATCTCCACGCGCCGATTGGCGGCTCGTGCCTCCACAGATGTACCGGATGCGACCGGATTCGTCTCGCCCTCACCCGAAGCCACGACCGTGAATGCGTCGCCAAGCGCCGTCCTCATGCGCGACGCCACCGCCTGCGCTCGTTTCTCCGAGAGCGTCTGGTTCGACTCTGGAGTATCGACGTCGTCGGTGTGACCCACCACATGCACGTCGCCCTCGTCGGCCGAGGCGAGAATCTCAGCCGCGGCTGCGTCCACTGCGGTTGCCGCGGTGGAGTCCAGCGAGAAGGCCCCAGTTGCGAAGAGCACGTCCGAAGCCAGCGTCATCGTGACCGTCTCGCCTTCCGATCTCGTCGCGGTGGCTTCGTCGTACGCCTCCATATAGGTACGTAGCGGAATCGCCTCAGTACGCACGGGAGCTCCACCTAAGTTGGAGAGGTCCTCGGCGAAGGACTCGTCCGCGTCAACGACGGGGACATCGCGCACCCAGCCCAGCCTCGGGATCAGGAGATCAACAGTTTTGCCCGCTGGAGCGGCGTGAACCGACAGCGAAAAGGCCGACTCCTTCTTACCGCCCGAGAGGAGCGCAGACGCCCGTGTGGCGAGCTCATGCCCCGTGCCGTCGGCTAGCACCGGATAGACCAGACTCTGACTGCTGTCGAACAATCGCAGCCCGCTCGCACCGTCCTGTCCGAAGATGCCGCCCCGGAGAATCAGGCCGAGTGCCGGAAGCTCGGAGTCCCCTTCCGCGACATAGGCCACGCGCAGGAGTGCGATGCCATCGCGGACCTCCACAGGCGACACTTCCACCCGGATCGCGACGCCTTCATATGACGTTCCGGCCGACACAACGGGAGCATCGATTTCAGTGGGTGAAGCGGTCGACGACGGCGTCGTTGCGGGCCCATTGTTTGGTTCCGCCTGCGTCTGGTTAGTGCATCCCGTGAACAACGCCAGGGCTAGCGCTGAGCCGGTCATCACCTTGATGATTCCGCGTGCTCCGGTCATGTGGTCCTCAATCACCGCTCTTCATCGCTGAGATCCCAGGGAGGTCCGCTCCTGTCTGCGACGATTCAGAGAGACGGCGCGGACGTCGCTCATCGCCTACGGGCTCACGTTGCCGATCTCTTTGACGGCGCGCTCGATCTGGTCGTAGATAACCTGACCGAGTCCCGATGCAAGGCCGACCACGGCGAGGATGATCGCCACGACCACGATGATGATCCCGACGTACTCCACAGACCCCTGGCCCCGCTCATCGCCACGCATGCGCTCGAGCGCACCGGCCACGTAGGCGGTCATCGCGACCTTGGCTCGGATGGCCTTCTCGTCGATCCAGCTCATGTCTTCTCCCCTTGTCCGCGGCTCTGCGCCGCAGGCGTTCGTGTGGGGCGCAGCCCCCGCCGCACCCTCTTTTCGAACCTATGAATGGGGCGCATCCGCCCCCAGGGCCCGTGGGCCCTAACCGGACCCCAATCCGCGCCAGCGCGCGATCGCCGCGCCGCGACTGGCGACCTGCAGCTTCGCGAAGATGCGGTTGATGTTGTTCTTGACGGTCTTCTCGGTCAGGAACAGCGATGCGGCGATCTCACGGTTCGTCATGCCCAGCGCGATCGCCTCCATCACCTCGCGCTCCCGCTGCGTGAGCGCGACGCGCTCATGCCGCACACCGCCAGAGGTGCCGCCGCCCCACGCCGGCCTGGCGCCAGCGACCACCGTGCTGCCCTGCACGCACATGCGCAGGGCGTCGACGAGGCCCTCCGGGTCCAGCGAACCGTGCACGACGTAGCCCAAGGCGCCCGCCGCCATCGCCTCGGCCAGCGTCTCGGCGTTCTCGTCATGGGTGAGCATGATCACCGGCACGTGGGCTACCAGCGACGGCAGCAGCTCCAGCCCCGAGACGCGCGGGATCTGCACGTCGAGAAGCACGGCATCCGCTTCACCGCTCTCCACGAGACGCACGGCCTCGTCGGGGTCGCCCGTCTCGAGCACCTGGCCGACCGTCGGCGATGCCCCGAGCACGGCGCACAGGCCGGCCCGGATGATCGGATTGTCATCGACTGTCAGCACACGCATCAGCCGCGCACCTCCTCATCTCCCCACCGCATCGGCCGCGCGGTCGCGCGCAGCTCCACCTCCACGCGCGTGCCGCCGCTCGGCGCGGCCCGCCAGCGCGCGCCGCCTCCCCGCGCGTC
Source organism: Microbacterium sp. NPDC096154 (assembly GCF_040302945.1). Taxonomy (NCBI): domain Bacteria; kingdom Bacillati; phylum Actinomycetota; class Actinomycetes; order Micrococcales; family Microbacteriaceae; genus Microbacterium; species Microbacterium sp. NPDC096154. The sequence continues at coordinate 267,624 of NZ_JBEOSM010000003.1, forward strand.
GGCACGTTCCCGGATGCCTCGGATGCCGAAGTGGCCGTCATCGTCCGGGCGCGCCGCCATCCCCGAGCCGTCGTCTTCGACCACGAGACGCACATGGCCCCCGCTCGACGAGCACTCGACCCGCACCCGTTCGGCCGCGGCGTGCTTGCGGACGTTCTCGAGCAGCTCCTGCAGCACCGACGCGACATCGGCGGCCAGCTCGTCATCGACGGCGCCCAGCGAGTCGTCGACCTCGAACTCGACGTCCACACCGACCCGATCCCGCCACCGAGCCGCGATCTCGCGCAGCTCCGTGGGCAGATCGACCGACGCGCGACGCAGCTGCCGCAGCGCCAGGCGGGTGTGTTCATGTGCCGTCTGCGCCGCAGCGTCGAGCTGCTGAACGAGGCCGGCCGTCGACGCGGGCACCGCCCCGTTCGCGCACTGCCCTGCGAGCCCGCGCACGAGCAGCGCGATGCCTGCGAGATCCCCGGCGACGGTGTCATGGAGGTCCCGCGCGATACGCAGTCGCTCCCGCGTCGCCGCCCGCTGCTCACGCTCGGCCGCGAGCTCGAGGGCGGTGTGGCGTTCGCGACGCAGGCTGACTCCCAGCGAATGACCGGCCCAGGCCATCCCGACGACGCTGCCGGCTGCGACCATCCCGAGCAGCGGCCCGCGCCAGCCCGCGCCGAGCTGCGCCCACGGCACGAGCAGCAGCACCACCGGCACCGACATGAGCAACGCGATGCGCAGCCCCGATGCGGATCCCCAGAGCGCGACGGTCGCGGCACCGTACGCCGCCATGAGCGACGTGCCCGACAGCATCAGCAGCACGAAGGCTGTGACCAGCAGGTCGGCCGAGAGCAGGATGCCGTTGCGGAAGTACCTCGGTCCGCGCGTGCGCCAGTTCAGCGCCGGCACGAACGAGAACGGCGCGGCGCACAGCGCGACGATCGCGACGCTCGGGTCGCGGGTGAGCAGCGCGTCCACCGATCCCAGCACCAGCACGAGCAGCCGCACGGTGCACAGCACGCGCACGACGCCGCCCGTCGCGAACTCGGCGCCCTGGCCGCCTGCACCCTGACCACCTGCGACCTGGCCGCCTGCGCCGCGCGCGTCAGAAGAGACCACCGAACGCCTCCGCATTCGCGATGAGCATCGACGCGACGATCAGCAGCAGCGCGGCGGGCAGCACCGTCACCGTCATCGCCAGCGACACCTTCGGCCCGGCCTTGGCGGCCTGCTGCCGCACGCGCGCCGCGTGCTCGCGGCGCACATCCGCGGCGATGGAGGCGAGAGCCTCCGCCAGGGGCACACCCAGCTCCTCCGCCTGCAGCATCGCCGTCACGAACGTGCCGACCGCCTCCGACCGCGTGCGTTCGCGCAAGCCGACGAAAGCCTCACGGCGTGAGACGCCGACCGCCATCTCCTGCAGCGCGCGGCGCATCTCCTGGGCCAGCGCCCCGTCGTGGAACTCGCACACCCGCTCGATCGCCTGCCGGAAGCCGAGACCGGCCGTGACCGTGACGCCCAGCACATCGAGGAAATCGGGCAGCTCGCGGTCGATCTGCGCCTGGCGCCGGTTTCCCTCGCTCCACAGCCAGAAGGGCATCCAGCCGCAGAGGATCGCCGCGAGCACCAGCCCGGGCAGCGGCATCCCCACCATCGCGCACACGATCATCACGACGCCGCCGATCACCACGAACCCCGCCTGGCGACGGACGTACACCGTGACCGTCACCCCGTCGGGCCGGCCAGCGCGTCGGATGCGGGCGTCCAGCCGCCGCAGCCGCTCTGCTCCGTATGCCCGCACGGCGGTGCCCAGCGCCAGGTTGCCGGCCGCATCGAGCAACGCGAGGAACCCCTTGCTGCGCCCCGCAGCGACCTCCGTGCGGTACTGCGCCTCGATGTCTTCGAGACCGGTCGTCGTCAGCAGCCGCAGCGCCCCGACGCCGATCACGACGGCCGCGCACGCGGCGAGCGCGAGCGCCAGGGCGATCACAGCGGCACCTTCCCCAGGCGCCGCATCAGCAGGAAGCCCAAAGCGAACATCACGCCCGCCACGAGCAGCACGATCTGCCCGACGAGGTTGCCGAACATCTCATCCAGCACGCCCGGATTCAGGACGTTCATCAGCACGACAGCCCCAATGCCCATGGCCGCGACCATGTACCCCATGAACGACGACCCGACGGTCGCCGACCGGATCTCCCGGCGCAGCTGACGCCGCTCCTCGAGCGTCGCTGCGATCCCCGACAGTGCGGTGACGAGCGCGCCGCCGGCGCGCGCCTGGATCACGAGCGTCTGCACCAGCACGGCGAGCTCGCGCGACGGCAGCCGCTCCGAAAGCCCAGCGAGCGAGGCGCCGAGCGTGCGCCCCACCGCCAGCTCGGCGGCCACCTGCCCCAGCTCCGACGCCGCGGGCTCCTCCATCTCGCGCGCCGCCAGCTCGATCCCTCGCCGCACAGCCAGGCCGGCATCCGCGCCGTTCGCGAGCAGCCGGGCGACCTCGGGCAGCTGCGCGACGAAGCGATCCACGCGTCCTTGCCGCCGGGCGTCGAGCCACCGCTTCACGCCGAAGACGACCGCGCCCGCGGCGACAAGCGCACCGATCCGCCCCAGGAACGGCAGTGCGAGCACCCCGACCGCCAGCACCCCGGCCGCCAGCGCGAGCAGGAAACCGGCCGCCGACCACCGCGCGAGCCCGGCTCCCGCGAGCAGCGCCGCGAGCCGCTTCCCCGGCTTCGTCCCGGCGAGGCGCTCATCCAGCCGCACCAGCAGCGTGTGCCGATCGACCCGCATCGGATCGGCCGACTCCACCATCCGCTGTTGGAACGCCCGGCTCTCCTGCAGCGCCGCGACCGTGAGCAGCAGCAGGACGAGCGTGGCGAGCAGCAGCAGCGCGATCACTCCGACGCTCATCCGGCGCCCTCCTCGACCGGCCCCGCGACGGCCTCGCCCGCCCGCGCGAGCTGCTCCCGCAGCGCCGCGGGCACGGGATGCAGCGCGAAGCGGCCCCGCACGACGCGGTCAGGCCCCAGCGACTCGGCCTCGAACGTCATGAGCGGCACGAGCGCGTAGTCGTCGCGCCGCTGCGAGACCACGGCCTGCACCTCGACCACGCGACGCCCGCCGTCCACGCCGCGCTCGAGCTGCACGACGACGTCCACCGCCGAGTTGATCTGGTCACGCAGCGTGGCGACCGGCAGCTCGACGTCGCTCATCGACGCCAGGGTCTCGAGGCGTCCGAGCGCATCGATGGCGCTGTTGGCGTGCACGGTGGCCAGCGAGCCGTCGTGGCCCGTGTTCATGGCCTGCAGCATGTCGAGGGCCTCTCCGCCGCGGCACTCGCCGACCACGATGCGGTCGGGACGCATGCGCAGGCTGTTGCGCACGAGATCGCGGATCGTCACGGCGCCACGCCCCTCGACGTTGGCCGGCCGCGACTCCAGGCGCACCACGTGGCTCTGCTGCAGCGACAGCTCCGCTGCGTCCTCGATCGTGACGATGCGCTCGTGATCCGGGATGAGCCCCGAGAGCGCGTTGAGGAACGTCGTCTTGCCGGATCCGGTTCCGCCCGACACGATGACGTTCATCCGCGCCCGCACGCAGGCGCCCAGCAGAGCCGCCGTCGCACGGTCGAGGCTGCCCTTCTCGACCAGCTCGCCGAGGCGATACGGCGCGGGAAAGCGTCGGATGGTCAACGTCGGCCCGTCGAGCGCCAGCGGCGGGATGATCACGTTGACGCGCTCGCCCGTGGGCAGGCGCGCGTCGACCATCGGCGACGACTCGTCGACCCGCCGATTCACGGTCGACACGATGCGGTCGATCGCCTGGTACAGCTGATCCATCGACGCGAACCGCACCGGAACCCGCTCTACGCGACCGGCGCGCTCGACGAAGACGTCGTGCGGGCCGTTCACCATGATCTCCGTGATCGACTCGTCGGCCAGCAGCGGCTCCAGCACTCCCAGGCCCAGCGCGTCGTCCACGATCCGCTGCACGAGCGAGCCGCGCTCGCGCGCGCTGAGGATCGGCCCGTCGAGCGACAGGATGCGCGAGAGCACCCGCTCCAGCCGCACGCGGCGCTGGTTCGGTGCGAGCCGGGCGAGCTCGTCGACGTCCACCTCTTCGAGCAGCCGCTCGCGGTAGGCGGCGACGAGGTCGTGCTCATCCGTGCTGGCGGGCTGCTGCGCCAGCCTGTCCCGGAGGGCCATGGCTACCTCCCCACCGGGAACTCGGCCGCACGGCTGAAGCGGAGGTCGGTGAAGCCGACGTCCGCCACCCCGATCGGCACCGTCGCGATGACCTCGACGCGGGCGAGCCGACCATCCGTCCTGCCGTTCACGGCCGTGGCACGCACCCAGTCGGGCAGCGTCCGGTCGACGGCCCCGCGCCAGTCCTCCCCCAGGCTGAGCGCCCGGGCGCCGTTGCGCGCCGCCTCCTGGGTCGCCGATGCGGCCTGCGCCGCGTACACCCCCTGCACGCACAGCACGGCGGCGAGCACGACGAGCAGGACGTACCCCACGAGCTCGATCGCGCCCTGTCCGTCCTCGTGGGCGGTGGGCACCGCCGTCATCCCTGCTCCCGGTAGACGTTGGCGCTCGATGACGCCTCGAGGCCGACGCCGGGGATCACTGTCGGTGTGCGCACACGCACGCTCACGCTGTCGGGCGTCACGGCGACCTGCGAGCCGTCGCGCCAGAGATCGTGGAGCCCGTCGAGCGCGACCTCGCGCGCACGCTGCTCGACCGTGGCGTCATAACCCCGGGCGAGCCCGATCACGCGGGCGCCGTCTTCAGCCGCCGATCTCGCGGCGACCAGTCCACCCGCCCAGAACAGCGCCTGCCCGCAGAGCAGCAGCACGAGCAGTCCGAGCGCCATGATGGCCGGCAGCTCCACGGCAGCCTGCCCCGACTCCGTATGCGCTTGGGCCCGGGGCCGGCGCATGCGGCGACCCGTCCGCTTTGCGGTGGCGCGTGTGAGCAGCCGATCGATCTCGTGCCCGTCGTCCGCTCCGGCGACGTCGGCCACGGCCGCCGTCTCCGTGTTCCGCCCCGCGAGCCTGTCGCCGACCTGCGCCAGGGCACGGTGCACCCCGGTCGACGACTCGAGCAGAGTCGCGGTATTCATCGCGTTCTCGAACGCGTCCGCTCCGTCCGGGACGACGAACGAGACGGGTCGCTCCACGACGCGCTCGACCAGCTGTGCGGTCACGAGATCCTGCCGGCTGCGCCGGTTGAGCACGAGGTCGACGCCCGCGGGCTCGCGGACCGCCAGGCGCTCCCACTGGGCCAGCGTGCGGCGCGCGGCACGCAGCGCCGGCAGGTCCGGCGTCGCGACCAGCAGCACTGCGTCGACGTGCTCGAGCACCGATGCCCGCGCCTCGTCGAGGCTGCTGCCGACGTCGAGGATCGCCAGCTCCGACTCGAAGCGCAGGGCGCTCACGATCGCCCGCGCGGCCGTCGGCGTCATCTCCTCGCCGCGCTCTGGGTCGTTCGGGGCCGGCAGGAGGCGCAGCCCTCCTGGCACGTCGTACGAGGTCTCCCGCAGCATGCGTCCCGTGATCTCGCCCGAGACCTCCGCCAGGTCGATCAGCGACCGCCGCGTGTGGATGCCTGCGTAGGGCGCGAGGTCGCCGCCGTCGAGGTCGAAGTCGACCACCGTGACCGATCGGCGCCCGACCGACACGGCGCCCAGCAGCAGCGACAGCACGGATGCGCCCACGCCACCCTTGGCTCCGGCCACCGCGACGACCCGCCCGCCGCGTCCGCCCACGAAGTCGGCCTCGATGGCGGCACGCGCCGAGGTCGACCACCGGGCGACTGCCTCGAACCGCGCGACCACCTCGTCGAGGCTCGCACCCACCGCCACCACCGAGCGGGCGCCGATGTCCATCGCCGCGGCGAACGCGGCCGGGGTGGCCTCCTCGACCAGCATCACGATGCCGACGAGCGGTGCGGCCATGCCCACGGTGCGCGCGAGCGCGTGGCCGTGACCGTCGTCGGCGGCCGCGTCCACGACCACGAGCCCGGTCTCCGGCGCGCGTTCGAGGGCGGCGATCGCGGCCTTGGCATCGGGCACCACGGCGCCGAGCTCGAACGCCTCGACCTCCGCGAGGATGCTGGCCAGATAGTCGCGCACGGTCGAGCTGCCCGTGGCGAGGACGACGTTGGTGACCATCAGTGACCTCCCGGTGCGGTGTAGACCTGCTCATCCCGGGGCAGCGTCTGGTCGTCCCCCGCGCCGCGCAACGCGAGGCGCAGCTTGACGGAGAAGCTCTCCCCGTACGCGAGCCGCAGCGACTCGGCGGTGCTGAGGGCGAACGTCACGGGCACGCCCTGGCTCAGCGTGAACGCGCCCGTCGCGTCCTGCCCCTCGGTCTCCTGCGGAAGTCCGACCTCCAGCACCAGCGCGTTGGAGACCCAGAGCTCGGACCGCGGGGGCGTGCCCTCGTTCCCTGCGATCGTCGCGATGATGTCGACGTGGTCCCCCGGATGCACCTTGCCCGCCACGCCCGTCTCGGCGTCCACCATGATCGCGACCTCACGGAACCCGGGCTGCACGCCCGGTCGCGGGATGAGCATGCCCTGCTGCAGCACGGCACCCTCGGCATACGCCGTGGCGGCGACGAGGCCGGTGGTCTCCTCGGCGTCGCGCAACGACCCAGCCGGCGCCCAACGCTCGGGCATCTCGACCGTCTCGAGCATGTCCGCCTCAATGGGCTCGAGCGCATCCACCGGCTGCGTCAGCTTCACGACGGTGGTCATCGGGCCGACCTGGGACGACACGTCGCCGACGTACGTGAGCACGCCGAGGAACACGGCGACGGCGCAGACGGCGGTGAGCAGAAGCAGGACGATCCCTCGACGCTGGCGGGGGTTCATACGGTGACTCCAGATCCATCGGGTGCCGCACCATCCAGCGGCACATCGCAGAACAGGCATGACCTCGACGACCCGACTCGGTCGCACACGGGGCAGCGCCCGCCGGGCAGCGACGCGAACACGTCGTTCAGCGCAGCGGCGGGGATCGGCGCCTCGCTCGCCTCGCACCATCGGGCCGCGCGCCATCCGGCTCGCGCTCCGGGCAGCACCAGGCCCGGGGGCTGCCAGTCGCGATACGCCTTGTGCACCGGCCGGTCGCTGCGCGCGATCACCGCGGTCGGACCATGGAGCGCCATCGCGGTCCGGGCGGTCTGGATGGTCCCCGCGGTGAGGTCGACCTCGTACGCGGTGCCCGGAAGCATGCTCGTCAGGTGCTGAGCGAGCGTCGGCGCGGGCGCCTCCAGCGTCGTGAGGCTCGACAGCACGACCCGCGTGCGCACGGCGTGCAGCGCCGCGTCCACGGCGGCACCCAGCTGGCCGACCGGCCAGGCCGCGGCGAGCGGTTCCACCAGATGCAGCGCCAGGACCCACGCCGTCAACGGCGCGTCCGCGTGATGCAGCGCGACGCGCTCCGCGCCCAGGGTGAGCCTCGCAGCGCGTGACAGCCGCCGCGCCTCGGGCTCCCGTGTCAGCAGCAGCACGTCGCCCTCGACCGACTGCACGGCGTCGATGATCTCGGGCAGCGCATCCGCCACCGGCCTGACGGCGCTCGGCGCCCCGGGCGCCTGCCCGACGGCGATGATCGTTCCCCCCATATATTGGGATGGTACTTGTGCCCGGTGACATTCGGGATGTCCTGCCGACGCCCTGGGGATGACGACCATCCCTCACCCCGAGCAATCTGCACGAGACGCCACCCCCACCCGCGGGGTCACGTCCGCTCATCCGCCAGGAGGCCACCCGATGGAACGCAGAATGCTCATCGTCGACTCACGGGAAACTGCTCCGCTCCTGGTGACCACATCGTTCGCCGACCGCCTGCGCGGCATGCTTCTGCGCACGCCGCTGCCTCCCGCGCTGCTCATCCGGCCGTGCACCTCGGTGCACGGTGCGTTCATGCGCAGCGCGCTCGACGTCGCGTTCCTCGACGCCGAGGGGCGGGTGCTGCGCACCGTGCGTCTGCACCCCTGGCGCGTGGCGGGTCCGATGCCGGGTGCACGGTCGGTGCTCGAGGCCCCGCCGGGCAGCTTCGCGGCATGGGGTCTGGGGCCCGGCTCCCGAGTGCGTCATGTGTGACGCGCGCCCGAGGCTGCGCGACGAGCTCGTCAAGCTCTCCGGGTGGCACGCGGTGGCCGCCGCGCTGGCCGCGGCGTGGGCCGTGTGGGCGAGCGGCCCGTCGTGGCTCGCCCCGGCCTACGTGCTGGCCGCCGTCGCCGCGGTGCCGCTGGCCGCGATCGACGTCGCCGAGCGCCGCCTGCCCGACGTCCTCACCATCCCTCTCATCCCGGCGACGGCGGTCCTGCTGCTCCTCCCCCGCGACCTCGACGCGTGGGTCGGGGCGCTGCTCGGCGCCGCCGCCCTCGGCGGAGCCTTCCTGGCCCTGCACGTCGCCCACCCGGCGGGGCTCGGGTTCGGTGACGTCAAGCTCGCCGTCACGCTGGGTCTGCTGGCCGGATGGCACGGCTGGCCCGCGGTCTTCGCGACGGGCGCCGCGCCGTTCGCGTGCGCCCTTCCCGCGTCGCTCGCCCTCATGGTCACGAAGCGCGCGCGGCACCTCGCCCTCGGGCCCTACCTGCTCGGCGGCGCCATCATCGTGCTCACCGCCGCCCGCTTCCTCGCCTGATCGTCCGGATCCGCACGTCCCGTCCCGGCCCGTGTGACGTCCGGGACGCCTCGGATCCCCCCACGACGCCCCCTCACGCGGGCAGCGTGAACCGCCATCCCGCTGCGAGCCGCTCGGTCACGACGATCCGCACCGCCTCGACAGTCCCCCGCCGGTCGCCGCCCCCGTCGTGCGCGAGCACCAGCTCGCCCGGCTTCATCGCGGCGCGCAGGTTCGCCGTCAGCAGCGGCACATCTTGGGTCTCCCAGTCGCGGATCGTGTTGACGACCGCGAGCGGGCGCATGCCCAGCGCCGCGGCCACGTCTGCGGTCTCGCCCCAGCTGCCGTTCGGCGCGCGCCAGTACGGCACCGGCACCCCCGGCACCACCGAGCGGATGATGCGGAGGTTCTCGACCATGTCGGCGCGCACCCGCTCGGCGTCCCACCGGCCCATGTCGGCGAACGACGTCGAGTGATTGCAGATCACGTGCCCCTCGCTCACCGTTCGCCTCAGGATGTCCGCCCCGCCCGGCCGCAGGATGCTCTCGCCGATCACGGCGAACACGGCCCGGATGCCGTGCTCGGCCAGGAAGTCGAGCATCGCCGGCGTCGCGCGCGGGTCGGGCCCGTCGTCGAACGTCAGCGCGCAGACGTCGCCCCGCCCCTGGGCGCGGGCCACGTGCGGGATCACCCGGCCTCCCCCGCCCGCGCGCCGATGGGAGCGGTCGACTCCCGCGCCACGAGGCTCGTCGCGAGGTCGAGGCGCGGCGTGTCGTGGATCTCGCCGCGCGCGATCCGGATCGCCAGCAGCGCCGCCGCGCGCCCCATGGCCTCGAGCGGCTGATGCACGGTGGTGAGCCGCGGGCTGAGCCATTCGGCGAACGGCAGGTCGTCGTAGCCCACGACGGAGAGATCCTCGGGGATGCGCAGCCCGCGCTCGCGCGCCACCTCGTACACGCCGAGGGCCTGCAGGTCGCTGCCCGCGAAGATCGCGGTGGGCGGCTCGTCGAGCGCGAGCAGCCGACGGGCCCCCTCGGCACCGCCCGTCGTGTGGAAGTCGCCGTACCGGATCCACTCGTTCCGGATCGGCAGCCCGGCGGCCGTCATGGCGGCGCGATAGCCGTCCACGCGCGCGTGCGAGCACATCATGTCGGTCGGTCCGCTGATGACCGCGATCCTCCGGTGCCTGAGCTCGATGAGGTGACGCACGGCCGCGAGTCCGCCGGCCCAGTTCGCCGACCCGACGGCGGGCACGTCGGGCGCGGGATCCCCCGCGGGGTCGACCACGGCGAACGGGATGCCGCGCGCCGCGAGCGTCTCGCGCATCGCGGCCGGGATCTCCGAGAAGACGAGAACGACGCACTCGGGGCGACGCGCGATGACCCCGCCGATCCACTCCGCGCCGGGCGCGTGTCGCGTGCCGCTCCGCGTCAGCACGACCGCCAGCCCGTTCTCATCGGCCGCTTGCTGCACGCCCCGGATGACCTCCATCGACCATCCGCTGTGCAGCTCGTGGAAGACCAGCTCGATCAGGGGTGCGTGCGCGCCGCCCGCTCCGCGCCGGCGGTACTGGTGCGTCGCGAGCAGCTCCTCGACCCGGTGGCGCGTTCCGGGCGCGACGTCGGCCCGCCCGTTCAGCACCTTGGAGATCGTCGCGAGCGAGACGCCTGCCTCCTCGGCGATCCGGGCCAGGGTGGGGCGCGTGGACGGTTCCGCCATGGGACGACGATAGCCCTCGAAACTTTCGAGCCGGAGCCGGCGCGCGCATCCGGGTTCGATGCGGCTGGGGGCGTGCTGTGACCCTGCCGCCCTCCGTTGCGACACCGGCGATCGCTTGATATGTTCGGTTCCGCAACAATTCACCGACGACGCTGAAAGCGGGTCTCGCACCATGTCGCTCATCCCCACCAAGGACGACAAGTTCTCGTTCGGTCTCTGGACCGTCGGCTACAACGGCACCGACCCGTTCGGCGGCCCGACCCGCGCGGCGCTCGACGTCGTGCACGTGGTCGAGAAGCTGGCCGAGCTCGGCGCCTACGGCCTGACGTTCCACGACGACGACCTGTTCGCGTTCGGCTCGACCGATGCCGAGCGCCAGACGCAGATCGACCGCCTCAAGCAGGCCCTCGCCGACACCGGCCTCGTCGTGCCGATGGCCACCACCAACCTCTTCAGCGCCCCGGTCTTCAAGGACGGCGGCTTCACGTCGAACGACCGCGACGTGCGCCGCTTCGCCATCCGCAAGGTGCTGCGCAACATCGACCTCGCCGCCGAGCTCGGCGCCGAGACCTACGTCATGTGGGGCGGCCGCGAGGGCGCCGAGTACGACTCCGCCAAGGACATCCGCCTCGCGCTGGACCGCTACAAGGAGGCCGTCGACTTCCTCGGCCAGTACGTGCTCGACAAGGGCTACAACCTGCGCTTCGCGATCGAGCCCAAGCCGAACGAGCCGCGCGGCGACATCCTGCTGCCGACCGTCGGCCACGCGCTCGCCTTCATCAACGAGCTCGAGCACCCCGAGCTCGTGGGCCTCAACCCCGAGGTGGGCCACGAGCAGATGGCGGGCCTGAACTTCCAGGCGGGCATCGCGCAGGCGCTGTGGCACGGCAAGCTCTTCCACATCGACCTCAACGGCCAGCGCGGCATCAAGTACGACCAGGACCTGGTGTTCGGCCACGGCGATCTGCACAACGCGTTCGCGCTGGTCGACCTGCTCGAGAACGGCGGCCCGAACGGCGGTCCGGCGTACGACGGCCCGCGTCACTTCGACTACAAGCCCTCGCGCACCGAGGACGAGACGGGCGTGTGGGCGTCGGCCGAGGCCAACATGCGCACCTACCTGCTGCTCAAGGAGCGCGCCAGGGCGTTCCGCGCCGACGCCGAGGTGCAGGAGGCGCTCAAGGCCGCCAAGCTCGACCAGCTCGCGCAGCCCACGCTGAACGAGGGCGAGACCGTCGCCGACCTGGTCGCCGACCGCGCCGCGTTCGAGGACTTCGATGCCGCCTCGTACCTCAACGGCAAGGGCTTCGGCTTCGTGCGCCTGCAGCAGCTCGCCACCGAGCACCTGCTCGGGGCCCGCTGAGCGCAGTCCCCTCCTGCCCCGGTTCGGCGCGCTCATCCCCGTGATGGCGCCGGGCCGGGGCACACCCGCGTCTGATGGAAGAAGGAGAGCGATGACGCTCGTCGCAGGAGTAGACAGCTCGACGCAGAGCTGCAAGGTCGTCATCCGGGATCTCGAGACCGGTGCGGTCGTGCGGCAAGGCCGGGCCGGCCACCCCGACGGCACGGAGGTCGACCCGGGGTTCTGGTGGGACGCGCTGCAGGAGGCGCTGGCGCAGGCCGGCGGGCTCGCGGATGTCGCCGCCGTCTCGGTGGGCGGCCAGCAGCATGGGATGGTGGCGCTCGACATCGACGGGCGGGTCATCCGGCCCGCGCTGCTGTGGAACGACACCCGCTCGGCCGATGCCGCGGCGGCCCTGGCCCGCGAGGTCGGCGCCGCCGAGTTCGCGCGCCGCACCGGCGTGGTGCCGGTCGCGTCGTTCACCGCGACGAAGCTGCGCTGGCTCGCCGACGCCGAGCCCGCACACGCCGCTCGCGTGGCGGCCGTGGCGCTGCCGCACGACTGGCTCACGTGGCGCCTGCGCGGGTACGGGCCGCAGCACGAGTCGCCCCTCGGCCCCGTGCTCGACGAGCTGGTCACCGATCGCTCCGACGCGAGCGGCACGGCGTACTTCGACGGCGCGTCGGGCGAGTACGACCGCGAGCTGCTGTCGCTCGCGCTGCGCCGGGACGCGACGGACGTCGTGCTGCCGCGCGTGCTGGGCCCGTCCGAGTCGGTGACAGGCGGCGCCGGATCGCTCGCGGACGGCATCGTCGTCGGCCCCGGATGCGGCGACAACGCGGGGGCAGCGCTGGGCCTCGGGGCGGCGTCGGGCGACGTGGTGGTCTCGATCGGCACGTCCGGCACGGTGTTCGCCGTGACGGACGCACCCGTGCGCGACGAGAGCGGAGCCGTCGCGGGCTTCGCCGACGCGTCCGGCCTGTATCTGCCGCTGGTCGCGACGCTCAACGCGGCGCGCGTGCTCGACGCGATCGCGCGCCTGCTCGGCGTCGACCACGACGAGCTCGGCCGCCTGGCACTCGCGGCCGACGCCGGCGCTGCGGGCCTCGTGCTGCAGCCCTACTTCGAGGGCGAGCGCACCCCGAACCTGCCGGATGCCACCGCCACGCTGTTCGGCATGACGCTCGCGTCCACGACGCGCGAAACTCTCGCGCGCGCCGCGGTCGAGGGCATGCTCTCCGGCCTGGCCGACGGACTCGACGCCGTCCGCCGCCACGGCGTGACGGCCGAGCGCATCCTGCTCGTGGGCGGTGCAGCGCAGAACCCCGCCGTCGCGGCGATCGCGGCGCAGGTGTTCGACGCGCCGGTCGTGGTGCCGGAGCCCGGCGAGTACGTGGCCGCCGGTGCGGCCGTGCAGGCGGCGTGGGCCCTGACGGGCGAGCGCCCGGCCTGGCCGGTCTCGCTCTCGGCCGAGCCGGCTCGCGACACCCGGCCGGTCATCCGCGAGCAGTACGCCGCGCGCCGCTGACCCGCGCTCCGCTCGAGCGGGTCACCGGATGTCGTCGGTGACCCGCTCGACGAAGCGCACGTAGTCGTCGATGTCGTCGCCCGGCACCACGGCGCGCAGCACCACCTCGTCGACCGCTCCGAGGTATGCGCGCACGCGCTCCCGCGCCGTGCCCGGCAGGATGACCGTGTCGAGCGGGCCGAACCCGAGACGCTCGAAGTTGGCGGCATACGACCGGATGCGGCCGTAGCGCTCGGCCTCGTCCTCCAGCCGCGCGACGGCGCCCTCCTCGCCTGCGGTGCGCACGTAGAGCGTCACGCGCCCGTGCGCTGCCGCCTCGTGGTGCTCGGAGGCCTGCGCGGTCGCCGCGTCCGGCGTGAGCCAGTTCAGCACGACGCCATCCGCGCGCTCGGCTGCGAGCCGGCGCATGCGCGGCCCGAGCGCGCCCAGCGTGATCTCCCCGGCGAACGCGGCCCGCAGCTCGGCGATCGCCTCGTTCATGAGCTCCAGCACGCCCGTGCGAGCGGCGCCCGACCCGATGCCGAGGGTCAGCCTGTCGGGGGGCAGCGCGAGGCGATCGATGTCGCCGAGCAGCTCGCCTGTCGATCGGCGGTCGACCGGGATGACGCCGGTCGCGACGCGCATCCGGCTCGTCGCCCGGGCGGCTGCCGCGGCCACCTCGAGCGCGTTGTGGCCCGGCGTCTCGTTGACCCACAGCGCTCCCAGGTCCGCCTCTTCGATCAGCGGGGCGATGCGCTCGGCCACGCGAGCGCCCGCCGCGGCGGCGATGCCGATCGCGACACGATGGGTGTCCAAGCGCTCGGCGGCGGGCGCGGCGTCGAGCGGTGCGGCGTCGAGCGGTGCGGCGTCGAGCGGTGCGGCGTCGAGGGGATCGCTTTCGAGGGAATCGGAGCTCATGCCTCGATCCTGGCACCGTCCGGCAGCGCATGGCCCATGTCCCACTTCTCGCCCGAATCCACCCGCCATTCCGGCCACAACCGGGACACGCCCCCACACCCCCGGGCCCCCATGTCCCACTTCTCGCCCGAATCCACCCGCCATTCCGGCCACAACCGGGACACGCCCCTGGGGCAGCGAGCACCACCACCCCGCACCCGCCGCGCCACGTCGGCGGCTGGGGATAGCGTGTGCGGCATGGATCTCTCCCGCGCCGACGCACGCCGCCTGCGGTGGTCGGCGCAGCTGATGGGCGGCTCCCAGCTCTCCCCCGCCGCGGTGGTCGACCGGGCGGTCGCACTGCAGGGGCAGGATCTGCCCGCCGTGCTGCGCGCCGTCGCCATCCGCTCCCGTCCGGGCACCACGGTCGACGACGTGCGGGCGGCGTTCGATGCAGGAATCCTGGTGCGGTCCTGGCCGATGCGCGGCACCCTCTTCGCCACGACACCCGCGCACCTCGCGGCCCTCCTGCGCCGCACGGCCGCGCGCACGCACCGCTCGGCCGTCCGCCGACGCGAACAGCTCGGGCTCGACGACGCCACGATCGACCGAGCCCGAGCCATCCTGTCCGACGCGCTCCGGGATGCGCCGCGCACGCGCGCCGAGGCGCTCGCACTGTGGGAGGCCGACGGAATCGCCACGAGCGGCGGGCGCGGTTACCACCTGCTGTTCCACCTCGCGGTCGGAGGTCTGATGCACTGGGGCCCGTTCGCGGGGCCGGAGCAGCTGCTGGTGCCGTCACCCCCTGCCGATGCTGACGAGGCGACCCCCGAACCGGCCTCTCTCGCCGGCCTGCTGCGCGGATATGTCACGGCACGAGGGCCGGTCACCCCCGACGACGCGGCGTGGTGGTTCAAGCTGCCGAAGACCGCGCTGCGGCAGGCCGCGGCGCTCATCGACGACCTCGTCGAGGTGAACGTCGACGGGAGCCCCGCATGGGTGATCGGCGAGCCGGATGCGCCCGTCGCCTCAGGGGTCACGCTCGTGCCGGCATTCGACGAATGGATCCTGGGCTACGGCGACCGCTCGCTCGTGGCGAGCGCCGAGACGATGGATGCCCTCGTGCCGGGTGGCAACGGCGTGTTCCGACCCGCCGTGCTCGTCGATGGCGTTGTGGTGGGAACGTGGCGCCTGCCCGCGGCGCGCTCGGCGAAGACCCGCGTGCCGGTGGTCGAGCTGATCGAGCGCACCGACGCTGCGAGCCGCCGTGCGATCGAGCGCGCTCTCGCTGCCTGGCCGCACGGCTGAGCCCGCGCCGGCTACGGCAGCACCGATTGCCCGACGGGACCGGGGTTGTGCGCGACCTCCCACCGATAGCCGTCGGGGTCGGCGAAGTAGCCGGAGTATCCGCCCCACTCGCGCCTCTGCGGCTCGGCGACGATCGTCGCGCCCGCCGCTCGCGCCTCGGCGATCGCGGCGTCGACCGCTTCCTCATCCGCCACATTGTGCGCGAGCGTCAGGGGCGGCGTCCCGCCCGAGGTCACCGGCCCGATCTCGTGCTCGGCCGCCGTCCGATCCCACAGCGACAGGATGAGCTTCTCCCCCATCCGCAGCATGAGCACCTCGCCCGCGACGTGCAGCTCCGGCTCCCACCCGAGCCCGTCGACGTAGAACGCCGTGCTCGCCTCGACGTTCTCGACCACGAGAGTCACGAAACTGATCCGCTGCTCCATGGTCGCATCGTGCCACGCGCCGCCGACACGGCGAAGCCCCGGAGAACATGTCTCCGGGGCTTCGGGGCAGTCAGGCCGCGACGGCGAGCGCGGCTGGCTCGACCACGAGCCGCTCGTCACGGGCGTCGAGCCGCACGGCGCCTCCGTCGCCCAGCGCGCCCGAGACGAAGAGGTCCGCGATGCGGTCGTCGACCTCGCGCTGGATCAGCCGGCGCAGAGGGCGGGCGCCGTATTCCGGCTCGTAGCCGTGCTCGGCCAGCCACTCGATCGCCGCGGGCGTGGCCTCGAGCGACACCTCCCGGGCAGCGAGCCGCGCACGGGTGGCGCCGAGCAGGAGCGACACGATCTCACGCAGCTGCGGCTTCTCCAGCTTGCGGAACAGCACGATCTCGTCGATCCGGTTCAGGAACTCCGGTCGCATCGACTCACGCAGGCGTCCCATCACGCGGGCGCGCAGGTCGTCGTCGTCGAACTCGCGGCCGCCCGTCGTGAACCCGATCGCGCCGGCACGCGAGGCCAGGAACTCCGACCCCAGGTTCGAGGTCATCACGATGACCGTGTTGCGGAAGTCGACCGTGCGGCCCTGGCCGTCGGTCAGGCGCCCATCGTCGAGCACCTGCAGCAGCAGGTTGAACACGTCGGGGTGCGCCTTCTCGATCTCGTCGAACAGCACGATCGAGTACGGGTTGCGGCGCACGCGCTCGGTGAGCTGACCCGCCTCGTCGTAGCCGACGTACCCGGGAGGGGCGCCGACCAAGCGCGCCACGGTGTGACGCTCGCCGAACTCGCTCATGTCGAAGCGCACGATGGCGCCCTCGTCGTCGAACAGGTTCGCCGCGAGCGCCTTGGCGAGCTCCGTCTTGCCCACGCCCGTCGGCCCGAGGAACAGGAAGGAGCCGACCGGCCTGCGCGCATCGCCCATGCCGGTGCGGCTTCGGCGCACGGCCTTGGCCACCGCCGTGACCGCGTCGTCCTGGCCGATCACGCGCCGGTGCAGCTCGTCCTCCAGACCCGCGAGACGCTCGCGCTCGGTCTCCGTGAGCCGCGCCACGGGGATGCCCGTCGCACGGCTGACCACGGCCGCGATCTCGGGCTCGTCGACGACCGCGGGAACCGTGCCGGATGCCGCCTCGTCGATGCGGCGCTGCACGTCGGCGATCTCGTCGCGCAGGCGGGAGGCGTCCTCGTAGTGCTCGGCGGCGACGGCGGCGTTCTTCTCCGCCTCCAGGGTGGCCAGGCGCTCCATCAGCGCGCTCACGTCGGCCGGTGCGCCGAGGCGCAGCCGCAGTCGGGCGCCGGCCTGGTCGATCAGGTCGATGGCCTTGTCGGGCAGCACCCGCTCCGTCAGGTAGCGGTCGCTCAGCTCGACCGCGGCCCGCAGGGCGTCATCCGTGTACGTCACGCGGTGGTGCTGCGCATACGCCTCGCGCAGGCCGTGCAGGATCTGGATCGCATCCGTCACCGAGGGCTCACCCACCCGCACGGGCTGGAAGCGGCGCTCGAGCGCGGCGTCCTTCTCGATCGCGCGGTACTCCTTCAGGGTCGTCGCGCCCACGAGATGCAGCTCGCCGCGCGCGAGGCGGGGCTTCAGGATGTTGCCCGCGTCCATGGCGCCGTCACCCGCGCCGCCGGCGCCGACGAGCGTGTGGATCTCGTCGATGAACAGGATGACCTCGTCCCTGTGCTCGGCCACCTCCTCGACGGTCTTGGTGAGTCGCTCCTCGAAGTCGCCGCGGTAGCGCGTGCCGGCCAGCATGGCGGCGAGGTCGAGCGCGATCACGCGCTTGTCGTGCAGCTGCTCGGGCACCGCGCCCGCGACGATCGCGCGGGCCAGCCCCTCCACGACGGCGGTCTTGCCGACGCCGGCCTCGCCGACCAGCACGGGGTTGTTCTTGGTGCGACGCGACAGGATCTCGATGGTCTGCTCGATCTCGGAGTCGCGGCCGATCACGGGGTCGAGCAGGCCGTCGCGGGCGCGCTGGGTGAGATCGGTGCCGTAGGTCTCGAGCATGCCGGTGGCCTGCTCGGGCGACGCCTCGGTCGGGGCCTCGCCGCCCGCGGCGATGGTCTCGCGCACGCCCTGGGTGAGCGCCTCGGCGGTGACGCCGGCCGACGACAGGATCTGCCCGGCCGGGGTGTCCTGCGCCAGCACGAGCGCGAAGAAGACGTGCTCGGGGTCGATGTAGGTCGAGCCCGACGACCGCGCCACCTGGAACGCGTGGAACAGCGTGCGCTGAACCGCGGGCGTGACGACCGCGCCGTCGATGTCGGCCGGAGCGCCGGGCTGCGGCAGGCGCTGCTCGGCGGCGGCTGCCACGGCGGCACGGTCGGCGCCGATGCGCGCGATCGCCTCGGCCACGGTCGGGTCGTCGGCGAGCACGCGCAGCACGTGCAGCGCGTCGAGCTCCCGCTGGCCGCGCCGCAGCGCATAGCGCCCCGCCCTCTGCAGCAGCTCCTGGGTACGGGCGCTGAGGTAGCGGGTGAGGTCGACGGACCGTGCGGCGCGTGCGCGCTCGCCCTGCAGGTAGCGGGCGAGGAACTCGTCGAACGCGCTGGGGCCGTCCTGGCCGAATCCGAAGGGAGTGCTGTCAGGCATCGCCGGATCTCCTCCTGAAAGTTGCGTGGAGTGCCATCAAGTTCCGAACTTGAGTCACACGATATCAACTTCAACGCGGTCTCGGCGAGGTTATTCCCGCCCGTGGCGACTACCTCGCGGTGCGAGGTATGGGTTACCTTGAACTGCAAGGTATTCCCAGGAGGCTCCATGCGCATCGACAAAGACCTCGTCGCGGCATCCGCGACCCCTCTCGTGCTCGGCATCCTGGCCGAAGGCGAGCTGTACGGCTACGCGATCCTCAAGCGCGTCACCGAGCTTTCCGGCGGCCGCATGTCGTGGAACGACGGCATGCTGTATCCGCTGCTGCACCGCCTCGAGCGCCACGGACAGGTCTCCTCGTCGTGGGGCGTCTCCCCCACCGGGCGGCGCCGCAAGCACTACGCCATCACCGCCGAGGGCCGCGCGGCGCTCGCCGACCGCCAGGCGCAGTGGTCGGTGGTGGTCGACGCCCTGCGCGGAGCCTGGCACGGGGGCGACACGGGCCTGCGCGTGGCGGGAGCCCCGGCATGAGCGGCGCCGCGTCCGAGGCCCTCGAAGCCCGCATCGCCGACTGGCGGCGCTACCTGCTCGCGCGTCGCACCATCTCCGCCCGCGACGTCGACGAGCTCGAGGACCACCTGCGCGAGCGGATCGCGGATCTGCGTCAGCGCGGGCTGGACGACGACGAGGCGTTCCTGATCGGGATCCGCCGGATGGGCGACGCCGACGCACTGTCGGGCGAGTACGCCCGCGAGCACTCGGACCGGCTGTGGAAGCAGCTGCTCGTCGCACCGGCGAGCGAGCCCGCGGCAGCATCCGGCTGGCGCGACGCCGCCGTGGCGATCGCCGTCGGCGCCGCAGCCGGCCTCGCGTTCAAGCTCGCCCTCACGCTGTTCGGGTTCGCGTCTGACGACGTACCGAGCGAGGGCGCCGCCGGCGCGCTGATGCGCACCCTCACGCTGTACGTCGCCCCGTTCCTGGTCGGCTATCTGAGCTGGAAGCGACGCCTCAGCTGGGCCTGGATCGCGGGGCTGGGCGCCGGCCTCGCCCTGCTCGCTGCGCTGGTCGCGATACCGCCGTTCTCACCGTTCGGACAGACATCCGTGCTCGCCGCGCTCCACGGCCCGGTGGTCGCGTGGGGTCTCGTCGGCGTCGCCTATACGGGCGGCCGAGTCCGCTCCAGCGACCGGCGGATGGACTTCGTGCGCTTCACGGGCGAGTTCGTCGTGTACTACGTGCTGATGGCGCTCGGCGGCGGCGTGCTGCTCGGCCTGACGTACGCCGTGTTCGCGATGGTCGGGGTGGATCCCAGCCCCGTCGTGATCGACTGGATCCTGCCTGTCGGCATCCCGGGAGCGGTGCTCGTCGCCGCCTGGCTCGTGGAGACAAAACAGGCGGTGGTCGAGAACATCGCCCCCGTGCTGACGCGCATCTTCACGCCGCTCACGCTCATCATGCTGGTCGCACTGCTCGCCGTCGTCTCCACCGCCGGCACGCTGCTGACCGTGGACCGCGAGCTGCTGATCCTGATGGACGCGATCCTTGTGCTGGTGGTGTGCCTGGCGCTCTACGAGATCTCGGCGCGGGATGCCCTCGACCGCCCGGGGTGGTTCGACGGCCTGCAGCTCGCCACCGTCCTGGCCGCGCTGGCGGTCGACGCCATCATGCTGGCCGCGATGCTGGCCCGCATCGCCGAGTTCGGCTTCAGCGCCAACAAGACCGCGGCGCTGGGCCTCAATCTGCTGCTGCTCGCGCATCTGGCCGGTCATGTGTGGCTGACGGCTCGGGCGTTCCGCGCACGCCGCGGCCTCGCGCGCATCGTGCGCTGGCACACGGCCTTCGTGCCGCTGTACGCGGTGTGGGGGCTCGTAGTGGTCGCGGTGTTCCCCGCGCTGTTCGCGTTCGCCTAGCGTGGACGCGTGCGCGAGTTCTGGCGGGGTGCCGGCACCCTGATCGACGGCTTCCGTTGGTGGCGGCGTCGCCCCGGCGTGATGGCGGCGGGTCTCGCGCCCGCGGCGATCGTCGGAGCGGTGCTCACCGGCGCCCTGATCGCACTGGGCTTCGCCCTGCCGGGGCTCGTGGAGCTGCTCACCCCTTTCGCCGACGGGTGGGGCGAGCTCGCCGCGAGCGCGCTGCGCTGGGCGATCGGACTCGCCCTCATGGGCGGCGCCGTCGTGCTGGCGATCGTGACGTTCACGGCGCTGACGCTGGTGGTCGGCGAGCCCTTCTACGACCGGATCTGGCGCTCGGTCGAACAGGATCTCGGAGGCCGGGTGCCCGATGTCGCGTACGGCATCGGGCACTCCGTCCGCGACGCCGTGGGGCTGTTCGGCAAGGGGCTGCTCGCGGCCCTCGCCGCGGGCGCCGTCGCGCTCGTCCCCGTCGCGGGAGGCGCGGCGGGCGCGGTCGTCGGCGCGCTGCTCAACGGGCGCGTGATCGCCGACGAGCTGTCGTCGCGCGGGCTGACCGCGCGTGGCCTCGACGCGCAGCAGCGGGCCGCGCTGCTGCGCCGCAGTCGTGCGCGCGTGCTCGGCTTCGGGGTGGCCGTGCACGTCTGCTTCCTCGTGCCGTTCGCCGCCATCGCCGTCATGCCGGCTGCCGTCGCCGGCGCCGCTCTGCTCAGCCGGCACCTCGCCGGCGAGGTCGGCACCCCTCCGCGTCGCGCGCAGCCCTGACCCCGCTTCGGCCCAGTGCACACCAATGTGCGTGTGCACTCGGCGCCCCGCCCGGGAACAAGCGGGCGATCAGTCCTCGCGCGGTGCCTCGCTGTTCGCCTCGCGCGCCGCGAGCACGATGAGCACCAGCACAACCGCTGCCGGCACTCCCAGCGCCAGCGCGACACCCAGGTGCGGATACGCGCCGGTCACGGCCCCGACCGCCACGGCCAGGATGAGCAGCTGTGTCACCACGCCGCCCGAGCGGCCCCACGAGCGGCCCGCCCATGTCGCTCCGGCGAAGGCGGCCACGGCCACGGCGCCCACGACCGTGAGCACGATCAGCGCGATCGCGCTCACGGGCGAGGCGGTGTCGGCTCCCATCAGCGCCACCACCTGCCACGCCGCGAGAGCCAGGATGCCCAACGCCTCGACTGCGATCACGACGGCGGCGATGCGGGCGATCCTGCGGCGCATGAAAGCTGCTCTCCTCGCCGCCACGGCGGCTGACGCGTCGACCGGTATCCCGAGCGGGCAAGAAAACCCTTGCGTTCAGAACCCGACTGTACGACCATTGTTAACGGCATGTTTCCCACAGCGTGGTGGGTCGCGAGCACAAACTCGCACCATGACCAGCGTATCCGACCCGAACGGATGCGCTTCTCACCTCGAATCCCGGGCGCCATGCGCTCGCTCGAACCCACCACATCTGCGAGGAGCATCAGCATGGATTGGCGCGACAAGGCGGCCTGCCTGACAGTCGACCCCGAACTCTTCTTCCCGGTCGGCAACACCGGCCCGGCAGTCGACCAGATCGAGAAGGCCAAGTCGGTCTGCGCCCGGTGCACCGTCACCGAGGTCTGCCTGCAGTACGCCCTCGAGACCGGACAGGACTCGGGCGTCTGGGGTGGCCTGAGCGAGGACGAGCGTCGCGCTCTCAAGCGCCGCGCGGCCCGCGCCCGCCGCGCCGGCTGACCGCCGCACCGCAGCAGCACCACAGCAGCACCACAGCAGCACCACAGCAGCACCACAGCCAAGAGGCGCCTTCCCCGCGGGGAAGGCGCCTCTTGGCATGTGCGTGCGCGGAGCGCGCTACCGCTTGATCCACCGCAGCGGGATCTCGATGACCACCTCGGTGCCCGTCGCGATCTCGCCGCCCGCCGACGGCTCGTCCCCGCCCAGCGTGCGCCAGTCGATCGATCCGCTCAGCTCGCCCTGGATGAGCGTGCGCACGATCTGCGTGCCGAGGCCCCGCCCCACCGTGCCCTCCGGCAGGCCGCTGCCCGAGTCGCGCACGCGCACCAGCAGCTTCTCGTCATCGCGCTCGGCGATGATCTCGACCTTGCCCTCCTGACCCTTCAGCCCGTGCTCGACCGCATTGGTCACGAGCTCGGTCAGGGCGAGCGCGAGCGGCGTGGCGTACTCGCTCGGCAGCACGCCGAACTTGCCGATCGAATGCGTATGCGCCAGGGTGTTCGGCGCCGCGGCGACCTCGGCCACGAGTCGCAGCACGCGGTCGAACACCTCGTCGAAGTCGACGTTCTGCGACAGCCCGCTCGCGAGGGTGTCATGCACCACCGCGATCGCGGCGACGCGCTGCATGGCCTGCGTCAGCGACTCGCGCGCCTCCTCCGACTTGGTGCGCCGGGCCTGGATGCGCAGCAGCGACGCCACGGTCTGCAGGTTGTTCTTGACGCGGTGATGGATCTCGCGGATCGTCGCGTCCTTGGTCAGCAGCTCCTGCTCCTGGTGGCGGAGCTCGGTCACGTCACGGCACAGCACGATCGCTCCCGTGCGGTGGCCGTGGTCGCGCAGCGGGATCGCGCGCAGCGACACCGTCACCCCGCGGGCCTCGATGTCGGTGCGCCAGGGAGCGCGCCCCGTCACGACCACGGGCAGCGACTCGTCGGTGTCGCGCGACGCCGGCAGGATGCGACTGGTCACCTCGGCGAGCGACTCGCCCTCGAGCTCATCCGCGAACCCGACGCGGTTGAAGGCCGACAGCGCGTTGGGGCTCGCGAACGTCACAACCCCGTCGACGTCCAGCCGGATCAGGCCGTCGGCCGCGCGAGGGGCACCGCGACGGGGGCCCGTCGGCGCCGACAGGTCGGGGAAGTCACTGGTGGAGATCATCCGGAAGATGTCGTCGGCGCAGTCGTTGAACGTGATCTGCTGACGCGAGGGCGCGCGCACGTCCCCCAGGTTCGTGTGCCGCGTGAGCACGCCGAGCACCGCGGTCTCGCCGTCGAGGGCGCGCACGATGGGCACCGCACGCACGCGCGTGGGCGTCTCCTCGAACCACTCGGGGCTCGACGAGTCGATGATCTTCGCCGTGCCGAACGCCTCGCGCACCTGCGCCTGCCACTGCGGCCGGATGCGCTCGCCCACGATGTCGCGGTAGAACAGCGTGGCAGCACCGCCGGGGCGGGTGTGCGCGACGGCGACGAACGAGTCGTCCGACGTGGGCACCCACATCACGATGTCGGCGAAGGAGAGATCCGCGAGCAGCTGTCCGTCGCCGGCCACACGATGCAGCCACTCGACGTCTGCCTCGCTCGCGATGCCCTGGGCGTAGACGAGGTCACTGAGAGTCGACACGCGTCAAGCTTATGGGGCTGGGCTCACGCCGATCGGCGCCGCAGGACCGGACGACGATCCTCCTGGCGGTCTGCGCGCCGGCCCGGGCGACCCCGCAGCTCGGCCGCCAGCCGACGCATGGCCTGCGCCAGCGGCGAGCGCGGTGCGACCTCCCCCACGGGCCGGGCGGCGAGCAGCGCCGCGTCGGCGGCACGCCGATCCTCGGGCACGAACGACACGTCGACGATGCCCGAGAAGCGCTCGAGCGCCCGCCGCACCTGTCCGCGCGGATCGATGCCCACCGGGCCCGAGCGCAGCCGGTTGACCACGACGCGCACGGGCGTCGTCGTGCCGATCACCTGCCGCAGCTCGGCGTGACCGCGCACGAGCCGGGAGAGGCCGACCGGGTCGCCGGCGCCGACGGCGACGACCTGATCGGCGACGCGCAGAGCGGCGAGCGTCGCGGCGTTGCGGCGCGGGCCCTCCAGGTCGCTCACGATCTCCTCGTCGGCTTCCAACGACGCCGCGACGTCGACGACTGCGACGTCCGCCCAATCCCGGATGACCGCGAGCGCGGTCTCGACGCGCTTCGCCGAGAGCTCGGGCCAGCGCGCGGGGCGATTGATTCCGGTGAGCACGTCCACGCGACCATCGAGGTCTCCCAGCGGCACGCTCACCCGCAGCAGCTCCCCGGCGTCGAGCAGGCCGAACTCCGCCTGCCGACACGCCGCCGCGAAGCCCGGGGTCTCGTCCGCCAGGCCGAGCGCGACCGCGAGGGAGGGCGCCCGGCTGTCCGCCTCGACCAGCGCGACGTGCTCACCAGCCCGGGCGAACTCGAGCGCGAGCTCCGCGGCCACGGTCGAGCGACCGGGTGCTCCCTCCGGCCCCCACACGACGACGATCCGCCCGCCCTCCTCGGCCGGATCGGGCTCCGCCGTCGCGGCGCCCGGGCCATCCGCCGCGGCGACGATGCGCCATGCCGGGGCATCCGACGGCAGCGGATCGCCCAGTCCGAAGGCGCGCGCGGCCCGCACGTCCGCCTCGCGCTCGGCGAGCGTCACGATGCGCACGCCCCGCCGGTCGCATTCCGCGACGAGCTCCGACGACAACGCGCCCGCGGCCGCGAGCACGAGCGTGTCGACCTCCTGGAACAGCGCTGCGATCCTCGACGCGGGGTCGTCGACATCGGCCAGCCCGTCCACCCCGATCGCGGCCCGCACCTCCACGCCTTCATCCCGCAGCTCGTCGGAGATCCGCTCCGCCTCGGCCGGCCCGGCCACCACGAGAGCGATCATTCCGCGTCCCCTTCGCCGGGTTCCTGCGCGTCCTCCGCGGGCGCCGATTCCGGTGCCTCGCCGACGCCCGGAACGGCCGACAGCACCGAGCCCGCCGCCACCGCCGCGAGCACGGCGGACACGTGCGCCCGGTCGATCACGAGCTCCAGCGACGCACCGCCCGCGGCCATGACGCCTTCCTCGCTCACCACGCGGGCCACGACGGCATCGGCGACCAGCACGCGCGGCGCCTCGTATGCGCCCGGCTCGCCGGCAGGGGGTGTCTCCCACAGCTCCACCACCGCGCCGCGCTCGACGCCCGCGGGGACGTCGACCGAGCTGCGCACGACCACGGACGTGCGGTCGCTGAGGGCGGCGGGTCCGGCGGCCGCCGCCGGCAGCAGCTCGCCCGCGCCGACGACGCGCAGCGCCACGACGCCCTCGTCGAGCGCGCCCGGCGCCACGTACGCGTCGCCGGCCTGGCCGAGAGCGACATCGACGACCGTCACGTCGCTGGCCGTGATGGTCTGTCCGGGCACCAGGGCGTGGGCAGCGGCCAGCACCGGCACGGTCTGCCGCGCGGCCGCCACGACGAACCAGACCGCCGCGATCGATGCGGCCACGAGGACGATGCCGATCACGAAGCGCGCATCGGCCCAGAACGCGGGGCGCGCCGCACGGGTCGGTGAAGTCGCGGCGCGGCCGGCACGGCCGCCGCTTGCTGTGCCGCGGGAGGCGGTCGTCATGCTGGTCATGCTTGCATCGTGGCAAACCGCGCCGACGCGTCTGCTCTGTTGTCCACAGGGGGGCGGCCTCCCCCGATTCGGGCGCATGCCCGGGCACCATAATGGGGGCATGGTCGAGGATGTCGCACGCCGCCACGTGCCGCCCGCTCACGTCGCGGAGCTGCTCGACATCTCGGTCGACGAGGTCATCGAGCTCGTCCATCAGGGCCGCCTCCGCGGCGCGCGCGTCGGCTCACCGGCCCGGTGGCGCATCGAGCGCGACAGCATCGCCGAATATCTCGATGCGCAGGTGGAGGAGGCCCGCCGCATGGCCCTGTGGCGCCAGTCCCACACCGCGAGCTTCCCCGAGCTCTGGGGCAACGGCCGCTGAGGGCACCCGCGCGTCCGCTCAGACCACGGGCGCCCCGGCCCCCGCATCGACGCGCACCCACGCGACTCCGGCGAGGGGCAGCATCCGGTATCCCCGCACGTCCGCGGCGCGACGAGGAGCACCGGCGTCGTGCATCGCCAGATCCAGATGGTCGGCGCCCACGCGGTCGATCGTGCCGGTGAGCGTGCGTGCCGCGCCGGCTTCGCCTGCGGCCGCGACGCCCACCGCGACGCCCACGCGCCGGCGGGAGAGGTCTCGCAGGGCGAGGGCGAACGTCACGCGCTCGGCCAGCCGGTCCCGAGTCTCGGCGGGGCGTGCGCTGCGCAGCAGGTCGCCATGACCGACCTGGATCCCGCGGATCGCCCCGATCGGCACCAGCAGCATCCGCCGCGCGTCCGCCGCCTCCGGCGCCGCGATCCAGTCGGCCCCGACCGCCGAGATGCGCACGTCGCGGACGAACCCGTCGAGGAGTTCGAGGGCGACGGGCCCCTCCGCCTCTCCGGCCAGGCCGGCCAGACGCGAGCGCAGGTCGAGCCGTGCCACGCGCAGCCGCTCGGCCTCCGACTCCAGGGCCGCGCGTTCGGCCTCCCACTCGGCGGCGAGCTGATCCTCCAGGTCGTCGAAGAAGCGCTCCCATCGCACGGGGCGAGCGTAGAGCACCGTGCGATGTGTCCTGTTCGGCTCTCCACAGGCGGCGGATGCCGCTATCCCCTCGGATCTCCCCAGACATAGGTGCCGACTCGGGGCGGTCGAGACGCGGTGTTGGACTGACGTCTTGTCCCGCACACCGAGAACAGGGGGATCTCGATGTCCCAGCCCATGTCGTCCGCGCAAGGGGTCGCCCGCCGGCCGCTCCGCAAGCTCGCCGACGTCGAAGAGCACTTCGCACGGCAGCGCACATCGTCGGAGAGCCTGCCCGATCCCGAGCCGCTGCTGACGGCCCTCACCCGCGGCGTGCTGGAGGTGCTCGCCGGGGTACGCGAGCCTGAGCAGCTGGCGCGCTGGCTCACCGACGAGCCGTACCGGTCGCTGGTCACCCGGGCGGGCATGGCCGTCCGCGCCCGCAGCGCTCGCCGCACGCCGGCGAAACGGCCCGTCTACGCCATCCGCTCCATCCGCCACTCCTCCCCCGCCGACGGAGTGGTCGAGGGCGTGGTGGTGGTCGAGACACCGCAGCGCACGCGCGCCGTCGCCATGCGCCTCGAGGGCATCGACCGCCGCTGGCGCGCGACGAGCCTCGCCATCCTCTGACTCCGCCCGCCGCGGGCCGCGCCCGCTACTGCCTGTAGGAGCTGAGGAAGTTGCCCAGGCGCTCGATCGCCTCGCTCAGCACGCGCGCCTCCGGCAGCGTCACGATGCGCAGGTGGTCGGGCGTCTTCCAGTTGAATCCGGTGCCCTGCACAAGCAGGATGCGCTCGGCCACCAGCAGGTCGTACACCAGCTTCGCGTCGTCTCGGATCTCGTGCACCTCGGGATCGAGCCGGGGGAACGCGTACAGCGCTCCCTCGGGCTTCACGCACGAGACGCCGGGGATGGCGCTGAGCTTCTCCCACGCCACGTCACGCTGCTCGTGCAGGCGCCCTGACGGCGCGATCAGCCCCTCGATCGACTGCACGCCCGTGAGCGCGGCGAGCACCGCGTGCTGGGCCGGCACGTTGGGGCACAGACGCGTGGAGGCCAGCAGGGTGATGCCCTCGATGAACCCCCGGGCGTGCTCCTGGGGCCCCGTGATGACGAGCCAGCCTGAGCGGTAGCCCGCCACGCGGTACGTCTTCGACAGTCCGTTGAACGTCAGGCACAGCAGGTCGGGCGCGACGGAGGCCGTCGGGATGTGCTGCGCATCGTCGAACAGGATGCGGTCGTAGATCTCATCGCTCAGCAGCAGCAGCGAGTGCTCGCGGGCGATGTCCGCGATGCCCTCGAGCACCTCGCGCGAGTACACGGCCCCGGTGGGGTTGTTGGGGTTGATGATCACGATCGCCTTCGTGCGGTCGGTGATCTTCGAGCGGATGTCCTCGAGATCCGGCTGCCAGCCGTTCTGCTCGTCGCACAGATAGTGCACCGGCGTGCCGCCCGACAGGCTGGTCATGGCCGTCCAGAGCGGATAGTCGGGCGCGGGGATCAGCACCTCGTCGCCCTGGTCCAGAAGGGCCTGCATGGTCATGGTGATGAGCTCGGACACGCCGTTGCCCAGGTAGACGTTCTCGGGGTCGACCGCGGGGAATCCGGGCGTCTCCTCATAGCGGCTCACGATCGCGCGCCGCGCCGCCAGGATGCCGCGGCTCTCGCTGTAGCCGTGCGCCGTCGGAACCGCGGCGATCATGTCGCGGACGATCTGGTACGGCGCCTCGAAGCCGAACACGGCCGGGTTGCCGGTGTTGAGCTTGAGCACCGTGTGCCCCGCCGCCTCGAGCCGCGCCGCCTCGTCCAGAGCCGCGCCGCGGATCTCGTAGAGGACGTTCTTGAGCTTCGAGGACTGGTCCAGCGTGCGCAGCCGGGCCGTGCCGGTGCCGCTGGAGGGAACAGGGGTGGTCATCGCCCCAGGATATGCCGGGCCCCATCGGTCCACGCGCGCATGCGTGGACCGATGGGGCCCGGGTGCATCACTTCTTCTTGGCGGCTCGGCGCTGCTCGCGGTTGAGCGGCGCGTCCTGCGCGGCGTCCGCGGCCTGGCCGAACGCGCTCGCGCCGGGAGCCTGCGCAGCCGCGGCCTGCGTGCCGCTGCGGCGCACGCGATCCGTGGCGGCCTTGTTGACCTGCCCGCGGTCGTTGCGCACCTCGACCTCGCCGGCGTCGTTGGGCGCCGAGTACTCGAGCTGCTGGTCGCCGGGCTGGTCCGAGAGGCCCTTGGCCTCGACCTCGGCCGGCGCGTCGTCGCCCTCGCCCACGCGGCGCACCTGCACCTCGAGGTTGAAGAGATAGCCGACGGCCTCCTCCTTGATCTGGCCCATCATCGCCTGGAACATCGAGTACCCCTCGCGCTGGTACTCGATCAGCGGATCGCGCTGCGCCATCGCGCGCAGGCCGATGCCGTCCTTCAGGTAGTCCATCTCGTACAGGTGGTCGCGCCAGCGGCGGTCGAGCACCTGCAGCACCACTCGGCGCTCGAGCTCTCGCATCGCGGCCGTTCCCAGAGACTCCTCGCGCTTGGCATAGGCGATCTTGGCGTCGCTCAGCAGCTCGCGCTTGAGGCCCTCGGCTGTGATGCCGCCCTTGCGACCGCCCGCCTCGGCCACGACCTCGTCGATCGTGACCCCTACGGGGTACAGGGTCTTCAGCTCGGTCCAGAGCGCGTCGAAGTCCCAGCTCTCGTTGTGGCCGCCCGCGGTGTGCTCGTCGATGACCGCCGTGATGGCGTCCTCGATGAAGTGCTGGACGCGATCCTCGATGTCGTCGCCCTGCAGGATGTGCCGACGGTCGGAGTAGATCGCCTCGCGCTGACGGTTGAGCACGTCGTCGTACTTCAGGACGTTCTTGCGCGCCTCCGCGTTGCGCGACTCGATCGCCGCCTGCGCGTTCTTGATCAGATTCGACACCAGGCGCGACTCGATGGCGACGTCATCGGGGAGGTCGCTGCGCGCGAGCAGCGCGTCGGCGGCGCCCGACTGGAAGCGGCGCATCAGGTCGTCCTCGAGCGACAGGTAGAAGCGGCTCTCGCCGGGGTCGCCCTGACGGCCCGCACGGCCGCGCAGCTGGTTGTCGATACGGCGCGACTCGTGGCGCTCGGTTCCGAGCACGTACAGGCCGCCCGCCTCGACGACCTTCGCAGCCTCCTCGGCCACCTCAGCCTTGACGCGCTCGAACACGACGGCCCACTCGGCCTCGTACTCCTCCGGGTCGGTGCCGGAGGGGTCCATGCCCTTCGCCTTCATCTCCTGCACGGCGAGGAACTCGGCGTTGCCGCCGAGCATGATGTCGGTGCCACGGCCGGCCATGTTGGTCGCCACCGTGACCGCGCCACGGCGGCCGGCCCGCGCCACGATCTCGGCCTCACGCGCGTGGTTCTTCGCATTGAGCACCTCGTGGCGGATGCCCTTCTTGGAGAGCAGGCGCGAGAGGTACTCGCTCTTCTCGACGCTCACCGTGCCGACCAGCACCGGCTGCCCGGCCTCGTGGCGCTCGGCGATGTCCTCGACCACCTGCGCGAACTTCCCCGCCTCGTTGCGGTAGACGAGGTCGCGCTGGTCCTTGCGGACCATCGGCTTGTTCGTCGGGATGGGGATGACGCCGAGCTTGTAGGTCGCCATGAACTCGCCGGCCTCGGTCTCGGCCGTGCCGGTCATGCCCGACAGCTTGTCGTACAGGCGGAAGTAGTTCTGCAGCGTCACGGTGGCCAGCGTCTGGTTCTCGGCCTTGACCGGCACGCCCTCCTTGGCCTCGATGGCCTGGTGGATGCCCTCGTTGTAGCGGCGGCCCACCAGGATGCGGCCCGTGTGCTCGTCGACGATCATGACCTCGTCGTTCATGACGACGTAGTCGGTGTCGCGCTTGAACAGCGCGAGCGCCTTGATCGAGTTGTTCAGGAAGGAGATCAGCGGGGTGTTCGCCGACTCGTACAGGTTGTCGATGCCGAGGTAGTCCTCGACCTTCTCGATGCCCGCTTCGAGCACGCCGACCGTGCGCTTCTTGATGTCGACCTCGTAGTCGACGCCCTCCTCGAGCGTGCGGGCGATCTTGGCGAACTCCACGAACCAGCGGTTCGCCTCACCCGACGACGGTCCCGAGATGATGAGCGGCGTGCGCGCCTCGTCGATCAGGATCGAGTCGACCTCGTCGACGATCGCGAAGAAGTGGCCGCGCTGAACGAGGTCCTCCTTGCGCCAGGCCATGTTGTCGCGCAGGTAGTCGAAGCCGAACTCGTTGTTCGTGCCGTACGTGATGTCGGCGGCGTACTGCTCGCGACGCACGGCGGGCGTCTGGCCCGACACGATCACGCCCGTCGTCATGCCGAGCGCACGGAACACGCGGCCCATCAGCTCCGCCTGGTAGGACGCGAGGAAGTCGTTCACGGTGATGACGTGCACGCCCTTGCCGGCGATGGCGTTCAGGTACGCCGGCAGCGTCGCGACGAGCGTCTTGCCCTCACCCGTCTTCATCTCGGCGATGTTGCCGAGGTGCAGAGCCGCGCCACCCATGATCTGCACGTCGTACGGGCGCATGCCGAGCGTGCGCTTGGCCGCCTCGCGCACCGCCGCAAACGCCTCGGGCATGAGGTGGTCGAGCGTCTCGCCGGCCTCGTAGCGCGCGCGCAGCTCGGCGGTCTCGCCGCGCAGCTCCTCGTCGCTCAGCTGCGTGTAGTCCTCCTCGAGCGCGCCGACGGCGGCGACCACCTGCTGGAGCCGCCGGCGGACGCGTCCCTCTCCGGCGCGGAGCAGCTTCTCGAAGGGATTGGCCACGTGATATCTCCTCGTTCGATCGGCGCCGCGCCCGGTGTGGACGGCGCCGCATGCCGCCGCCTCGGGCGGCGGGCACACGGACTCATGTTATCCGCCCGTGACCTCTGAGTCCTCTGGGCCCGGTGGGAGCGTCACCGCGGGACCGCATACGGGGCGCCGCTAGTCGCGACATGTGACGCGACGGAAACAACAGGACCCTACAATCTGGGAACCGGCTTCTCCCGCCGGCTGCACTCCCGCCGCTCGCCTCGCTCCCCCCGGGCCCCCGCCCATCTCCGCGAGCGGCCCGCCGGTCTGCCGACCAGGCGGCTCGCGCATTCCTGAACAGAGGTGATCGATGACGCTGCTCTCCCCGTCCGCGGCCATGCCCGCCGGCTCGTCCTCGGCTGCTGCTGCCGCCGCCGCTCCTCTCGCCGCATCTCCCGCGGCCCCGCTCGCGCACGCGGGCCTTCCCCACCTGATCGACGACGCGACGCCCGCCGAGGCCGAGGAGCGCGACCTGGTCGCCCTGGCCGAGGTGCTCGCGCACGCCGGCGTCGAGCCATGGCTCCTGCGCCGCTCGAGCGGCCGCCCCGCGCTCGCCGTGCCTGCCACAGCCCGCGACGCCGTCCTGGCGGCGCTGGACGAGGCGGCCGCGACGGAGCCATGGGCCGCCGCCCGTCGCGAGAAGAGCGTGGCCCGCCCGCTCCGCGCCGGCGCCGCGCGAGCCTTCGGCGGCGGCGACGTGGCCATCCTGTTCCGTCCCCGCACCGTGCCGTCCGGCACGCTGCGGTACGGCGCGGAGCGCGGCATCCGCCTCGAGTTCTGGCGCCGCGAGGGCCGCACGCTGCACGCCCCTCGCCCCAACGCGCTCACGCGCCGCACGATCGCGGCCGACGATCTGGCGTTCGACACGGTGCGCCGTCACGGCCGCTCGTGGCGCACGATCGCCGGCATGTGGGAGCCGCGCGCGAACGACTTCACCGAGGAGGTCGACATCGTCTTCTCCTGGGTCGACGGCGCGTCCAACGACTTCCAGCGCGAGCGCGCCAAGCGCATGAACGCGTATGTCGTGGGCGACGGCGACGACCACGCCGCCCGCTACCGCCAGGTGGACGAGCTGCGCTACGCGCTGCGCAGCGTGCACATGTTCGCGCCGTGGATCCGGACGATCTGGATCGCGACCGACAGCCCCGCGCCCTGGTGGCTGCGTGAGCACCCCCGCGTGCGGATCGTGCGCAGCGAGGAGTTCTTCGCCGACCCATCGGTCCTGCCCACGCACAACTCGCATGCCGTCGAGGCGCAGCTGCACCGCATCCCCGGCATCGCGGAGCACTTCCTCTACTCGAACGACGACATGTTCTTCGGCCGCCCCGTGCGGCCCGAGCTCTTCTTCACATCCGCCGGCATCAGCCAGTTCGTCGAGTGCGACGTGCGCATCGGCGTCGGCGCCGCGAACCCGTCGCGCAGCGGGCACGACAACGCGGCGCGCGTGAACCGGGAGGTGCTGCAGCGCCGCTTCGGGCGCGTCATCACCCGCGACCTGGAGCACTGTGCGACGCCGCACCGGCGCAGCGTCATGTTCGAGCTCGAGCGCGAGTTCCCCGAGGAGTTCGCTCGCACGGCGGCCGCCCGCTTCCGCAGCGCGACCGATGTGTCGGTGACCAACTCGCTCTACCACTACTACGCGCTGATGACGGGGCGCGCGTTGCCCACCACGGCACCGCGCACCGCGTACATCCAGACCACGATGCAGGAGTCGCTGCATCGGATGGAGCGGCTCCTGGCCCGCCGCGACGCCGACATGTTCTGCCTCAACGACGGCAGCGTGCCGGAGATCCCTGAGGACCTGCGAGAGCGAGCGGTGCGCGAGATGCTGGAGGCGTACTTCCCCATCGCCGCCCCCTGGGAGCGGACGTCGCCCGACGAGGAGTGACCGATGCGCGGCGGCGGGCCGCTCAGCGCATCAGCGGCAGCCGCGACGAGAGCGGCGAGATGCGGTCGACCCGGGCCCGCGCGGCCGAGCCCGGGATCACCACGCCGGCCGCCGCGAGCCGCCGGCGCGACTCCTCGGCGCTCGTCACCTCGGCAGGCGGGGCGGACGTGAGCGGCACCACGGAGTGGACCACCGTCTCGTCGTAGACGTGCACGAGGTTGTACGACTGGGCGGCATCGCGCGGCCGCATGCCGCCGTCGAGGACGCCCGGGTCCTGCGTGTAGCAGGTCGCCGAGGCGACCGAGACGGGGATGCCCGCGAACGTGGCCGATGTGGAGAAGTGCACGTGACCGGCCAGGATGGCGCGTACGTCGCTGTCGCGCAGCACGGGCGCCAGCCGCTTCTGGTCGCGCAGCTCGACCAGCGTCGCCAGGTCGAGCACGCAGGGCACGGGCGGATGATGCATCGCGAGGATGGTGCCGTGGGGCGCGGCGACGGCCAGCTCCAGCGCCAGCCAGTCGAGCTGGGCGTCGCTGATCTCGCCGTGGTGCTCCCCGGGCACCGTGGTGTCGAGCACGATGACGCGGAGGCCGTCGATGTCGTGGACCGCGTCGACGGGGCCGTCCCCGTCGTCGTCGAGCAGCTCCCGGCGGAAGACGCCGCGGGAGTCGTGGTTTCCCATGACCCAGATGACACGCGCGCCGAGCCGCTCGGCGGCGGGCTCCACGATGTCGCGCAGCCGCCCGTAGGCGTCCTGCTCGCCGAGGTCGGCGAGGTCGCCCGTGAAGACGAGGGCGTCGGGATGCCCTCCCGCCCCCGCGAGGTCGGACAGCACCCGCTCCACATTGTCGGCGGCGTCGATGCCGAAGACACCCCCGTGTGCGCGCAGATGCGTGTCGCTCAGGTGGACCAGGGTGTGGCTGGGGCGTGCGTACTCGGCGATCCGGACCTCGGGCGCGTCGGACATGGCCGCGATGCTACTCCGCCGGGCCGGACACGCCGTGAACACACGCGTGAACCGCGGATGAACGCGACTCGCCGCCCGGTTCGCCGCGGCGCACACCATTCCCGGTATGCATATACCCGGAAAGCAGATACGCACCTCGGTGCGGAACGGAGACACCGGATGAGCGTGCGCCAGAGTCTGCTCGCGATCCTCGACCAGGGCCCCTGCTACGGCTATCAGCTGCGCACGGAGTTCGAGCGTCGCACGGGCGGCACATGGCCCCTCAACGTGGGGCAGATCTACAACACCCTCGAGCGCCTCGAACGCGATGGGCTCGTGGTGCGGGGGGAGCCGGACGCGCACGGCCACGTCTACTGGCAGATCGCCGACGCCGGCAGGGCCGAGGTGCGCGACTGGCTCGTCTCGGCGGTCGAGCGCGGTCAGGCGGCACGCGACGAGCTCGCCGTGAAGCTCGCGCTCGCCGCCACGCTGCCCGGCGCGGACGTGACCAGCCTCATCCGCGCTCAGCGCTCGGCCACGCTGGCCCGCTTGGAGGAGCTGCGGCGCACCGAGCAGCCCGACCCGGATGGCCCGGAGTCGATCGCCCGGTCGCTCGTCGTGGACGCGATGATCTTCGCCGCGGAGGCCGAGGTGCGCTGGCTCGAGCACAGCGAGACGCGACTCGCGGCGCATCCGGATCACGCGCTGGCGCTGGACCTGTCGACCGAGCGTCCCCGTCGCGGCCGCCCGGCACGGATCGCAGCACGGGCGGTGGCATAGAAGCGGGCGAGAGCGCCCCGCCCCCGCGGCGGAGGGGCGGCGCGCGAGACGCGCTCGCGTGGTGCGCAGCACGGGTCGCGGCCCCGCACCCGCGCACAGCACGCGCGCATAGGATCGACCCATGGCCGGATTCTGGGGCAGGCGCAGGCGCGAGGAAGAGCAGGCACGGCAGGCGCAGGACGACGACCTGGCACGGCGCGCGCGGGCCGCACTGGTCGAGGCCGATGAGCGCATCCGGTCGACCGCGGACGAACTGGAGTTCGCCGTCGCCGAGCTCGGGGAGGCGGCCACCAAGGATCTGCGCGAGGGCCTGAACGCGGTGCGCACCCATCTGGGAGAGGCGTTCCACCTGCATCAGCTCAACCACGACGAGATACCCGACACGGCCGAGGAGCTGCGCACGCGCAACGCCCGCATCGTGCAGCTGTGCGACTGGGCGCAGGATGTGCTCGACGAGCGCACCGAGGCGCTGCGCGAGAAGATCGCGATGGTGCGGCAGGCGCCGCAGATCATCGAGGGGATCCGCACCGACGTCGAGCGGCTGCGCGCCCGCCTCCCGCAGACCCGCGAGACCGTGCAGCGCCTCGCAGGCCGCTACAGCGAGGCGGCGCTGCACCGCGTGGCCGCGAACCCCGACGAGGCCGAGCAGCTGCTCGACTTCGCCCTGCACAGCGCCGACGTCTCGGTGCGACGGCGCGAGGCCCGCCGGCCCGAGGAGGCGAACGTCGCGCTGGAGACCGCAACGGAGGCCGTGCGACGCGCGGGCACGATCATCGACGGCGTCGAGGACTTCGAGATCGAGGCGCTGCGCGCGCAGTCGACGCTCGCCGACGTCATCGCCGACTCGCGGGGCGACATCGTCGCGGCTCGGCCGCTGATGCAGGCCGGTGCGCCGCACGCGGCCGAGGTGACCGCCGCCGTGGCGGCTCTCGAGAACGCCCTGGCCGCACTCCCCGGCCCCGGCACCCCGAGCGACCCGTTCGCCGATCTCGCGCAGCTGCGCGATGCCAACGCGGCGCTCGACGCGGCCGTCGAGAAGGCGCGCGCGCGGGCCGCGCGGCCGGTGCCCGCCCTGGAGCAGGTGCGGCACGCCGTCGACGCCGCCGACCACGCCGTCGCGGTGGCACAGAGCGTGATCGCCGGGCACCGCGGGTGGATCGGCGCCGATGCGCGCACCCGGCTCGCCGAGGCCCAGCGCCTGCGCCCCGAGGTCGACCCGCTCGTCATGCCCGAGGACACCCGCGACCAGGCGCTCGCGATCGCCCGCCGCGTGCAGCAGCTCGCGACGGAGGCCTTGCAGGCCGCGCAGCGCGACATCGACTCCGGGCGCCCCGACGGGGACGACTGGGGCGGCTACGGCGGCTACGGCGGACGCGGGCGACCGCGCTCCGGCTTCGGCGGCGGTGGCGACATCCTCGGCCCCGTGATGGGCGGCCTGCTGCTGGGCGGCCTGATGGGCGACCTGTTCGATTGACAGCGCACGGCGACGGCAGCGCCCGCGACCGACGGCAGTCGGAGCCGCAGTCATGACAGAGGGGCCGGTCCGGGACCGGCCCCTCTGTGTGCGGGTTACGAGGCGAGCTTCTCGGCCTCGGGCGGCGCGGTCGCGGTGAGCGAGATCACGCCGTAGTCCCAGCCGCGGCGACGGTACACGACACTCGGGTGGTCGGTGCGGGCATCGATGAACAGGAAGAAGTCGTGCCCGACCAGCTCCATACGGTCGACGGCTTCCTCGACGGTCATCCACTCGGGTTCGAAGGTCTTGGTGCGGATGACGACGGGCGAGTAGTCCTCCTCGTCCTCGCCCTCGGCGACGATCGGCACCTCGCCGGTCGCCACGGCGCGGATGACATCGGCCGGAGCGGGCTGCACGTCGATGCCTTCCAGCGCACCGGAGCCCTTCTCGTAGTGGGCGCCGCGCGGGTGCAGCCGCCCCGTGACGCGCTTGTCCTTCGCGCGGCGCAGCTGCTCGGCGAGCTTGTCGAGCGCCATGTCGAGCGCCGCGAACTTGTCCCCCGCACATGCTTCCGCGCGCACGACGGGCCCCTTGCCGATGACGGTGAGCTCGACGACGTCATCCTCGATGCGCCCGTTGCGGTGAGCCTGGTGAGTGACCTTGACCTCGAGACGGAGCGCGCGGGGGGCCAGGCCCGCGATGCGCACGCTCTTCTCCTCGACCACGGATCGGAAACGGTCGGTGATCCCGACGCCGACTCCCGAGATGTTCGTTTCCATCGTGCCTCCCTGTCCGGTCCGCCCGGTCCCCGGCACCTTGTCCGGACGTGCGGACCTCGGTCGCGATCCCCCGGAGAGCCCGGGGCTGTGTGATGCCCTACCGTAGACCCGGCCGCCGCCGGTGTCACGCGGAATCGACCGGTATGACGCACAGCGTGGCGGTGAGGCCGGACAGATCCCGCTCACCGCGAGGGAAGAAGCCGCCGGAGCGGTCATCTATGCCGACGCGCAGCCGTCCGGGGGCGATCTCGCAGCGGTGTCGCCGCCACGACGGCTGCGCCGATCACGTGCGCGCCCTCGCGCTCGAGGGCGCGCCGCGCCTCCTCGAGGGTCGCACCCGTGGTCACCACGTCGTCGACCAGCACCACGGCGAGGCCCGCCGCCTCCGCGCGGGCCCGCATGCTGCCGGCGACGTTGCGCGCACGCTCCTCCCGTCCGAGCACTCGCTGATCGGATGTCGCGCGGGCCGGGGCCAGCAGCCGCATCGTGCGCACACCGGCGCGACGAGCGAGCAGCTCCGGCACCCGGTACCCCCTCCGCCGCATCGCGGTGCGGGAGGTCGGCACCGCGACCGCGACGACGGGCGGCTCGGCCCCGGCGACCGCGGCCCTCACCGCAGCGCGCAGGGCCGGGGCCAGCGCGGTGGCCACGTCGGTGCGACCCGCCTGCTTGAGCGCCCGCACGGTCCGCGCACAGGGCCCCTCGAACGACAGTCCGCTCCAGACGACGAGCGACCCGATCGAGTGCGCCTCAGGCCGCGGCGCGAGCAGCGCTCGGCACGGCGCGCACAGGGCCACGCCCTGCAGCCCGCACCCGGCGCAGGCGACGGGCAGCAGCAGCGCGAGAGCCTGCGCGCACGCACGGCGTATGACATCGCGCGCGGGAGCCCATCGGTCGTCCATGGCGCCATGCTCGTCGACGACGACCGCG
This sequence comes from Microbacterium sp. NPDC096154, assembly GCF_040302945.1. Taxonomy (NCBI): domain Bacteria; kingdom Bacillati; phylum Actinomycetota; class Actinomycetes; order Micrococcales; family Microbacteriaceae; genus Microbacterium; species Microbacterium sp. NPDC096154. Next base: position 305,869 of record NZ_JBEOSM010000003.1, read on the forward strand.
CGGGTGCGTACCGCGGCCGGCGACGGGGCCTTTCGGTCGCGGCGGGCCGCTGTGGACGAGCCTCAGCCGTCGGCGTTCTGCGGAGCGCCCATCTGCGTCGCCAGCACGGAGACCTCCGAGCCCGTCTGCTGCCACGACGACCCGCGCCGCATGTACAGCAGCCCCTCCGCGCCGAGCAGCCGCACCGACGAGTCCTGCGTGCCGAACTCGATGGCACGGGTCCCGTTCGGAGCGTTCGAGCGCTCGGCCTGACCGCCGACCTGCTGCTCGATGACACTCGCCTCGTCGCCCTCGCTCGTGACGATGCCGAGCCGGGCGTCCTCGATCCAGGCGATCGACACGCCCGGCTGTGCGAGCTCGGCGGTGCGCATGGCGTCGCCCAGCCCGGTGGGCCGTCCGGCACGATCTCGGCGGACGCTCGCGACCATCGCGAACTGCTCGCCGCCCACCGTGACGAGCGCCGCGACGCGCGAGCCGTCGCGCGACATCGCCATGGCGTGCACACGCGACGCCTCGGACCAGCCGCCGGCAAGAGGGAACGGCTCCAGATCGGGATCCCACGCCACGACGGCGCCGGGATCGTCGGCCGGCACGGTCCAGACGTACCCGAACGGGTCGATCACCGGCGCGATCAGGTCGTCGCGCTCGTCGACTCGATCCGGACTGTCGGCGGTCACGCGGTAGACGAGCCCGGTCGACTGCTGCACGGCGGCCACCTGCCGGTCGGGGGCCACCGCGATGGAGTCGATCTGCCCCTCCATGTCCTCGATCGCGTCGCTGAGACCCTCGAGCGGCGTCAGCTCGGATCCCGACAGGAACCCCAGCTCGCCGTTGCGCAGCACCAGCGCCCGCGAGTCGGGCCGCGTCTGCGCGGGCTGCACGGGGTCGACCTGGACCGGACTGCTCTCGCCCGCGATCGTGAGACGCACGCTCTGCACGCCGGTATTGGCGAGGCTCGCGTCGAGCTGAGCCGCCATCCGGCTGAGGGCGGTGGTGTCGGCACCGGCGGCCACCGCGTTCAGCTCGATGTGCGCGACCTGGTCGGTGTCCACCGGCACCGCGCCCGTCGACAGGTCGATGTCCTGCGCGAACGCGCTTGCCACCGAGCCGGCCAGCCACGGGCTCGGCGCCCCGTCGACCAGCTCCCGCACGATGTACGTCGCGGTGTTGCCGCTCGTGGGGAACCAGCGCACGTCCGGCACCAGGTAGGTCCAGGTCGGGTCGAAGTACGCCAGGCGATGGTCGCTGTAGACGTCGGGGAAGTTCTGCCGGTCGAGCACGATCCCGTCGGGCGCCTCGACGATGCGCCACTCGCCGTCCTCCCGCTGCGTCAGCCGGAACCCGAGCTCGACCGACCCGGAGGCGGCCGTCGTATACGTGCCGTGCTCGTCGACCGTCGCGGTCGGGGTCAGGTTCAGCGTGACCGAGTCATCGCCCGTCACCTCATAGCGCCGGTCGTCGGCCACGTCCACGATCACGCCGGCCTCCGGACGCCATGATTCGGCGAGCGAGTCGGCCAGGAACAGGCGTGCGGTCTCCCAGCTGCTCAGCGGCGAGATCGCCGCCTCGACGAAGCCCGTGACGATCTCCTCGGGCGTCGCACCGCGCGCCGGAGCGTATGCGAAGAACTGGGTGGGCGGGTCCTCGGCCGCCTCGCCCGGTACGCGACCCGCCGTCACGGGGCCGGATGTCGGCAGCCCCGTGCACCCGGCGAGCGCCAGCACGAGCGCGAGCAGCACCGCGATGGCGCGGCTCCGGTGCACGGTCGCGGGCCTCATCGCGCCTCCCCCTTCTCGCCGGCGTTCGCGGGAGCGTCCTGGTCGACGCTGTCGACACCGTCGACGTCGCGCAGCTCGCGCACCTCGCCGACGTCGTCGAGTCCCTCGGCCTGCGCCACGTCCATTGTCAGGATGGGCTGCGTCGGCCCCAGCTCGCCCTGCAGCGGCTCGTCCGACGGCTCGAGCGGCACGGGCGACTGGACGTCGGGCGTCGCCCGCTCCCCCATGGCGGCCTGCGCGCGGAGATTGCGCGGGAGGGTGAGCACGAAGTTCGTGCCGCCGCCGAGCTGCGACCACACCTCGAGAGTGCCCCCGTGCAGCTTCGCGTCCCCGAGCGCGATGGACAGTCCGAGACCGGTGCCGCCGAGCGTGCGCTTGCGCGACGGATCGGCGCGCCAGAACCGGTCGAAGACGCGCTCGGCGTCCCCGGGCGACATGCCCATGCCGTAATCCCGCACGCCGACCGCCACGGCCTGCGGGCTGCTGTCGACCGTCACGACGATGGGCCGGCCCTCGCCGTGCTCGATGGCGTTGCCCAGCAGATTTCGCAGGATGCGCCGCACGCGCCGGGGGTCCATGTCGACCGGCGAGTAGCCGCCGGGCGCCACGAACCGCAGCTCGGTGCCGTGCTGCTCGGCGAGGTGCCGCATCGACTCGATGACGTCCTCGGCCAGGTGGGCGAGGCTCGTCGCCTCGAGCTCGAGCTGCACCGATCCGGCGTCGTAGCGGCTGATCTCCAGCAGGTCGGTCAGCAGCTCCTCGAAGCGGGCGACCTGCGCGTGCAGCAGCTCGGCCGCGCGCGCCGTGGCCGGATCGAACGCCTCGCGCCGGTCGTTGATCATGTCGGCCGCGAGCCGGATCGTCGTGAGCGGCGTGCGCAGCTCGTGCGAGACATCGGACACGAACCGCTGCTGCACGAGCGACAGCTCGGCGAGCTCGTGGATCTGCGACTCGATGCTGTCGGCCATCGCGTTGAACGAGCGGCCGAGCGTCGCGAGCTCGTCCTCGCCGTGCACGGGGATGCGCACCTTGAGGTCGCCCGCGGCCAGACGCGCACTCGTCGCGGACGCCTCGATGATGGGCGTCGACAGCCCCCGCATCACGAGCCACAGGATGGCCACGACGATGAGCACCATGGAGACACCCGACGCCCACAGCGTGCGCTGCACGAACAGCAGCGTCTCCGCCTCGTCGGCGAGATCGTAGGCGAGGTAGATCTCGTACGGACCCACGGTGGGCACCTGCAGCTGCTGCCCCACGATGATGCCCGGCACCTGGTCGCCGTCGGCGTCACGCAGGGCGATCGACTGCCACCACTGCGACTCGGGCTGCGACCGCACGCGCTCGCGCAGACCGGCCGAGACCGCCTCAGCCGTCAGCCCTCCTTGCCCGAAGTCCGACGGCGCCAGCGGCACGGGCTGCTGGTCGATGCGGAAGCCCGCGATCTGGTCGGTCGACGAGAGCTCGGTGATGTCGTCGCGCACCGACGTCCAGAGCACCTGCATCTGGGCACGGCTGCCGGCGACCTCGGAGGCGTCGAGCGTCTCGCGCGCGGCCTGCACGGCCCGCGACGCGTCGGCGAGCACCTCGTCGCGCCGCGTCTGGAACAGGTCGTTCTGGATGGCGAGCGCCATCCAGAGACACGCGACCGTGATCGTGATCGCGGTGAGAGCGGTCGTCACGAGGATCGTGCGGAACTGCAGTGAGCGATTCCACAGCGACAGCGCGGCCCCCGGCCACGTGCGCGGCGAGTGCCACGCGAAGAGGGTCGGCGCCGCCGCGGAGGGCATGGCTAGGACGCGGCGGTGCCGGAGACGGCGCCCGCGCGGTAGCCGACACCGCGCACGGTGGTGACGATGCGCGGGTTGTCGGGATCGAGCTCGATCTTGGCCCGCAGCCGCTGCACGTGCACGTTCACGAGGCGGGTGTCGGCCTTGTAGTGGTAGCCCCACACCTGCTCGAGCAGCTCCTCGCGCGAGAACACCTGCTGCGGCTTCGAGGCGAGCGCCACGAGCAGCTCGAACTCGAGCGGCGTGAGCGCGATGGGGGTCTGCCCACGGCGCACCTCGTGAGCCGCGACATCGACCGTGAGGTCGCCGATGCGCAGCACGTCGTTCGACGCCTCGGAGGTCGGCCGCAGTCTCGTGCGGATGCGGGCGACCAGCTCCTTGGGGTTGAACGGCTTGACGATGTAGTCGTCGGCCCCGGCCTCCAGCCCGCCCACCACATCGTTCGTGTCGGCGCGCGCCGTGAGCATGATGATGGGCACGCCCGACTCGGCCCGGATCTCGGTGCAGATCTCGATGCCGTCCTTGCCCGGCAGCATCAGGTCCAGCAGCACGAGGTCGGGTCGCTCCTGTCGCCACATGTCGACGGCGAGCTCGCCGTCGGCGCAGAAGACGGTGTCGAAGCCTTCGGTGCGCAGGACGATGCCGATCATCTCGGCGAGGGCGGTGTCATCATCGACGACCAGGATGCGGGCGGTCATACGGGGCGGAGATCCTTTGCTTGGAATCCTGGCGGGGATCAGATCCCGATCAGCCTAGACGACCGGCCGGGTTCTGTAACGTTGGTGCCATCCTGCGTCGCAGCCGGCTCACGAGGGGAATCGATGTCTCACGCACCGACATGGCGACCGGCCCCCCGCCCCGGGCTCGTGCCTCTGTACCCGTTCGGCTTCGGCACGGCGCTCGGTCGCTCGTTCGCCGTGCTGCGCGGCAACCCGCGGGTGCTGCTGGGCTTCGCGGTGGGCGTGCAGGCGGTTGCCTCGCTCGTCGGTGTCGCGATCATCGGCGCGGCGGCCGGACTGACCTTCTCGCGGCTCGACACGGTGCCGGAGTTCACCGACGAGTTCGATGCCATCATGGCGGGATCCATCGCGATCACGGCAGTCGTGACCCTCGTCGTCACCCTCGCGCTCAGCGCGCTGAACGTGGTCGTGCAGGGCGTCGTCGTCGCCGAGGTGTCGCGCGCCGTGGTCGGGGAACGCGCGACTCTGGGGCAGCTCTGGTCGCTCGTCAAGCCGGCCTTCTGGCGGCTGGCCGGCTACTTCCTGCTGCAGCTCGCGGTCGTGCTGGTGCTCGTGGTCGTCGTGCTCGCCCCGCTGTTCATCGGAGCGGTGACCGAGCAGTGGGGGGTCGCCCTGATCTCCTTTCCGCTGATGCTCGCCATGATCCCGCTGTGGGCGTGGCTCGGCACCAAGCTCTACCTCGTCCCGAGCGCGATCGTGCTCGAGCGCCTCGGGGCCTTCGGCGGCATCCGGCGCTCCTGGCAGCTGACGCGCGGGCGCTTCTGGCCGACGTTCGGGGTCATGGTGCTGATCTCGGTGATCGTGAGCGTGGCGGCCGGCGTGGTGTCCACGCCGTTGCAGCTGCTGACGACGTTCCTGCCGACGATCCTGATGCCGCTCGGCGAGAGCGAGTCCGATCCCGGTCCGGCGATCGGCGTGGCCGTGGCTGTCTCGCTGGCGAGCGCCGCGCTGCAGGTGCTCGTGTCGGCGATCGGCACGATCGTCACGGGCGCCGGCGGCGCGCTCATGTACGTGGACGCGCGGATGCGCCGTGAGGGCCTCGACCTGCGGCTGCAGTCGTACATCGAGCAGCGCGAGCTGGGTGCCGTGGCGCTCCCGGACCCGTGGGCCTTCGATCCGTCGCAGCTCGCGCCCCCTCGCCCCGAGTTCATGCCCGTCGCTCACGCGCCGTATCCGGCACCGTATCCCGCGTCATATCCCGCGCCGCCGCCCGGGCACCCGCCGTACGGACAGCCGCCGTACGGGCAGCCGCCGTACGGGCAGCCGCCGTACGGGCAGCAGCCGTACGGGCAGCAGCCGTACGGGCAGCAGCCGTTCGCCGCACCGTACCCGCCGTATCCGCCCGCTCCCCCGGCTCCCCCGGCAGGCGGATCGTGATCCCGGGCCGCCTCGTCGGTCTCATCGCGAGCGGACTCGCGCCCGACCGCGACGAGGCGCGCGAGTGGGCTGAGCGCGAACTGTCCGATCCCGTGTACGCCGAGGCCCAGCCGACGCCGCTCGACCGGCTGGCCCAGGCGATCGGCGAGTTCCTCGGCGACCTGCTCACCCCGCGCGGCGACGTCGAGTGGAGTCCCGTGCTCGCCGTGGCCGCCGTCGCGGTGGCCGTGGGCCTCGTGGTCGCGGCCGTGCTGATCTGGGGGCGGCCCCGCCTCGCGCACCGCGCGGACGAGCGGTCATCGCCGCTGTTCGGGGAGACCGAGACCCGATCGGCCGCCGAGCTGCGCGCGGCGGCCGCCGCGCACGCCGCGGCGAGCGAATGGGATGACGCCATCGTGGTGCGCTTCCGTGCCCTCGCGCGCGGGCTCGAGGAGCGCGGCGTCGTCGAGGCGCCTCCGGGCACCACGGCGCACGGACTGGCCCGCCGATCGGCTCATCCGTTCCCCGCGCACGGCGGCGCCCTGGAGTCGGCCGCACGCGCGTTCGACGACGTGCGCTACCTGCGCCGGCACGGCACGGCCGACCTGTACGCCGCGATCTCCCGGCTCGACGAGGACCTCGTCCGCACGACGCCCGCACGCGCCCCGGAGGCCGTGAGCGCATGAGCGACCCCACAGCGACATCGACCACAGCGACATCGACCACAGCGACATCGACGCCCCGCGTGAGCGATGTCGCCGCGCGAACTCGCCCCGCGGACCCGGCCTTGCCCGACTCCTTCGCCGGTCCCTCCTTCGCCGATCCCTTCGCCGCCGATCCCTTCGCCGCCGAAGCCGCCGAGCAGAGGTCACGCCGCCGCTCAGGTCTCGGATGGCTCGCTCTGGCGGCGGCCGTGATCGCGATCGGCGCGCTGGTCGCGATGCTCGCCGCCGGAGACTGGATGGCCCGCCCTCCCTTCGACCCGGACGGGCCGGGCGAGGACGGCGCGCGGGCCATCGTGAGCATCCTGCGCGAGCAGGGCGTCGAGGTCGTCGCCGCGACGGGGAGCGACGCAGCGCTCGCCGTTCTCGACGACGAGACCACGCTGGTGCTCACCGACACGCGCTCGCTGACGGACGCGGCCATCCGCGAGCTCGTCGCCGCCGCCGGCGACACGGTCGTTCTCGATCCGTCGGGCGCGATCGCCGACCTGCTGGTGCCGGGAGCCGCGCACGCGGGATACGGCACGGGCCCCGTCGCACCGGGGTGCTCGCTGCCCGTCGCACAGCGAGCCGGCGAGATCGAGCCCGGCCGCGCGTTCACCGCACCCGCGGGCGCGACGGGCTGCTATCCGGTCGACGACGGGTTCGCACTCGTGCGCGCGCCGGGTGTCGGCGCCGGCGCCGTGACCCTGATCGATGGCACCGTGCTGTTCGACAACGCCGACCTCGCCACCGAGGGCAACGCCGCCCTGGGCCTCGGTCTGATCGGCGGCACCGGCCGCGTCGTCTGGCACATGCCCTCGCCTGACGACGCCGCGGCGGGCCGCAGCGTCGAGCCCACGCTGGGCGATCTCGTGCCGCCCTGGCTCACCCCCGCCATCGTGCTGCTGCTGACGGCCGGCGTCGCCGCCGCGCTGTGGCGGGGACGCCGCTTCGGGCCGCTCATTGCCGAGCGCCTGCCGGTGACGGTGCGCGGCAGCGAGACGCTCGAGGGCCGGGCCCGGCTGTACGCGCGCGCGACGGATCCGGCGCATGCCGCGGACCTGCTGCGCGCCGGCGCCGCTGCCCGTATGGCCCGCGCCCTTGGCCTGCCGGCCGGCGCGACTGCGCGCGAGGTCGCCGACGCCGCGGCCGCGCGTCTCGGCGCACCGTCCGAGGTGACGCGCGCGATCCTGACCCACGTCCCATCCACAGACACCGAGCTCGCCTCGTTCGGCCGCAGGCTGCGCGACCTCGAGCGCGCCGTCGACGCCGCACGCGCCGCGGGCCCCCGCTGACCCGTCCCACCCGAGAGGATCACCGCATGGACAACACCGCGATAGACCAGGCCGGGACGCCCGGTGCCCCCGACGCCGACCGGCGACCGGCCACCGCAGACGCCGACGCGCTGCGCGCGGCCATGCACCGCGTGCGCCTCGAGGTCGGCAAGGCCGTGGTGGGCCAGGAGGGTGCCGTGAGCGGCCTGCTGATCGCGCTGCTCGCGCGGGGCCACGTGCTGCTCGAGGGAGTTCCCGGAGTCGCGAAGACGCTGCTCGTGCGCACGTTCAGCCGCACCCTCGGCCTCGACACCAAGCGCATCCAGTTCACGCCCGACCTCATGCCGGGCGACGTCTCCGGCTCGCTCATCTACGACGCCAAGGCCGGCGAGTTCGAGTTCCGCGAGGGACCGGTGTTCACCAACATCGTGCTGGCCGACGAGATCAACCGCACGCCGCCCAAGACGCAGGCGGCGCTGCTCGAGGCCATGGAGGAACGCCAGGTGTCGGCCGACGGCGTGACCCGCCCGCTACCCGATCCGTTCCTCGTCTGCGCGACGCAGAACCCCGTCGAGCACGAGGGCACGTACACGCTGCCCGAGGCGCAGCTCGACCGCTTCCTCATCAAGCTCGTGATCGACGTGCCGCCGCGCGAGGCCGAGGTCGCCGTGCTGCGTCGCCACGCCGACGGCTTCTCGCCGCGCGAGCTGGCGGGCGTCGCGCCCGTGGTGACGCCCGACGACATCCGCGCGGCGCAGCGCTCGGCGGCCGCGGTGACCGTCACGGACGACGTGCTGGCGTACGTGGTCGACCTTGCGCGGGCGACGCGGCAGAGCCCCTCGGTTCAGCTCGGGGCGAGCCCCCGCGCCTCGACCGCGCTGCTCGCGGCCGCGAAGGCATGGGCATGGCTCGGCGGCTACCCCGCCATCACGCCCGATCACGTGCAGGCCATGCTCGTGCCGGTGTGGCGTCACCGCATCCGGCTGCGACCGGACGCGGAGATCGAGGGCGTGTCGGTCGACGCGGTGCTGAACTCGGTCGTGCAGCAGACCCCCGTGCCGCTCTGAGCCGGCCCGCCGAGACATCCGGATGTACGTCACCGCCCTCCTCCCCTGGGTCGTCGCCGCGGGCCTGATCCCGCTCGTGCCGCTGAGCGCGATGGGCGCGGACCCGTGGCTCGTGCTGGCCGCGTGGCTTGTGCTGTGCGCCGCGGCGGTCGCCGTCGACGTGCTGGCCGCGCCCGACCCGCGCTCGGTCGCGCTGGAGCGTCTCTTCCCGGGTGGCGCCCGCCCCCCGCGCGTGCGGCTGGGGGATGCGGTCGACCTGCGGCTGCGCCTCGTCAACCGCGGCCGTCGGCGCATCCGGGCCACCGTGCGCGATGCGTGGCAGCCGACGGCGGGCGCGCGGACCGTCCGGCTGCGGTTCGACGTGCCGCCTCACGAGGCCCGCACCGCTCGCCTGACGCTGCGACCGCGGCGGCGCGGCGAGCCGCGCTCGGAGTTCGCGGTGATCCGGTCCGCGGGGCCGCTGGGCCTGGCCGGGGTGCAGCGGCGCATGGACGTGCCGGGTGCGATCCGGGTGCTCCCGCCGTTCCACGCGCGCCGCCACCTGCCCTCGCGCATCGCCCGGCTGCGCGAGCTCGACGGCAGCACCAGCGTGCAGGTGCGGGGCCAGGGCACAGAGTTCGACTCGCTGCGCGAGTACGTGCGAGGCGACGACGTGCGCTCGATCGACTGGCGTGCCACGGCACGGGCCGGCACCACCATGCTGCGCACCTGGCGTCCCGAGCGCGACCGTCACGTCGTGATCGTGATCGACACCGGCCGGACGGCGGCCACGCGCGTGGGCGACGGCACGCGTCTCGACGCGGCGTTCGAGGCCGCGCTGCTGCTGGCCGCGCTCGCTGCGCGGGCCGGAGACCACGTGCACCTCGTGGCGTTCGACCGCGTGGTGCGGGCCCGCGTCACGGGGGCCGAGGGCTCTGGGGTGCTGCCCGCGCTGGTCGACGCGCTCGCGCCGGTGGAGGCGCAGCTGATCGACACCGACTGGGATGCCGCGTTCGCCCAGGCCCGCGCGCTCGCCCCGCATCCCTCGCTGCTGGTCGTGCTCACCGCCCAGGAGGCTCCGGACGCCGCGCGCGGCTTCCTGGGCACCCTGCCCCACAGCGTGCGCGCCGGGACGGTCGTGCTCGTCGGCACGGCGACGGACGCCGACCTGGAGCGCACGGCGCGTGCGGGCGGCTCGGTCGACGACCTCTACCGCGCCGCGGCCGCCGAGGCCGCGCTGCGCTCGGCCGGCGGAGTCGCCCGCGCCGTCGTGCGCGCCGGAGCCGAGGCCCTGACCGCCTCCCCTGACGAGCTGCCCCCGCGCATCGCGGACCGCTACCTGGCCCTGAAGGCGGCCGGGCGCCTCTGAGCCGGCCGCGGAGGCCTGCCCGCGTCCCGGCGACACGAACCGGAATACCTGCGTGACACTCCTTGCAGGGGCACGGACGCCCCTGGCACCATGCGGAGCAAGACGATGACGAGAGGAACGCGCATGTCCGATCCGAATCCCGAGGCCCCCGTCGAGCCCACGGAGCTGGCCCACACCCCTCCCGCCGCCCCCTCGACGACCGCCAAGCTCGTCGCCGAGGCGTTCGGCACGCTTCTGCTCGTGTTCGGCGGCGTCGGCACCGCCGTGTTCGCGTCCAACCACTTCACCGACACCCCCGCCGCCGTCTACACGGCGGTCGCCCTGGCCTTCGGGCTCACGGTCGTCGCCGGCGCCTACGCGTTCGGTCCCGTCTCGGGCGGTCACTTCAACCCCGCGGTCACGCTGGGTCTCGCGGCCGCCGGACGGTTCCCGTGGCGCGAGACCGGCGGATACATCGCCGCGCAGGTCGTCGGCGGCGCGATCGCCACGACGCTGCTCGTGCTCATCGGCCTGTTCGGACCGGCCGGATGGCTGCAGACCGCTCAGGACGGCGGCTTCGCCAGCAACGGGTGGGACGCCCTCTCCCCCGCGGGGTTCGGCATGGTGGCCGCGATGATCGCCGAGGTGGTGCTCACGGCACTGTTCGTGCTGATCATCCTGGGGGTGACGCACCCCACGCGCGGCACGCCGCTCGCCGGTCTCGCGATCGGCCTGAGCCTCACCCTGATCCACCTCATCAGCATCCCGGTCGACAACACGTCGGTGAACCCGGCGCGCTCGATCGCCGCGGCGATCTACGGCGGCGGCGAGGCGCTCGCGCAGCTGTGGGTGTTCATCGTGTTCCCCATCGTGGGCGCGCTCATCGCCGGCTTCGCCTACAAGGCCCTGTTCGACACCACGAAGCCGACCGGACCCGTGGGCCGCTAACCGGCGACCAGGCGGGGCGTGCCCGACTCGTACTCCGTGAGGTCGCCCGTCTCGCCCGCGCGCGCCGCGCGACGCCCCAGCACCAGCATCCAGAACAGCAGCACGCCCAGCGCAAGCGCGCCGATGCCGATCTTGAGCCACCAGGGCCACGGCTGCCCCGTGACGAAGCCCTCGACCGCGCCGGCGAGCGCGAGCGCGAACACCAGCCCGATCGCGACCGCGGCGAGCGCCCGCCCCTCGGCGGCCAGCGCAGCCCCGCGCGTGCGCGGCCCGGGGGCCACCCACGCCCAGAACGTGTGCAGACCCGCGGCCCCCGCGACGAAGATGCATGTCATCTCGAGCAGCCCGTGGGGCAGGATGTACAGGATCATGACGTCGAGCCGGTCGTACGCCGTCATCACGGCGGCCGCCGTGCCGAGCCCCACCGCGTTCTGCACGAGGGCGTAGAGGGGGAACACGCCGGTCACCCCGAACAGCACGCACTGCACGGCGATCCAGGCGTTGTTGGTCCACACCATGCCGGCGAACACCGCGGCGGGGTTCTCGGTGTAGTAGTCGGTGAACTCGTGCTCGGCATAGCGCTCGAGCGCGGCCTCGGGGCCGAGGGTGGCGATCAGCGCAGGGTCTCCGGCGATCCAGGCGCCCGACACCGCGACCACCAGGATGAACGACAGCGCGATCGCGAGCGTCGTCCACCGCACCCGGTACAGCGCCGCCGGAAGCTGGTGCAGGAAGAAGCGCGGCAGCTGCCGCAGCACGTTGTCCGATGCCCCCGTCAGCGCGAGCCGCGCACGCGACAGGATGGTCGACACATGGTCGCCCTGCGGCGACCGTCCCGCCGAGGTCTTGATGTCTGCGAGGTCGGCTGACGCCGCCTGATAGCGAGCGATCAGCTCGTCGACCTCATCCCCTCTCAGCCGGCGGCGCTTCGACAGCTCGTCGAGGCGCGCCCATTCGGCCTGTCGCGCAGTCGCCAGGGCATCGAGGTCCACAGTGATTTACTGTACGCATGTCGACCGCCGCCGTCCCGGATCGGGGAACGACGCCTGCCCGGCGCACGCCGCGAGCCGTGGTGGTGGAGCACGACGAGGTGCTGACCGGTGAGGCCGTCGCGCTGGACGTGCAGCCGATCGGCCTCATCCTGCGGGTCGCGGGTGCCGCGATCGACATCGCCGTCACCGTCGTCGTGTACCTGCTGCTCCTGCTGGCGCTCGTGGGTCTGCTGAACGCCGGCGTGATGCCCGAGAGCGTGATGCGGATCCTGTCCATCGTGCTGCTGGTGCTGCTGCTCGTGGTCGTGCCCACCGCGGTCGAGACGATCACCCGTGGTCGCAGCCTGGGCAAGCTGGCGGTCGGGGGCCGCGTCGTGCGCCTCGACGGAGGGGCCATCTCGTTCCGCCACGCGTTCATCCGCGCCGTGACCGGCGTGCTCGAGGTGTACATGACGCTCGGCGGGCTGGCGCTGCTGGTGGGCATCTTCACCCCGCGCTCGCAGCGCCTCGGCGATCTCGTGGCGGGCACGTACGCCGAGCGCACGCGGACCCCCCGCCTCGTGCGGCACGACGTCCCGGTGCCCCCCGGACTCGAGGCCTGGGCGGGCATCGCCGACGTCGCGCGGCTTCCCGACCAGCTCGCGCGCCGCGTGGCGCAGTTCGTCACGGGCGCCGCGACCATGCATCCCGCCGCCCGGCAGCGGGTCGCGGCAGAGCTCGCCGCCGAGGTTCGTCCGCATGTGTCGCCGGTGCCGCCGGTCGATGCCGAGACGCTGCTGGGCGCGGTCGTCGCTGTGCGCCGCGAGCGCGAGCTGCACGCGCTCACGGCCCGCGCCGAGCGGGTGGCCCACCTGTCTCGCTGAGCGCGCGGCTCAGCGACGCCGAAGGGGAGGAATCGGCAGCGGCGTCAGGATGCGCGGAGAGTCTCGTGCCGCACGACGGTCCAGCCCTGCGGCACCGACAGGCGGTCGGTGTGGATGGCGCAGAGATCGTGGGCATGGGGGTCGTTCGCCGCCCCGAGCGGGCCCACGGCCGCCATCTGGTCGCGGTAGTCGTAGGTCAGGGTGGTCACGGCCTCACGGGCGCAACCCACCTTCGAGCACACTCTCTCACGCATCGCCCCCACCCTACGGCCCGGCTGCGGGGGCTCCCGGCAGCCGCGCCGTGGCCCGCCCGCTCCGACACGGATTCGGACGTCCGCACGGTTCAGGACGGCGCAGGCCCGGACCATCCTGAGCCGTGCAGAACTCCGGAACCGTCCAGAACTCCGGAACCGTCCAGAACTCCGGAACCGCAGAACTCCGGAACGTGCCGACCTGCCCAGTCGTGCGACCGCGGCGGACCCTCGTCGCAAGCATGCCTGCGTAGGCTGGTCGCATGGCTCTCTTCGGGCGTTCGCGCCGTTCCACCCCGCGCGGGCGCGCAGCCCGGCACGGGCGTCACGGCCGAGTGGGCCGCAGCCCCGTCGTCCGGCCGCCGCTGCCGCCCATCGACACGCGCGTCGAGCGCTTCGACGTCGCGGTCGGCGGCGCGGCCGAGTACCTGCGGAGCGCGTGGCCCGAGCTGCGCGAGGTGAGCTTCGAGATCGGCCGGCTGCCCCGGCAGGCGGACGAGGACGGCATCCCCCGGTGGACCGTCGACCGCGACGCGCGGCGCATCGTGCTGTACCGCGTGCCGATCGAGCGCCTCGGGCGCCTGCACCGGGTGGACGACACGCACCGCCGCATGATGATCGAGGGCGAGGTGTTCCGCGCCGCGGCCGACTACCTCGACCGCGACCCGTGGGATCTCGGGCCCGACCGCTTCCGGTTCCTCTGAACCACACCGGCGGCCCGCACCGCCGGTGCGCCTCACGGGTAGACGGTCACGGGCTCCGGGCGCGCCGCGTCGGGCCAGACCGCGACCGAGGCGAGGGCTGACTCGTTCGCGAAGCCGACCGACACATGGACCGCCGAGCCGCGCGGGTCGATCGAGTAGAGCTTGTCGTCGCGCACGTCGATCACGACCGTGTCGCCCGCGGCGATGTCGACATCCTGCGGGTCGTCCCCTTGACCGGCGACGGACACGGTGACGTCCTGCGCCGCCGGGTTCGCGATGTTCAGGCTCGCGTCGTCTCCGTCGGGCACCGCGACGAGAGTGGTGTCGGAGATCGGCGGCGCGGCGGTGTGCCACGCGTAGTCCGACCCCGCCCCGAAGCCCGTGGTGTGCCAGACCGCCGCGACCAGCGGCGCCTCGCTCGTGACCGTCACGGTGTACTCGCCCTTGTCGAGAGCGCCGAGGTCGACGTCGAGCGGTGCGCCCGCCGTGAGCGCGACGGACTCGGGGGCGCGAGCCGGCTCCGCACCGTCCCCCGCCTTCGTGACCGTGATGGTGGCCCGCGTATCGCTCTCGGACAGCAGTCGCGCGATGGAAGACGCGCCCTGGGCGCCGTCGGCGTCCGTCACGACGCGCAGCCCGGGGATGACCTGCACGGTCGCCGGCCGCACGGCCGACTGGGTGTCGATGCCGCCCGGCTCCAGGGTGCGGACGATGCTCGACTGCAGGCTCGCGCGCACGGGAGCACCCGTCGCCGTGACGCGGAGGCTCGGACGGCTCTCGCCGCCCGCCAGACCTGCGAGCGGCAGCGCCACCTGGGTGCGCGGCGGGATGGGCACGGCCTCGGCGCCCGGCGGCGTCACCGCCCCGGCGACGCCGTACACCGTGACCTGGACGGTCGCCGAGACGTCCCCGGGATTGGCGAGCAGCAGGATGCCCGTCGAGCCCGTCTCGGTGTCGCCGCCCACGATCCACGACTCCATCTGCGGCGGGCGGCACGCGGACGCCGAGTAGCCGCCCAGGTCGTCTTCGTCCACGCGCACGGACGACGCGGCCGCGACCGACACCGGCTCTCGCCCGTCGGGCTTCTGCACGAAGCGTGCCGCGGCGGCCTCGCCGGCGACCGCGGGCTGCGCGAGCGCGTCGGACGCCGGCTGCTCGCCGCGGTCGTTGCCGGCGGTCTGGCGGCTGGGAGCCGCGGCCGAGAGCCCGCCGGCATCCTCGACCGTGCGGCCGAGCGCGAGCACCGGACCGTCGCAGGCGAGGATCGTCTCCGCGGGCACGGGCGTGACCTCCAGCGCGGGCGGCGGCGTGGCGACCGCAGGCCAGGGCAGCGCGGCTGCCGCGGTGACGGCGACGACCGAGCCGGCCGCCACCAGCCCGCCCATGATCAGGCGCGTCCCGAGGGTGCGCTGGGCCGCCGTGATCCTCATGAGTCGCTCCCCTCGTAGCCCCGGCCGACCACGCGCGGCATCCGACGCGCCTCGCGCCGCGAGGCGAAGGTCGGCACGGCCAGCAGCAGCGCCACCAGCAGCGCGAGCGCCTGCGCCGTCGCGATCCACCGGGCGGTCGACTGCTCGTGGTCGTCGAGGGACGCGCGCGGCTGCGGGTCGGCCTCGAGGCGCCAGAGCACACCCTTCGCGGTCTCACCCACGCGCACGAATCCCGAGCGCTGGTCGATGGCCGCCACCGCGTCCAGTCGCCGCGTGCGCGAGGCGTCGGTCTCGGCGTCGTCGCCCGACTCGAGCAGCACGAAGCGCACGCCGAGCTCGCCGAGGCGCTCCTGCACCTGCCCGGAGCTGGCGCTCACGAGATCGCCCGCCACCTCGGCCAGCAGCCGGTCGCTCTCGTCCGGCCGCGGGTCGGTCGACTGCAGCGTCGACTGCCCGCCGAGTGTGTCGCCCGCGCCCCACACGAGCCGGGCGGCGACCGCTCCGTCCTGCTGCGCGGTCAGCACGACCGTGCCCACGTCGCGCTCGTCGGCGGCGCGCGCGGTCACGTACGCCGGCAGCGTCGACTCCGGGCCGTTCGTCAGCAGCGCCTCTCCGCGCGCCAGCGCCGTGAGCGACGGCACCGCGACGATGGCGACGCACAGCGCCGCGACGACCGCGGCGAGCCGCGCGAGAGCGGGTCGTCGGATGCCCGCGTCGAGCGTGACCGCCGCCGCTGCCACGACGCCGAGCCAGGCCAGACTCAGGGCCGTGCCGGGCCACACCGGAACCGGGTGCGACTGCGTGAACGACACCTGCACGCCCGCGACCAGATGCGCGGACACGAGCCCCGTCACCGCGATGGCCACGGCGCCGATGCCCGCCCGCCAGCGCGGCGTGAGGGGGGCGGCGAGTGCGAGGAGGGCGACAGGCGCGAGCAGCAGCGGCACCCAGGCCGTCTGCGGCTCGGATGCGCCCATCCACGTGAGCAGACCGCCCCATCCGGCCGGGTCGGCGCCGGGCAGACCGAGCGCTAGCAGCAAGGAGCCCGCGGGCTCGGGGCCGACCCACGGACGTCCCGGGTCGGCGAGCAGGGCCCACGGCGTGCCGCGCTCGAGCTGCGCCCGGACGAGCGGCAGGAAGAACACGATGCTCGGCACCACGATCCACAGCACGCGCGCCAGACCGCGGCGCACGCGGAAGAGCACGGTCAGCAGCACGGCCAGCGCCCAGAGCAGCGCGAGCGCCGGCGCGAGCGAGGGCGCGCACGCCAGCACCGCGATCAGCAGGATCGACGCGGAGCCGGATGCCCCCCACGAGCGGTGCGCGACCGCGGCCGCGAAGAAGAGCCACGGCAGCAGCACGTGAAGCAGCACGGCGGCCGGGCGCCCCTCGACGAGCGCCGTCAGGAAGGAGGGCGCCAGGCTCCACAGCCCCGCCAACGCGGCGCGCACGCCGGAGCGATCCGTCACGCGCGTGGCGGCGAACCAGCCACCGAGCACGGACAGGGGCAGCGCGAGCACCCACAGCAGCACGAGCGCGAACGACGGCTGCGCGGGCCACAGCGAGCCCACCACCGCGAGCAGCGACGCGAAGGGGTCGGCGGGCGAGACGACGTCCGCGCCCGTCGCGCGGAGCCCGTACGCGGCGTCGGCCCACAGCGCGTCGACCGTGTCGCGCAGCGGCAGCAGACCGCCCCCGCCGATCACGGGCCAGGCCAGCAGCGGCAGGAAGCCTGCCACCGAGACGACGAGCGCCGCGAGCACGGCCCATGCGCCGCCGCCCGAGAAGAAGCGCAGCTCGCGGCGCACGGTGGGTTCGCCGCCGCCCGGGTCGTGCCGTTCACGCAGCTGCGCCTGGGTCGCTCGCAGCGGTGCGATCTGCGCCCACGAGCCGGTGCGCGCGGCGCGGATCGCTGCGCGCGACCGGGCGATCGCGGCGATGCGCGCCATGACGGTGACCGCCGCGGCCCACTCCGCGGGGACACGTGCCGGCGCCTTGGCCACCAGGTGCAGGAACGAGCGCCACAGTGCCAGGGGCAGCAGCGAGAGCCAGTGCAGCGGCACCGCCCATGTCGGCGCGTACGCGAGGCGACGGTGCAGCTGCGCGACGCGCACGGCGAACGCGCGGGCCATGGGACGGCGCGGCAGCCCCGCCGCCGCACCCACGAGGACGCGGGCGCCAGGCGCGAGCGCGACACGCCGTCCGCCGAGACGGGCTCGCACGCCCATGTCGAGGCCCTCGTCGGCGCCCGCCAGCGCGGGATCCGGCAGCAGCTGCCGGCGCGCGTCGCTGCGCAGCAGCAGTCCGCGCACGTCCGCGCCGAGCACGTCGTCGTCGCCGTCGTGCTGGCCCTGGTCGAACTCGCCGCCCGCCAGGGGCACCGTCCGGCCGAAGCGCGTCATGCTGACACCGAGCGACACGATGACCGACGGGTCCCGCTGGTCGACCAGCTTCGGCGCCGCGATCGCCACCGAGGGCGCACGCTCGAGCGCGGCGGACAGCGCCGCAAGGGCGCCGGGCTCCGGCTCCGTGTCGTGCGCGAGCAGCCACACCGCCCGACCCGCGGGCACGCGCGCCGCGCCGAGGCGCACCGCCGTGGCGAAGGAGGTGGCGGCAGGCGCCTCGATCGCGCCCTCCGCTCCGGACGCGTCGATCTGGGCTCGCAGCTTCTCGGCCGAGCCGCAGACCACGACGGTCAGTGCGTCGACGGGACGGTGCTGCGCGCGCAGGGCGGCGAGGGTGCGCTCGAGCTGGACCGCGGCTTCCGGTGTGGCGCGCGCGACGAGAATGGCGTGGACGGCGGGGGGCATGTCGCGGTCAGCCTAGGTCGGCGTCGCGCAGCTCACTGCGGCACGCGCCGAGGAAGCGAAGATTCCCGGAGCGATCCCGACGCAGGGGCCGGATCTCATCCGTTCCGCAGCCGACATCCGTTCCGCGGGCGACACCCGTTCGGCTGGATCGGAAGGGCCAAGGATCTCCCGCGGAGGGTTATCGCCGACGCTGCGGTGTCGGGCCAGGACGGTCTCAGCCCGCGGCGCGCTTGAGCTTGCGGCGTTCGCGCTCGCTGAGCCCGCCCCAGATGCCGAAGCGCTCGTCGTTCTGCAGCGCGTACTCGAGGCACTGAGCCCGCACGTCGCACGAGGTGCAGATGCGCTTGGCGTCGCGCGTGGAGCCGCCCTTCTCGGGGAAGAAGGCCTCCGGGTCGGTCTGCGCGCACAGGGCGTCGCTCTGCCAGGCGAGCGCGCTGTCCTCGTCGCTCTGCGGGGTGCGGACGCCGGGGACGCCGAGGTTCACCGGGTCGACGAACCAGTTGTCCGGAACGCCGGAACGGTACTGCGATGAGGACATTTCGCTCTCCCACTCCTTCTCGGCCCCGGAGGGCGACGTCGTGGAAGTAATTACACCCGTGTCATTCGCAAAGATCAAGTCGCAGATCGTAAAGCCTCAACCGGCGCATGAACGTTCATTGACGCGCATCGGCGTGTCGCCCGCCTCCGGGAGGCCGCGCAGCGGCACCCCCACCTCAGCCGTGGTCGCCGCGCACGCAGCCCGGCTGCGCGACGAACGCCTCGCCGTCGCCCGAGATGCGCACCTCGGTCTCGTCGGGCGTCACGAACACGGCACGCCCGGGTGTGACCGCCAGCGTCCCGCTCTCCGTCTCGACCGACACGCTGCCCGCGGTCGCCAGCACGATGAGCGGGCCCGTCGGACGGATGACGGCGCCGGACCCCGCGGAGACGCGCGCACGCAGCAGCTGGAAGTCGGGCACGTCGGACGGAAACGCCTCGACGCCGCGCGTGCCGTTGTCGGCCGCCACCGGCAGCACCACGGGGACCGGCCCGGGAGTGGGATCCAGGATCGCGAGCAGCTCGTCCACGTCGATGCGCTTGGGCGTCAGGCCGCCGCGCAGCACGTTGTCGCTCGCCGCCATGAGCTCGACGCCCAGCCCGGACACGTAGGCGTGCAGCATGCCGGCGCGCAGGAACACGCTCTCGCCCCGGCGCAGCACGACGAAGTTCATCAGCAGCGCGACGACCACGCCCGGGTCGTGCGGGTACCACACCGCGATCCGGCGCGCGTTGGCGAGCTCCGCCGCGAACTCGGTCGAGCGGGCATCCGCCAGAGCCGCGATGATGGCGTCGACGACCGGCCTCGCGTCGCCCGACAGCAGCCAGCCGATCGCGGCGCGCAGACCGGCCTCATCCGCGAGGCGCTCGCGAAGCGGGTCGGCAGCCTGGCCCAGCGCCTCGAGAAGGCGCCGCGACTGGTCGAGGTCGCGCAGCCCGCACAGCGCCTCGAACCGGTCCGAGAGGGCCACGATCATCTCGGGCTTGTGGTTGTCGTCCGCGTACGCGCGCACGGCATCGGCAGGCAGCGACGCCTCCCGCGCGAAGCCCTCCTCGGCCTGCCGCTTCGACGGATGCACCTGGATCGAGAGCACCGACGCGGCCGCAAGCAGCTTGAGCAGGTACGGCAGGCGCCCCGCGACGCCGTGGGCGGCACCCTCCTCCGCGATCCAGCGGTCGAGCGTGCGTCCGCTGCCGTCCCCCACCTCGGAGGGGTCGGACGGGTGGTCGCCGAACCAGAGCTCGGCCTCCGGCTCCGCGGACGGCGGGCGGCCTTCCAGGGCGGCGATGAGCGAGCGGGATCCCCACGCGTAGCCGCGCGGAGCGTTGGTCAGCGGTACGAGCACGCACCCAGGGTATTCCGCGCCGCCGCTGTAGCCTGGAAGGCACCATGGCGCAGATCACGCGATACACGGTCCACACCCCTCCGGAGGCCCCGGTCAGGGAGGGCACGGCGCACCAGCTGCTTCGGGCGTATGCCGCATTCGTGATCTTCTCGGGCCTCGCCCACTCGACGTGGTGGAACCTGCTGGGGCAGGGCGGCGCGGCCGTCGTGCTGGCCCTCACGACCGCTGCCACCATCGCCATCTGGGTGCCGCTCATCCGCCGGGAGGGCATCCGCTGGCGTCGCCTGCCGTGGCTCGCGCTCGCCTACGTCGGCTGGGCGCTCGCGTCGGCCATGTGGTCCGGGTGGCCGGGCGCCACGCTGCTGACCTGGACGCTGCTGGCGGCCGGCACGCTGCAGGGCCTCTTCTTCGCGCACGTGCTGACCTGGCACGAGATCCTCCGAGCCCTGGATGTCGCGCTCAAGTGGGTGATGGGGCTCTCCCTCGCGATCGAGCTGTGGGTGGCGCTGATCCGCCGCGCTCCCCTGCTGCCCAACTTCGTCTCTCCGCCTGAGGGCTTCGACCCGCACTGGTACTGGGTGCGCGGGCAGCTGTTCGACGCGATCATCGGCGAGCGCATCCAGGGCGTCGTCGGCAACTCCAACTACCTCGGCATCCTGTGCGTGCTCGCGTTCGCGGTGTTCGCGATCCGGATGGCCACCCAGCCGCCTCACGCGGCCATGCAGACCGTGTGGCTCGCCCTGACGGCGGTGCTGTTCGTGCGGTCGGGCTCCGCCACGGCGCTCGGCGCGTTCTGCGCGGCGTTCCTCGTGCTGCTGGGGGTGCTCGTGATGCGGCGAGCGCGGACGCCCGGCGAGCGCACGCGCCGCTACCTGCTGTTCGCCGGCATCGGCGTGCTGGGAGCGGTCGTGGTGATCCAGCTGTGGGATCGCGTGCTGGGCATGCTGGGCCGCGACGACTCCCTGACCGGGCGCGACGAGATCTGGGCCGCCGTCTGGGAGCGTGCGGCGCAGCACCCGGTGCACGGCAACGGCTTCTCGAGCCCATGGGTTCCGTGGGAACCGGCGTTCGACGGCTGGATCGTCGACCACGGGCTCTCGGTCTTCCACGCGCACAACATGTGGCTGGACGTCTTCTTCCAGGTGGGCGCGGTCGGCCTCATCCTGATGTTCGGCGTCTACGCGGCGCTGGTCTGGCGTGCCTGGTTCTTCGCGGTCGACCGCCCGCGCTGGGACCTCGCGTCCGACCGTCCCTACTCGCCGGTGTCCATCCTGGCCCCCCTCACGGTCGCCATGCTCCTCGCCCAGGGGCTGACCGAGTCGGGCCCGATCATGCTGTGGGGCTGGACGCTGGCCGTGCTGCTGTCGTTCAAGATCAAGCTCGCGCCGATCGTCGGCGTGGGCGCGGATGCGCCGGCCCTGGGGAAGCGAGCGCGATGACGGCCGGGGGCGACGCCCCGCCGGGATCGCTCGTGCGGCTGCTGCAGTCGGCCGACTTCGCGCGCGCGTTCACGCTCACCGCCCTGGGCACCGGCTTCGCCGCGCTCCTGATCGGCCGGACCGCCGGGGACGTCACGCTCATCACGATCGTCGCGGCGCTGGACGCGATCGGCGTGGCCATCCTCATCGCCCGTCGCGACGAGCTCAGCCTGCTGCGCTTCGCCCCCACGAGCCTGCTGGCCTTCCTGCTGTGGACGCTCGCGAGCGTCGTGTGGTCGTTCGACGAGACATCCACGGTCTCCGGCTGGCTCGGGCTGCTCGGCTGGGGCTTGCTGGCGCTCGTCATCGCGCATGTGCGCGACACGATGCAGACGGTGCGGGCGCTGGGCGACGTGCTGCGGTGGATGCTCGGCCTCTCTCTCGCGGTCGAGATCCTGTCGGGCGTGCTGCTCGACATCCCGTTCCCGTTCCTGGGGGTGGCGGGAGACATCGCTCAGGGCGGCCCCGTGCAGGGGATCTTCGGCACCCGCAACATGCTCGGCTTCGTGGCGGTGATGGCGCTGATCACGTTCGCGATCGAGTGGCTCTCGCAGTCGATCTCGCTGCGGCTGTCGATCTTCTCCCTGACGCTCGCTGGTCTGCTCGCCGTGCTGTCGGCGTCTCCGACGGTGCTCGTGCTGGCCGTCGCGGTGTCGGTCGCCACGGTCGCGCTGGTCATCGTGCGGCGCGCGCAGCCCTCGCGCCGCCGAGCCACGCAGCTGACGATCGCCGGCATCGTGGCGGTCGCCCTCGGCGCCTGCTACCTGCTGCGGCACCGCATCATCGCCCTGCTCGACGCCGCGTCCGACTTCTCCACACGCGCCGACCTGTGGAACGAGATCCTCGACTGGGTGCGTCCGCGACCGGTGCAGGGCTGGGGATGGCACGGCGCCTGGCGCGAACGCGGGAGCACGGACGAGCCCTACCCGCTCAACGTCATCAACTTCACCCTCGACGACAACCATGCCTCGGCGTTGAACGCATACTTCGACGTGCTGATCCAGGTCGGCTGGGCGGGACTGCTGCTGTTCGGCGCACTCGGCGCCGTCGCCCTCGTGCGCTCGTGGCTCGTCGCCGGCCAGCGCCGCTCGGTCGTGCACGCCTGGACGCCGCTCATGCTGGTGGCGCTGCTCGTCGACTCGATGTTCGAGAGCTTCACGCTGTCGAGCCTGGGCTGGATGATGCTCGTCGTCTGCGCGGTGCGCGCGGGACAGTCGCGCTCGTGGCGCGAGCGCATCCGCGACATGGCCGACGGCGACGCGTCCCAGGATCCGTTTACCCGCCCGGGGTAGGCTCGTCTACGGTCCATCGCCGCCTGATCGTTCGGAGAATACCGGTGCCGCACGTCCTCCAGAACGTGGTCTTTCCCCTCGACCGCGACCCCGACCTGATCCCGCTCTACTTCGACGCGGACACCTGGTCGGTCATCGACGACGAGGCGGTCAGGGTCACGGAGCACGCGCGTCTCGGAGACATCCTGGACCGCGGATCCATGCGGGTGAAGTCGGGCCGACGGGTGTCGTTCGCGTCGTACTTCAACGCCTTCCCCGCCTCGTACTGGCAGCACTGGACCAGCGTGCGCAGCGTGCGCCTGACGGTGCGCACCGCGGGCTCGGGCACGGTGCTGGTGTACCGGTCGAACGGCTCCGGCGTCTCCCAGCGGGTCGACACCCGGGAGGTGTCGGGCTCGGCCGAGTCGACCTTCGACCTGCCCCTCACCCAGTTCAGCGACGGCGGGTGGATCTGGTTCGACCTGGTCGCCGACGAGTCGCCCATCACGCTCGAGAGCGGCACCTGGACCACCGAGCACGAGCCGGCGCGCTCCGGCAAGGCGTCGCTCGGGATCACGACCTTCAACAAGCCGTCCTACTGCGTAGACACGCTGGCCGCCCTCGGCCAGGCGCGCGAGCTGCTCGACCTGATCGACCGCGTGTTCCTCGTGGACCAGGGCACGCGCAAGGTGTCCGACGAGCCGGGCTTCGCGGAGGCCGCCGCGGCGCTCGGCGAGCAGCTCGCGGTCATCGAGCAGCCCAACCTCGGCGGCTCGGGCGGCTTCTCCCGCGCGATGCTGGAGACGCTCGACCGGCCCGAGAGCGACTTCGTCCAGCTCCTCGACGACGACGTGCGCATCGAGCCCGAGTCCATCCGCCGCTCGATCGTGTTCGGCCGCTACGCGACGACGCCGATGCTCGTGGGCGCGCACATGTTCGATCTGCTCGACCGGCCGCGCCTGCACGCCTGGGCCGAGGTCGTCGACGAGGCCCCGTTCATGTGGCGCAACCTGTTCCAGGAGCGGATGCCCCACGACTTCCGGCGAGCCAATCTGCGCCAGTCGCCCCTGCTCCACATGCGGATGGACGCCGACTACAACGGCTGGTGGATGTGTCTCATCCCCGTCGCTGCGCTGCGCGCTGTCGGCCTGTCCCTGCCCGCCTTCATCAAGTGGGACGACGCGGAGTTCTGCCTGCGTGCCCGCGAGGCGGGCTTCGCGACCGTCTCCCTGCCGGGCGTCGCGCTGTGGCACGTGTCGTGGGTCGGCAAGGACGACTCGATCGACTGGCAGGCGTACTTCCATGCCCGCAACCGCATCGTCGCCGGCCTGCTGCACTCGCGGGCTCCCCGCGGCGGCACGCTGATCCGTCACAGCCGCAGGGTCGACCTGAAGCACCTGATGATGATGCAGTACTACCCCGTCGAGCTGCGGCTGCGCGCGCTGCGCGACGTGCTGAGCGGTCCCGCGCACATGTGGCGCACGCTCCCCACGGCGATGCCGGAGGCGCGCGAGATCGCCGCGCGCTACCCGGAGACGGTGGTGCACACCGATCCCGAGACCGTGCTGCACTCGCGCCGCGGACGCCAGGTCTTCCCCCCGGGCGAGCCCACCGACATGCCGCGCGGCATGCGTCTTCGCCTGTTCACCGCCCGCACCCTGCTGAGCCACTTCCTGCGGGGCGCCGACGCCGAGGCGGCCGCCCGCCCGGAGGTCGAGTTCGGCAAGGGCGACGCCCTCTGGTGGCGCCTGCCGCACTTCGGCAGCGCTCTGGTCAGCGCGGCCGACGGCTCCGGCAAGAACATCTACATCCGAGATCGCAGCCGCTTCCGCAGCATGCTCGCCGAGTCGGTGCGGCTGCACCGCCGACTGCAGCGCGAATGGCCGCGCCTCGCCCGCCAGTACCGGGACGCCCTGCCCGATCTCGTCGCCGCCGAGAGCTGGCGCCGCATCCTGAAGGACGACAAGTGAGCATCACCCAGAATCGCGCCGCCGCGGCGCCCGCCCCCGCGCCCGACGCGGCCCTGCCCGAGAGCTTCGACCCCGCGTCCGCCGCGATCGTGGTCGTGACCTACAACCGCTCCCACCTGCTGCGCGGCCTGCTCGACTCGATCATCCGGATGGACCCGAAGCCCGGGCGCGTGGTGGTCGTCGACAACGCGTCGACGGACGACACCACCGACGTCGTCGAGTCGTACCGCACCCGTCTGGGCAGCGAGCTGGTGTACCGCCGCCTCGACGAGAACACGGGCGGCGCGGGAGGCTTCAGCGAGGGCATGCGCGTCGCCCATGAGCTGGGCTCCGAGTGGATCTGGCTCATGGACGACGACGTCGAGGTGCTGCCCGACGGCCTCGCCCGCATGGGCGTGTGGACGCCGCGCTTCCGCAGCATCCAGGGCCGCCGGTACGACTACGACGGCAGCGAGTTCTACTGGCAGTACCGGGTCTCGGTTCCCCTGGGCATCCCGATCCCCTTCGCCCCCGCGGGGTTCGACGCGAGCGGCTACCGCGAGATGAACTCGGGCTGCTTCGAGGGCATGTTCATCCACCGCGACGTGGTCGCGCAGATCGGGCTGCCCGATCCGCGCTTCTTCATCTACTGGGACGACACGATCTACGGATGGCTCGCCTCCCGCGTGACCGAGTCGGCGATCGTGAACGAGTTCGTGCTGCGCCGCACGCGCGAGATCAAGCAGTGGGACATGGGAGTGCGGCACTTCAACGCCTCGAGCGACATGTACCGCTATTACATCCTGCGAAATCGCGGCATCATGAAGCACTACTACGCCGCCCACGGCGCGTATCGTCCCGTGCGCTTCGCGATCGGGACCGCCGCGACGTTCGCGAAGGAGATCCTGCGGCTGCTGTTCGTCGAGCGACGGATCACGCGACAGGGCTGGACCAACCTGTGGCGCGGCGTGCACGATGGGCGCGCGATCGCCCGTGACCGCTCGTGGAAGCCGATGCCCGCCCTCACCGAGGAGGTCGCGCGGGAGGACGCTCGGTGAGGATCCTCGCGATCGTCGCGCACTGGGATCCCCGGGGCGCGGCGGCGCCGCACTTCCTGCGACAGCTCGACCAGCTGCGCGCCATCGCCGACGACGTGGTCGTCGCCTCGCCGAGTCCGCTCACCGAGGAGGCCGCGGCCGCGATCGGCGAGCGCGCGACGCTGCTGCGTCGGCAGAACTACGGGCACGACTTCGGCTCGTGGCGCGACGCGCTCGAGCAGTGCGACTGGGCGCAGGACTACGACGAGCTGCTGCTCACGAACGACTCGTACGCCGGCTACTTCCGCCCCATCGACCGCATCGTCGACGAGATGTCGGCACGCGCGTGCGAGGTGTGGGGCATCACGAAGTCGTGGCGGCACGGCGAGCACATCCAGAGCTACTTCCTGTACTTCACCGCGCCGGCCCTCCGCTCCCAAGCGTTCCGGCGGTTCTGGAGCGACGCCAAGCCCGCCGCCGATCGCACCGCGGCGATCCACGGCCAGGAGGTCGGGATCAGCCTCGCCATGCGCGACGCGGGCTTCGCGCTCGGAGCGTTCTTCGAACCCACACGGGCCGAGCGGCTGCGCGCCACGCGGCGCGGCGCGCACTGGCTGTGGCGCCGGCAGAACGCCTTCCCGGCGCACTTCGACTCGCTGACCGACAAGTACTTCCGCGGCCGCGACGCGTTCGACCCGGCCAAGGCCGACTACCTCAACTGGTCGACGGCGTTCGCGGACGCGACGCTCGACGACGGGCGGCTGCCCCTGATCAAGTTCGACACGTTCCGGTTCGATCCATACTGGCTCGGCGCCGGCGAGCTGCTCACCGCCCTCGAGCGGACCTATCCCGCTCACCTGGAGGGCGTGCGTGGGTACCTCGACGAGACGAACCGGTTCTACTCCGCCCGGCCTCTCGAGAACTTCGGCTTCGCGAAGCTGAACCCGCTCGAACGCCTGCTGTTCGGCTATTCGACGCGCGCACCGAGAGGACACCGACATGTCGCGGATGCGTGACGCCGCCCGCATCGCCCGCCGCCTCCCGGGCGTGCGCCGTGCCGTCGAGGCCGGCGACCCCCGGCGCCGAGCGCGCCGGCTGGCCGAGAGCGGCATCATCGACACCCGCCTCTACGCGGCGCAGCTGGGCCGCGACGAGATCACGGTCGAGGACGCCGCGACGCACTATGTGCGCTATGGGCACCATGCGGGCCTCACGCTCAACGCGCTGCTCGACCCGTTCGTGATCCAGCGACGCACCGGCGTCACCGGACGGCCGCCGCTGTACGACTATCTGAACGCGCGCGACTGGCACCACGAGGTGAGCGCGGTCTGGAGCGCCCCGGAGTACCTCGCCGCGCATCCCGAGGCCGCACAGCACCCCGCCGGCCCCGCGGGCCACCTGTGGCAGCGGATCCAGCACGACCCCGCCACGCCGCTGCGGGTGCGCCCCGGCGGAGAGCGCGAGCTGCCGTGGGCCGAGATCGGCCCCGTGCTGTCGGCGGCGACCGTCGACTGGGCGAAAGAGGTCGAGGACGAGCGCGCTCGCCACTCGCGGCGCGTGCTGCGGCACCCGCGATACCTGATCGATCCGCCTGCGCCCGCCACGCCGCCCGTCGTGAGCATCGTCATGCCCGTGTGGAACCGTGCGGCCAGCATGCGCCGTGCGGTCGAGTCGGTGCTCGCGCAGGACTGGCCGCACTGGGAGCTGCTCATCGTCGACGACGGTTCGTGGGATGACACCGCGGTGGTCGCGCAGGTGCTCGCCGCCCGCGATCCGCGCATCCGCTTCCTGCCACGCCCCCATGCGGGGGTGTGCGCCGCCCGCAACGCCGGCATCGACGCCGCGACGGGCGAGTACATCGCGTTCCTCGACAGCGACAACACGTGGGATCGCCACTACCTGCGCGACGTCGTCGGCACGATGGCCACGCAGGGCATCGAGACCGCGTACGCGACCATCGAGCTGATCCAGCACGTGGATCCGGACAACGGCGACCGCGAGTCGCCCGATGGCCTTGTGCGACGCTACCGGCACGGGGCGCCCAGCCTCCGCAGCCTGCTGCAGGGCAACTCGATCGACCTCAACGCGCTGGTCTCGCGCAGCGAGGCCGTGCGCGCGGTCGGCGGGTTCGACCCGTCTCTGCGCCGGGCGGTCGACTACGACCTCATCCTCAAGCTGGCCGAGCGCTCCGACATCGTGCACGTGCCCACGGTGGGCGTGGAATACGACAACCTCGAGACCGCGGACGACCGCATCTCGACCACCGAGCCGCTCGGATGGAACACGCTCGTGCGCCTGCGCCACCTCGGTGCCGCACAGGAGCAGCTGCGCCCCGGCACGACCATCCTGAGCATCGTGCAGGCGGGCGACGCGCACCTGCCCGAGAAGCTGCGCGAGCTCTCCGCCGCCGACGCGCAGACCGACGTGATGGTGGCGGCGGTCGGCGTCGAACCCGACGAGTGGCGTGCGATCTCCGCCGCGGCGCACGGGCGCGCCGGTGTCGAGGCCCGACTGTTCCACGCGAGCGAGCCCTACGCCTACGTGGTGGACGTGATGGCGCGCGCGGCGCGCCGGTCCACGCTGACGGTGGTCGATCCGCGCACCCGCTTCGCCCTGACCGCTCTCGAGCGCCTCGCCGCGGCGGCGGCCGACCTGACGTCGGCCTGCATCCCCGTGACCGCGGCTGCCGACGGCAGCGTCGAGAGCGCCGGCTCGCTATTCGTCACGCCGCGCCGCCTCCCCGGTCGCCTGTTCGCGGGCCAGCCGCTCGAAGACGTGCAGGCTCTGGGCCAGGTCCACGACATCCCGGCGATGTCAGGACGCACCTTCGCAGTGCCGACCCGCGCGTTCCATGAGGCCGGGGGGCTCGACCCGCTGCTCTACAACGGCTTCGAGCTCGAGGGGCTGAGCCTGCGTCTGGCGTCGCTGCCCGCGCCCGTCGAGGCTCGCGTGTGCACGGACATCGTGCTGCCGCAGCAGGCGCCGGTCCGTGCGTTCCGCCATGTCGACCGCCGGGGGAACCTCGCCGTGATGCGGGACCTGACCCGATCCGTGCCGGCGAGCGATGCGCAGCGCTGGTACGGCGCGGTGGATCAGCGGGTCGCGTCGTGGAGCATGTCGCCCGACGGCGAGCTCGCACCCGTCGTCGTGCGCAGCCGGCGTCAGGTGACGCTGGACGACGGCCGAGTGGTGCCGCGCCTGCGCTGGGCCATCCGCACGGCCGCCCCTGCGGGGCCGACCGGAGAGACGTGGGGCGACACGCACTTCGCCCGCGCGATCGCCGCTGCGCTGGCGACCCTCGGCCAGGAGGCGGTCGTCCTGGCGCGCGACGCCGTCGACCCCCGGCCCCGCGGCCTGGACGACGTGCACCTCGTGCTGCGCGGGCTCGACCGCATCGCCCCCGATCCGGGCGCTCTCAGCATCCTGTGGGTGATCAGCCACCCGGACATGGTCACGCGCGGCGAGGCCGCGGCGTTCGATCGGGTCTTCGCCGCCTCCATCTCCTGGGCCGAGAAGATGACCGCGCGCTGGGACCTGCCGATCGCGCCGCTGCTGCAGTGCACCGATCCCGCGCGCTTCGCCCCGCGCGGCGTGCCCCGCAGCGGCGAAGTGCTGTTCGTCGGCAATAGCCGCGGGGTGCCACGGCCGACCGTCATGGAGGCGGTCAAGGCGGGCGTCGACCTCGCGCTGTACGGCGGCGAGTGGGAGCGGTTCGTGCCCCGCGACCGGATCACGGCGCAGAGCGTCGACAACGCCGCGCTGGGCGCGCTCTACGAACGCGCGTCCCTCGTGCTGAACGACCACTGGGGCGACATGAAGCGCGAGGGCTTCGTCGCGAACCGCCTGTTCGACGTGGTGGCGGCGGGCGGACGCGCGCTGAGCGACGACGTCGAGGGGATCTCCGAGCTGTTCGGCGGCGCCGTGCGGACGTTCTCGAGTGTGTCGGAGATCGTGCCGCTGCTGCGCGGCGACCACGACGCCCTGTTCGCCGACGAGGCCGAGAGGGCGCGCGTCGCCGAGCGCGTGCGCACCGAGCACACCTTCATCGCCCGCGCACGGGTGCTGCTCGACGCCGCGCTCGCTCAGCTGGACGGAGCCTGCCCGTGACATCCATCTCCCCCGTGCCGCCCACCCCGCCGACCCCGGCGAGCCGGCGTCTGCACGCGCTCGACGGCCTGCGTGGCCTCGCCGCGTTCGCCGTGCTGCTGCACCACACCGCCCTCACGGTCCCCACCTTCGCCGCGGCGTACTTCGGCGCCACGAGCGACGCCACCTGGGAGCCGGGCACCCTCGCCTGGTGGGCCGCGCACACCCCGCTCCACTCGCTGTGGGACGGCGAGGCCGCCGTGATGATCTTCTTCGTGCTCAGCGGTTTCGTGCTCACTCTGCCCGTGCTGCACTCGCGGTCGTTCCGCTGGGACGCCTACCTGCCGCAGCGGTTCACGCGCCTGTACCTGCCCGTCTGGGCAGCGCTGGCGTTCGCGATCCTGATGATCCTGATCACGCCGCGGGGCACCAACGACGACACGGAGTGGCTGCGCCGTCGACCGGACCATGTCACGCTCGAGTGGGTGCTCCAGGGGCTGGTGCAGATCGGGGGCGGGTCCGAGATCCTGAGCCCGCTGTGGACGATCCGCTGGGAGATCCTGTTCTCGCTGCTGCTCGGGCTCTTCGTGTGGGCCGCGCTGCGGACGAACCCCGCCGTGATGCTCGTTGCATCGCTCGTGCTCATCGGGATGGGGGAGGTCACGGACGTCAAGCCGCTGAAGTACCTCCCGATGTTCCTGATCGGCGTCGTGCTGGCGGTGCACCGCGACGCGTTCTCGACGCGGCTCGGCGCGGTCTCGCGGCGCGGCTGGATCACCGCCCTCGCGATCACGCCCGTGCTGGTGGCATCGCCCTGGATGCTGCCGCCCATCGTGCCCGAGGCGGTGCGCGAGTCGGCCATCGTGCTGCAGGTGGCCGGTGCCGTGCTCATCGTCGCCGCGTGCGCGTTCGGCTTCCCCGATTCACGGTTCCTCGGATCGCGCGCCGTGCAGTGGCTCGGGCGGGTCTCGTTCAGCCTCTACCTGGTGCACGAGACGATCGTGATCACCTGCGCCGACCTGCTCGGTCCCGACCGCCACGTGCTGATGGCGCTGATCGTCATCCCGGTCTCGCTGCTGGTCGCGCAGCTGTTCTTCGTCGCGATCGAGCGCCCGTGCCACCGGCTCGCCCGTCGCGTGCACGCCGGGTTCGCCGACGCGCGCTGAGCGCCGGCACCGCCCGGGGCCGGCACCGCCCCGGTCCCCTCAGCGGCGGAACAGCCAGTCGACGCGAGGCTCGACAAGCCAGCGCGTGGCCCACCGCACGGGGCGCGAGGTGAGCGCGAAGGTCAGGGCGACGCACAGCGCGCAGATCACCGGCAGCCAGATCCAGATCGGGTCCTCGGGGTACACGATGACGCCCTCGGCCTCGAGCAGCCGGATCGGGTAGACCACCACGATGTGCAGCAGGTACGCGTACATCGTGTACTCGCCGAGCCTCGTCCACGCCACCTCGCGGGTGGGCAGCAGGGCGAAGAAGCAGGCGGCCAGCAGCACCGCTGCGGCGATCACGCCCAGCCGCACGAGCGCCCCCCACCACGCCTCGTGGGCCATGGTGTTGTTGTATGAGTTGAACCAGATCCACTGGTTGAAGTGATGGGCATTCAGCCAGTCGAGCTGCCACCACAGCAGCACTCCGGTGCCGAGCAGGATGGCGCCGGCCGCACCCCGCACCCATGCGGGGCGCCGCACGTCCAGCGAGAAGCGCTGCACGTAGCCGCGCTCCTTGAGCCACCATCCCAGGATGAAGAAGGGCAGGAAGCCCAGGGTGCGCCGCAGCGCGAAGGTCGTGTTCACGTCGGGCAGGAACCCGACGCCGAGCGAGATGAGCACGGCGAACACCAGCGGGAACCGCAGCATGGCCAGATAGGGCAGCACGATGCGCCAGATCGCCAGCGCGATCAGGAACCACGTCGCCCAGGTGGAGGCGGTGAGCTTGGTGAGCGGCGCATCGGTGAGCAGCACCGTCAGCACGCGCGCGATGGCCTCGAAGATCACGTAGGGAACGACGAGATCGGTGAACACCCGGATGCGGTGCCGCCCCGTCTGCTCCGCGCGCGAGAAGTAGCCCGACACGAGGGCGAACGCCGGCATGTGGAAGGCGTTGACCAGGTAGTAGAAGGCCTCCGCGATGTCCGAACCGGCCTTGAGCGGGACGATCGCGTGGCCCACGATCACGAGCGCGATGGCGGCGAACTTGGCGTTGTCCCAGAACGGGATGCGGGTGGTGGCGGGCGACGACACTGCTACGGGTTCCTTTCAGACTCGACGTCGGCGAGCAGCCGGGCGAGCTCGCGGTCGAGGTACGGCGTGAGGGTGCGCGCGAACGTGGCGGTCAGGTGGCTGCCGTCGCGCACGAGGATGGCGCCGCCGACCACGAGGGGGCATGCGTCGGCGGTGCACATCAGGTGGGTCAGGTCGATGAGGTGGGCGTGCGGATCGCGCGAGACCGCCTCGGCGAGCCCGTCGGGTCGCAGTGCCTCGGCCCGGGGCAGGGCACACTCCCCTGCCGCCACGCGCTCGGCGTGCTGCAGACACGACATCCGCTCCAGCGGGAAGACGGGATTGTCGCGGATCGCGATGACGGGTGTCGCGGGATCCGTCCGCGTGGCCCATGCCGAGACGAGCCCCTCGACGGCGTGATCGTCCTCCGAGATGCCCGCCGGCGGCGTGTACCGCGCGCGGCTGGAATGGGTCACGAGGATCGCGTCGTAGTCGTGCGCGGCGACATGCGCGTCGAGCGCATCGTTCCAGCGCGCGCACGCGGCGACGTCGGCGGGTTCGTTCTGACGCCGCTCGGCGTGCGTCCAGTGACAGCCGGCGCGCCCGGCGGCCTCGATGCGCCATCCGCGCTCGTGCGCGATGCGCTCGTAGACGCCCAGCAGCGTGTTGCTGTGCGAGTCGCCCACGGCCAGGATCCGCAGGGTCGCGTCGTCGGGACCGAGCGGGCAGATCCTCAGCTCGCTCTCGCCCAGCCCGGTCCAGCACTCGGGCCTGTTGTCGTCATCCGCGGTGAGCTCGTCGAGGGCCGGGATGGGCGCGTGACCGGCCGCGAGCTCGGCTGCGACGGCATCGGCGCACTCGGGACGCTCGGGATCGAGCGCCGCCGCTCCCTGGCACGAGCCGGCGGCGACGCTCGGGCGCGACGCATCGGAGGCGGTCATGCCCACCACGAGCGCCGGCACCAGCAGCGTCGCCGTCAGCACCGCAGGCGCGCGGCGCAGCGGCCGACCGCCGCGCAGCCACGCCCCGACCGGGCGCTCGACGAGACGCTGCGTCGCGACCGCGAGCACGCCCGAGGCGACGAGCACGACCGCGGCGCCCAGAGCGTCGGCGACGGTCTGACCGCTCAGCGCGAGGAACAGGATGAGCACGGGCCAGTGCCACAGGTACAGCGCATACGAATGCCTGTTGAGCGCCCCGAGAGGCCGGGAGCGCAGCAGCCGCCGCACGATGCTCGGCGCGGGCGAGGCCGCGGCACCCCCCGCAACCGGGCCCGGGGCGCATGCCAGCACGATGAGCGCCGCGCCGGCCACGGGCAGCAGCGCCGCCGGCCCGGGATACGCGGCGGCGCCGTCGATGACGAAGCCGCTGCCGAGCACCGCGACGATCCCCGCCCCGGCGGCGAGCGATGCCCACGGTCCGGACACGCGGATGCCGCGCAGGATCGCGCCGGCGACCAGCACCCCGGCGCCGAGCTCCCACGCGCGGGCGAGAGTGTCGAAGTACGCCGCCTGCGGATGGGTGTGGTTCTGCGCGGCGGCGTAGCCGAACGAGGCGACCGTCGCGACCACCGCGAGCGTCCACAGCACCCCTCCGGGACGGCGCAGCACCCGGCGTGCACCGTAGGCGATGGCGACCAGCAGCGGGGCGGCCAGGAGGAACTGCCCCTGGATGGACAGCGACCAGAAGTGCTGCACGGGGCTCGTCAGCGGGCCCGCGGCCCCGTAGGCGAGCTGCGAGCGGATCAGCTGCCAGTTCTCCAGGTAGAGGGCGGCCGATGCGGCCTCCACGAGGGTCTGCGCGCGGGTCCAGGGCGGCAGCACCGTCACAGCCATGGCCACGATCGCCAGCAGCACGATCGCGGCGGGCGGTGCCAGGCGCCCGAAGCCGCGCGTCCATCGCTCCAGCACCCGCCCCTGAGTGCCGCGTCGCACATCGCCCGCCAGAGACAGCGTGAGCACGACGCCCGTGACGAACAGGAAGACGTCGACTCCGCCCGAGACCCGCCCCTGTCCGAACAGGTGGAACAGCACGACGAGGGTGAGCGCGATCCCGCGCAGCCCGTCGATCTCGGCGATGCGCAGGCTCCGCGTCGCGGGAAGGCCGCGCGCCGCGCCGGTCCGGAGGTCCTGCGACGTCACCGTCTCAGCTGAGCTGGTTGTTCCACATCGACAGTGCCGACCCGATGGCCATATGCATGTCGAGGTACTGGTACGTGCCCAGGCGCCCGCCGAAGAACACGTCCTTCTCGCCCTTCTGCAGCTCGCGGTAGGCCAGCAGCCCCGCGCGGTCGTCCGTGGAGTTGACCGGGTAGTACGGCTCGTCGTCGCGCGTGGCGAAGCGCGAGAACTCGCGCATGATGACGGTCTTGTCGGTCGGGTAGACGTCCTTGCGCTCCGGGTGGAAGTGCTTGAACTCGTGGATGCGCGTGTACGGCACGTCGGCATCCGGGTAGTTCATGACGGAGGTGCCCTGGAAGTCGCCGACCTCCAGCACCTCCTCCTCGAAGTCCAGCGTGCGCCAGGCGAGCTCGCCCTCGGCGTAGTCGAAGTAGCGGTCGACGGGTCCGGTGTAGACGATCGGCACCTGGCCGACGAGCGCCTTCTTGTTGAGGGGCTGCGACTCGTCGAAGAAGTCGACCTCGAGCTTGACCTCGATGTTGGGGTGGTCGGCCATCCGCTCGATCCACGCGGTGTACCCGTCGGTAGGCAGCCCTTCCCACGTGTCGTTGAAGTAGCGGTTGTCGTAGTTGTAGCGCACGGGCAGGCGGCTGATGATGTCGCCCGACAGCTTCTCGGGCGAGGTCTGCCACTGCTTGGCCGTGTAGTGCGCGAAGAACGCCTCGAACAGCGGGCGGCCGACGAGGGCGATGCCCTTCTCCTCGAAGTTGGCCGCGGTCTTCACGTCGAATTCGCCGGCCTGCTCGCGCACCAGCGCGCGGGCCTCGTCGGGCGTGTAGGCGGCGCCGAAGAACTGGTTGATCGTGTGCAGGTTGACCGGCAGCGCGTAGACCTGGCCCTTGTGCGTCGAGTACACGCGGTGCACGTAGTTCGTGAAGGTCGTGAACCTGTTGACGTACTCCCACACGGTCGCGTTGGAGGTGTGGAAGAGGTGGGCGCCGTAGCGGTGCACCTCGATCCCGGTGGTCGGCTCGTTCTCGCTGTACGCGTTGCCGCCGATGTGGTGACGGCGGTCGATGACGGTGACCTTGCGTCCCGCGTCGGCCGCGCGCTCGGCGATGGTGAGGCCGAAGAAGCCCGATCCGACCACAAGCAGGTCCATGGCGCGATCTCTCTCTGTCGAAGCGTCGTGGGCCCGCGAGCGAGCCTCCAGGCGCGAGAGCCGCGCCGACGTCCGATCCTAGCCGCCGCCGTCTGAGCGCCCGCGGAGCGCCACATGGGCACAGATCCCCTGGCATCGATCGGCATGGCGTCTCGACGTTCAGCCTCTCTCGAGCCTGCCCTCCCAGCGTGGCCCCTGTAGCGTTGAGGGGATGAGCGTGCCCGACGAGACGACCGCTGAGGGCGGTGATGCGGCGGCGGCGGCGATCGGTGGCACGAGCGCTCCCGACGGCCCGCTGCTGCGGCTGATCAAGGATCGCCGCGTCGCGTTCCTCATCGTGGGCGCCGTGAACACCGGGGTCGGCTTCGTCTGGTTCATCCTGTTCTCGCTGCTGTCGCGGCTGTGGTGGCCGGATGCCGACTGGACGGTGTTCGCCGTCATCGTGTGCGCGCAGATCACCAGCACGATCAGCGCCTTCGTGTTCTATCGCAAGCTGGTGTTCCGCGTGAAGGGTCATCTCTGGCTCGACTTCGCGCGCTTCCAGCTGGTGTACCTGGGGGCCTTCCTGCTCAACCTCGTCGTGGTGCCGCCCCTGAAGATCTGGCTGGGCTGGCATGAGATCGTGGCGCAGCTGCTGTTCACGATCGTGATCGCCGTGATCAGCTGGTTCGGCCACAGCCGCTTCTCGTTCCGGCGGAAGGAGAGCTCGTGACCGACGCTCGCCAGCCGGCCACGGCCCGCATCAGCGTCGTCGTGCCGGCGTACAACAACGGGCGCACGCTGCGCGAGACGCTGCGCTCGATCCTGGACCAGGAGGTCGACGGGCTCGAGCTGATCGTCGCAGACCACTCGTCGGCCGACGACACAGCCGCCGTGATGGCCGACTTCGCGGCCGACCCTCGCGTCACGCTGCTGACCACCGAGGCGGGCGGGGGCGCCGGCCGCAACTGGAACCGCGTCACGGAAGCCGCCACGGGGCGGTACCTCAAGCTCGTGTGCGGCGACGACGTGCTGCGCCCGGGCGTGCTGGCCCGGCAGGCCGCTCTGCTCGACGCGACGGGAGCAGTGCTCACCGCCTGCCGCCGCGATGTCGTCGATGCCGACGGCCGGGTGCTGATGGCCGGCTGGGGCCTGCGGGGCCTTCGCCGCCCGATGCCCGGCCGTGACGCCGTCCGCCGCGCCGTTCGCGCGGGCTCCAACCTGTTCGGCGAGCCCGCGTCGGTCATGATGCGACGCGACCTGCTCGTGAGCGAGGGAGGCTGGTTCGACCGCTTCCCCTACCTGATCGATCAGGCCACCTACAGCCGGGTGCTGATGCACGGCGACTTCGCGCCCGACGCCGAGGTCGGCGCGACGTTCCGGATGAGCGACACCCAGTGGAGCGTGGCGCTCGTCTCGGAGCAGGCGGGACAGGCGCACGCATTCCACGCCTGGCTGCGCGAGACCCATCCCGAGGCGCTGTCGGAGCTCGATCGCCGGTACGGCGACGTGCGGGCCTCGCTCATGGCCCGCGCCCGGCGCCTCTCGTATCGTGTGCTGAAGAGGAGGATGGGATGAGCCAGGTGGAGCCCGGCGGAGGCCCCGAGCCCTACGTGCACCGCATCAGTGTCGTCATCCCCGTCTACCAGGGCGAGAAGACGCTGCACGGCGTGATCGACGAGCTGCGCCCCCTGACCGCGCCCTTCGCGACGCCCGACGGCCATCTCGCCCGCGTGGACGAGGTGGTGCTGGCCTACGACCGCGGCCCCGACGCATCGGATCGCGTCATCCGCGAGCTGGCGGAGGAGAACGCGTGGATCTCGCCGGTGTGGCTGAGCCGCAACTTCGGCCAGCACGCCGCGACCCTCGCCGGGATGGCGAGCTCGGGCGGCGAGTGGATCGTCACGATCGACGAGGACGGGCAGCACGATCCCGCCCAGATCGGCGTGATGCTCGATGCCGCTCTCACGCAGCGAGCCGACCTCGTCTACGCCGCTCCCCTGAACGCGCCCCCGCACGGCTTTGTGCGCAACGTGGCGTCGAAGGCCTCGAAGCGCGTGCTCGAGACGATCTTCGGCGGCGGTGAGGCGTCGCGCTTCCACAGCTTCCGCCTGGTGCTGGGCGAGATCGGGCGCAGCGTCGCCGCCTACGCCGGCACGGGCGTCTACCTCGACGTGGCGCTCAGCTGGGTCGCCGCGCGCACCGTGACCGCGCCGATCACGCTGCGCGAGGAGGGCGACCGTCGGTCGGGCTATTCGTTCCGCCGCCTGTTCGGGCACTTCTGGCGGATGGTGCTCACCTCGGGCACGCGCGGCCTGCGCCTGGTGACCGCGACCGGTGGCGTCGTGTTCGCCGGCGGCGTCGTGTTCGCGCTGTACCTGGCCATCGCCCGGCTGGTCAGCGGCGATGCCATCGAGCCGGGCTGGACCTCGCTCATGGTGGTGCTGCTGCTCGGCATCGGCACCGTGCTCGTCGCGCTGGGCATCATCGCCGAGTACCTCGGCGTGGCGGTGAACATGGCGCTCGGCAAGCCCAGCTATCTCATCGTGCGCGACCCGGCACTGGGCCCGCTCGGGCGCGTTCCCGCGTCGCCGCCGCATCCCCCGCGGCGATGAGCGCGCCGCGCCGCTGGATCATCGGCCGAGGCCTGCTCGGTCGCGCGCTCGAGCGGGCGTCGTCCGCGCCGATCCACGCCGTCTCGGTGCCGTGGGGCGATGCCGCCGCGACCCTCGACGCGCTGCGCGAGGGGCTGCGCGTCTTCGTCGCGTCCGGCGGTGACGGGGCCCTCGAGATCCACTGGTGCGCGGGCCGCGCCGTCACCTCCACGCCGCGCGAGACGGTGTTCGCCGAGGTCGATGTGTTCCGCGGCTTCCTCGCTGCGGTGGCGGAGCTTCCCGACCACGTGCGGGGGCGGCTCACGATGACCCTCGCCTCGTCGGTGGGCGGCGCGTACGCCGGTTCGGATGCCGCCCCCTTCAGCGAGAGCACCCCGGCCGCGCCGGCGTCGGCGTACGGCGAGGGCAAGCTCGCCATGGAGGCCGCGCTGGCCGAGTGCGCGGCGCGCGCCGGCTTCCGCGCCTTCATCGCGCGGCTCACGAATCTGTACGGCCCCGGACAGGACCTCACCAAGGCACAGGGGCTGATCTCGGTGCTGACGCGCGCGCAGCTGACGGGCCGGCCGGCGTCGGTGTACGTGCCGCTCGACACCCTGCGCGACTACATCTATGAGGACGACGCCGCCGCCTTGGTCTCCGCGGGCGCGGCGCGCGCGGCGCAGACCCCGCGCGGCACCTGCACGCTGAAGATCGTCGGCAGCGGACGCGCCGTCTCGATCGGCGCGCTGATCAGCGCCCTGCAGCGCCAGCGCCGACGGCAGAGCGCGATCATGCTCGGCGGCGGCGACAGCCGCGGGCAGGCGCTCGACCTGCGCGTGCGCTCGCGGGTGTGGACCGACCTGGACGCACTCGCGCGCACGTCGCTGCCCGAGGGCCTGCACCGCGTGTACTCCGCTCAGCTGCGCGCCGTCGCCCAGCTCTGAGCCGGCGCCCGCGCGAGTCCGGCGGCGATCACCGACCGGAGTGCCGACGCGCGCGGAGCGTCTCGCGAACCGACGCGACGATCCAGCCGCCCGCGGCGAGCGCCGCCAGCACTGCGGCCGCGATCAGCAGCGGGGTGCCGGGAGGCGCGAACCGCACGGTCACCGTCTCCCCGGCAGCGACGTCCGAGACGTCCGCCGTCAGCAGCCAGCCGCGGATGGGCTCCGCCAGCGCCGCGCCGCCGGTGGCCGTGTAGCCCGGGTAGTCGAGCCGGCTCAGTGCGACGCGGGGGTCGGCGCCGATCGCGTCCACGCGGAATGTCACGCTGGTGTCGTCCTGCGCCTGGACCGTCACGCGCGTCCCGTCGCCCTGCCAGACGACCCCGCCCGCGTCGGGCAGCACCTCGTCTCGCTGCAGCACCCAGGTGTACTCCCCCTGCTCCGCGAGATGCCACCCCTCCGGCGGCTCCGGCGGATCCGGGAACGTGTGCTTCATCGCGACGACCGTGCTGAGCGACATCAGGTCGCTCACGCGCCGGCCGGTCTCGGCGTCGATCGACCAGAGCGTGTCGAGCCCTCCCTCGTCGACGCACGTGCGCAGATGCTCCGTGGTGGTGGCGCACAGGTCGCCGATGAACGCGGTGTACGGCAGCACCGTGTACATGTTCATCACCTCGGTGTCGCTGAGATACCAGAGGTTCTCGCGCAGGCGCTCGTGCCAGCTCGCCGGATCGTCCTGGTCGGCGCCGGTGTCGCCGACGACGACCGCATTGCCGCGCGTCTCCCCGCCGGCAGGCGCCGGAAGCACCGAGCGCATGGTGGCCACGTCGGGCGCTTCGCTGTCGGGCAGCGGCGAACGGGGCATCGACGCCATCTGCGCGGCGGCCGCCACGGCCGTCGCCAGCACGGCGCCCGCCACGGCGAGCGCCGCCCCTCTCGTCGCGGCCCCCGTGCCGCGCCGCAGCGGAAGAGCGGCCCACGGACGCCGCGCGATCCACAGCAGCGCGCCCAGCGCCGCGAGCTGCAAGGCCCCGGCCGCGCCGACGCTCTGCCATGCGCGGGGCGTGTCCACCCAGGCCAGCGCGGCGAGCGCCGCGATCGCACCCGCGCTCCACCAGGCACCGCGGCGGGTGATCCGGCGTGGGAACGCGTACGAGGCTGCGACGGCGAACAGGATGACGACCGCGAGCGCGAGCTCGGGGATGAACCGCAGGGGCCACCGGATGGGCCCCAGGTGGCTCGGTGCCATGACGGCGAGCAGCGCCACGGCCCCCAGCACCAGGAGCGGCAGCACCCGACGCACGGCCGAGCGGCGCATCGGAAGCATGAGCGGGAGCAGGGGCAGCAGCCACGCGATGTAGACGAGCGGCGCCAGGGTGACGTCGCCGTCCCACGAGCGGATGGTGCCGGTCAGCGTCGGCGCCGAGGCGGCCGCCAGGTCGGTGAGGTCGGCGTTCAGGAACCGGAGATTGTCGAAGGGGGCGTCGCCTCGCTCCGACACCGAGGCCGTGAGGATGCCCGGCAGGTAGACGATCACCGTGAGCGCGCCGCCCCAGACGGAGGCCAGCAGCGTCCGCACCGCACGGCGGGCGTCGCGGCGCACGGCGTGACGCACCAGCGACTCGCACAGCACACCCACCAGGGCCATCACGCCGAACACGTAGCCGAACGTGATCAGGAGGTACGACGTCACCAGGTACGGCACGGGAGAGCGGCGCCCCTCGACGGACCTCCGCAGGCCCCACCAGACCCATGGCAGCAGAGCCGTGTTGAACAGTCCGCTGGACCACGAGGCGGCGTCCATGTAGAGGGTGAAGCCCACCTGCGGCAGCAGCACGCCCGCGAGAGCCGCCCAGGGCCGGTGCGCGCCGAACGAGCGCGCCAGCAGGTACGCGCCGACCGCCAGCACGGCGAGGAACGCGATCTTGACGGTCGTCGCGAGCACGACGGGATCGGCGCTGGCGCGCGCCGCGAGCGCGATCAGCCACACCAGCGGGTTCAGCAGCCCCCACTGCCCCTCCGCGAGGTAGTTGCCGGCCTGCCACGCCGAGGGCTCGAGCAGCGACACGTGTCCCCTCAGCAGCATGTCGCCCAGCTGCCACCACTGTCCGAACGAGCCGCGCTCGGTGTCGTCGGTGAAGTAGAACCGCGGCTCGCGGATGACCCGCGCCACCGACAGGACGACCGTCACCGCCGTCGCGACGGCGGGCCAGAGGACGCTCGCGACGCGGGGGCTCACGATCGTCGATGCTAACAACCGCGGGCGTCGGGAGCAGTTCCCCGGCATGTGACACGATGGACGGGTGAAGGGCATCATCCTCGCCGGCGGTTCCGGCACGCGTCTGCACCCGATCACCCTCGGCGTCTCCAAGCAGCTCGTCCCGGTCTACGACAAGCCGATGGTGTACTACCCGCTGTCGACCCTGATGCTGGCGGGGATCCGCGACATCCTGGTGATCACGACGCCGCACGACGCCGAGGCGTTCGAGCGGCTGCTCGGCGACGGGTCGCAGTTCGGCGTGAGCATCACGTTCGCGCAGCAGCCGTCGCCGGACGGGCTGGCGCAGGCCTTCACGATCGGCGCCGACTTCATCGGCGACGACAAGGTCGCGCTCGTGCTCGGCGACAACCTCCTCTACGGCCCCGGTCTGGGCTCGCAGCTCGCCCGGTACACCGACGTCGAGGGCGGCGCGGTGTTCGCGTACTGGGTCGCCGAGCCGTCGGCGTACGGCGTGGTGGAGTTCGACGAGGCCGGCAAGGCGATCTCTCTGGAGGAGAAGCCGGCGCAGCCCAAGAGCAACTACGCGGTGCCGGGGCTGTACTTCTACGACAACGACGTCGTCGAGATCGCCCGCACGCTCAAGCCCTCGGCGCGCGGCGAGTACGAGATCACCGACGTCAACGCCGCCTATCTCGAGCGCGGAGCGCTGAGCGTCGAGGTTCTCCCCCGCGGCACCGCCTGGCTCGACACGGGCACGTTCGACCAGATGACGGACGCGTCCGAGTACGTGCGCACGATCGAGCGCCGCACGGGCCTCAAGATCGGCGCGCCGGAGGAGGTCGCCTGGAGGGCGGGCTTCCTCACGGACGACGAGCTGCGCGAACGGGCCGAGAAGCTGCTCAAGTCCGGCTACGGCCGGTACCTGCTCGACGTGATGGAAAGGGGACGCTGATGCGTCTGCTCGTGACCGGCGGCGCCGGCTTCATCGGATCCAACTTCGTGCACCACGTCGTGGCGCACACCGACCACCTGGTCACGGTGCTCGACAAGCTGACGTACGCCGGCAACCGCGAGTCGCTGGCGGGACTGCCCGACGACCGCGTGACGTTCGTGCAGGGCGACATCGCCGACGCGCAGCTGATCGACTCGCTGCTGCGCGATGTCGACGCGGTCGTGCACTTCGCCGCCGAGTCGCACAACGACAACTCGCTCAACGACCCGCGCCCGTTCCTGGACACGAACATCGTCGGCACCTACACGCTGCTGGAGGCTGCCCGCCGCCACGATGTGCGCTTCCACCACATCTCGACCGATGAGGTCTACGGCGATCTCGAGCTCGACGACCCGCAGCGGTTCACGGAGTCCACGCCGTACAACCCGTCGTCCCCGTACTCGTCGACGAAGGCCGGTTCCGACCTGCTCGTGCGCGCGTGGGTGCGCTCGTTCGGGGTGCGCGCCACGATCTCGAACTGCTCCAACAACTACGGGCCGTTCCAGCACGTCGAGAAGTTCATCCCGCGCCAGATCACCAACGTGATCCGGGGCATCCGGCCCAAGCTGTACGGCACGGGCGAGAACGTGCGCGACTGGATCCACGCCGACGACCACTCTTCGGCCGTGCTCACGATCCTCGAGAAGGGCGAGATCGGGCAGACCTACCTGATCGGCGCCGACGGCGAGCAGAACAACAAGGACGTCGTCGAGCTCATCCTGGAGCTGATGGGTCAGGAGCGCGACGCGTACGACCTCGTGACCGACCGTCCCGGTCACGACCTGCGCTACGCGATCGACTCGACGAAGCTGCGCACCGAGCTCGGCTGGCAGCCGCGCTATCGCGACTTCCGTGCGGGCCTGGCCGCCACGATCGAGTGGTACCGCGACAACGAGGCCTGGTGGGCGCCCGCCAAGGACGCCACCGAGGCGTTCTACGCGTCGAAGGGCCAGTGACCGGATGACCGAACTCGGCAAGCAGCTGCAGGGCGTGCCGACTCCGATCGACGGCATGGTGCTGTTCGATCTGCCGGTGCACGGCGATGCCCGCGGCTGGTTCAAGGAGAACTGGCAGCGCGAGAAGATGACCGCGCTGGGCCTGCCCGACTTCGGCCCGGTGCAGAACAACATCTCCTTCAACGCCGAGGTCGGCGTCACCCGCGGCCTGCACGCCGAGCCCTGGGACAAGTGGGTGTCGGTCGCCACCGGGCGGGTCTTCGGCGCGTGGGTCGATCTGCGCGAGGGTCCGGGCTTCGGCACCGTCTTCACCGCGGAGCTCGACCCGTCGCGGGCGATCTTCGTGCCGCGCGGCGTGGCCAACGGCTTCCAGACGCTCGAGCCGGCGACCGCGTACACCTACCTCGTCAACGACCACTGGTCGCCCGACGCGACGTACTCGTTCGTCAACCTCGCCGACGACACGGTCGCGATCCCGTGGCCCATCCCGCTGGAGAACGCGGAGATCTCCGACAAGGACCGGGCGCACCCGCTCCTCGCACACGCCCTGCCGGTGCTGCCGCGGCGGACGCTGGTGCTGGGCGCGAACGGTCAGCTCGGCCGCGCGCTGCGTGCCCGGCTCGGCGACGCCCCGCACATCGAATACGCCACGCGCGCGGATCTCGATCTCACCTCGCCCGACCTCGGCACCGCACGCCGCTGGCGTGACTACGGCGTGATCGTCAACGCCGCCGCGCACACCGCCGTCGACGCCGCGGAGACCCCCGAGGGCCGCGCCGCCGCGTGGGCGGCGAACGTCACGGGCGTCGCGGCGCTCGCGCGCGTGGCCGCCGCGCACGGCGTGACCCTCGTGCACGTCTCGAGCGACTACGTCTTCGACGGCTCGTCCGAGCGCCCCTACCGGGAGGACGACCCGGTCGCACCGCTCGGCGTGTACGGGCAGACCAAGGCCGCCGGCGACGCGATCGTGGCCTCCACGCCCCGCCACTACATCGTGCGCACCTCCTGGGTGATCGGCGACGGCTCCAACTTCGTCGACACCATGGCCTCGCTGGCCACGCGCGGGGTCGACCCGCGCGTGGTCGACGATCAGGTGGGGCGTCTCACCTTCACGGACGACCTCGCCCGCGGCATCGCCCACCTGCTCGACACGCGCGCGCCATACGGCACCTACAACCTCACCGGAGCGGGCGAGCCGCGCTCGTGGGCCGAGATCGCCCGCCGGGTGTTCGAGCTCACCGGGCACGATCCCGCGCGCGTCACGCCGGTCAGCACGGCCGAGTACTTCGCGGGGGCCGACGCGCCGGTCGCGCCCCGGCCCCGCCGCAGCGTGCTCGACCTCTCGAAG
This sequence comes from Microbacterium sp. NPDC096154, assembly GCF_040302945.1. Taxonomy (NCBI): domain Bacteria; kingdom Bacillati; phylum Actinomycetota; class Actinomycetes; order Micrococcales; family Microbacteriaceae; genus Microbacterium; species Microbacterium sp. NPDC096154. The sequence continues at coordinate 350,141 of NZ_JBEOSM010000003.1, forward strand.
ATCGAGCAGACCGGCTTCACGCCGCACGACGCCGACACGGCGCTCGCGCACCACATCGCGCACTGATCCGCGAGGCCCCGCGACAGGCCCGCTCCGCCGACCTACCATCGACAGAGAGGGCACCGCTCCCCATGGGCGCAGATGCCTGCGCCTGTTGCACTGGGACGGTGGCATAGCGGCGCCGATCCCCCCGGCGCCCACGATCGAAAGCGAGCACATGCGGACACATCGACGTGGAAGAGGCGGCGCCTGGCTCGCCGTGGCGACGACGGCCCTGCTGCTCGGAGGTCTGGCAGCCCCCGCATCGGCGGCCGAGCTGATCGCCGGGTCCGGCATCCCCACTCCCGAGCCCTCGGCCGTCTCCGACACGACGGTTCCGGTCGACGCTCCCCCCGCGTCGCCCGACCCGACCCCGAGCGCCACAGCCGAGCCGGTCCCGGTCCCCGAGTCGCCGGCCGCCCCACCGCCGAGCGCCGATCCGGAGCCGACGCCCAGCGCGACCGCCACACCGGAGCCCGACGCCCCGCCCGCCCCGGCGCCGAGCGAGACCGCGCCTGCCAAGGCCCCCGCCACACGCGCCGCGCCCGAGGCCGCCGAGCCCCGCATCGTGTACGAGGCGCACCTCCAGGGACAGGGCTGGCAGGGCGTCAAGCAGGCGGGCGAGGAGGCCGGCACCGCGACGACGGCCCGCCTGGAGGCGCTCCGGATGCGCCTGGAGGGCGCCCCGGCCGGATCGACCATCACGTACCAGACCGCGGTGCGCACGCTCGGATGGACATCGGTTGTCGCCGACTGGGCCACGTCGGGCACGACCGGCCGCTCGCTGCCGGTCGAGGCCACGCGCATCCTGCTTCGCGGTCCGATCGCGCAGACCCACGACATCTGGTACCGGATGTACGTCACCGACAAGGGCTGGATGGGCTGGGTCAAGGGCAACGGCAAGTCGGGCACCGTCAACTCCAACCTGTACGCGACCTCGTTCCAGGCTCTCCTGCTGCCCAAGGGCGCGGAGGCGCCCGGCAGCACGACCCTCGGATTCGCCCAGCCGGTCATCCATTACCGCGCGCACGTGCAGCGCGTCGGCTGGCAGAGCGCCGTGGCCAACGGCGGCGTCGCCGGCACGACCGGGCGCTCACTGCGGGTCGAGGGCCTCTCGTCGTCGGTCTCGGGTGCGCCCTTCGCGGGCTCGGTGCAGTACACCGCGCACGTGCAGCGCGTCGGCTGGCAGAGCTGGTACAACGCCGGCACGAACGCCGGCACCACGGGCAAGTCGCTGCGCGTCGAGGCGCTGAAGTTCCGCCTGACCGGGGATCTCGCCGCGCGGTTCGACGTGTACTACCGCGCACACGTGCAGAGCCACGGGTGGCTCGCGTGGACCAAGAACGGCGAGCCGGCAGGATCGGCCGGGCGCTCCTTGCGCGTGGAGGCGTATCAGGTTCTGCTGCGTCCCAAGGGCGTCGCCGGGCCGGCCACCGGCACCGCCTACCTGCCGCCGCCGAAGTACCAGACGCCGGGATCCTTCGCGAAGATCTCGTGGACGGGCATTCCCGCTCCTGCGGGAGCCGGCTTCACGCTCGGCGCCGGCCGGGAGGGCGCGAAGGTCAAGGTGCTCGCCGACCGCTTCGGACAGGCGCGTCCGACCCAGTGGGTCGACGACGCCTTCATGGCGAGCGTGCGCAGCTGGCAGGGCTCGCACGGGCTGCCGAAGACCGGCGTCGTCGACAAGCGGACGTGGACCTCGATGGGGCTGTCCGCCAGCTCGTGGACCGCGCTGGACAGCTACCGCTATCCGCTCAAGGCGAAGGCCACCATGACGCGCTCGCAGCTGATCGAGGCGATGATCGCGACCGCGCTCGACTACCGCGGCTCCCGTTACGTCTGGGGCGGGGCGAACGACCCCGGCTTCGGAGCCGACTGCGTCGGCATGGTGATGCAGGCGCTGTACTCCGTCGGGCTCAACCCCACGCCGAGCACGACCGTCACGCACACCACGCCCGGCAACACCACCCCGCGCGAGATCTACAAGAACCCCAAGTTCAAGCACGTGCCGTACTCGCAGCGCCAGCGCGGTGACCTGATCTTCCAGGCCAACAACCCGCGCGACCCGAACACCGTGCGGCACGTGCAGATGTATCTGGGCAACGGCCAGGTCATGGAGATCGTGCACATCGGCGGTGTCGCGCGCGCGGAGAACATCACGTACCCGGCCAGCATGAACATGCCGACCGTGGTGCGTCCGCTCCCCTGAGAGAACCGTCCGGGAACCCCGCTCGTCCGTGCAAGGATGGGCGGGGTTCCCGCCTGCAGGGCGGAGGAGAGGAGTCCGGTCAGGATGAAGCTGAGCGTCTTCGGGTGCGGGTACCTCGGAGCGGTCCACGCCGCGGCGATGGCGTCGCTGGGGCATGAGGTCGTCGGCATCGACCCCGACGCGACGAAGATCGCGAAGCTGTCGGCCGGACAGACGCCGTTCTTCGAGCCCGGGCTGCCGGAGATCCTCGCCTCCAGCCTCGGGTCCGGACGCCTGACCTTCACCACCGACCCGGCGGCCGCGGCGGGCGCCGACGTGCACTTCATCGGCGTGGGCACCCCGCAGCGCAGAGACGGCGCCGGTGCGGACATGACCTATGTCAACCAGGCCGTCGCCGACCTGCTGCCGCACCTGCGGCCCGGCGCGCTGGTCGTCGGCAAGTCGACCGTGCCCGTGGGCACCGCCGCGCGGCTCGCCGCGACGGTCGCCCCCACCGGAGCCCGGCTCGCGTGGAACCCCGAGTTCCTGCGCGAGGGCTTCGCGATCAAGGACACGATCGAGCCCGACCGCCTGGTCTACGGCGTCGCCCCCGACACCAAGGACGAGGACACCGCGATCCTCGACGCCGTCTACGCCGCGGCGATCGGCGCGGGCACGCCCCGCATCGTCACGGACTACGCCACCGCGGAGCTCGTCAAGGTGGCCGCCAACTCCTTCCTGGCCACCAAGATCAGCTTCATCAACGCGATGGCCGAGATCGCGGAGGTCACCGGTGCCGACGTCACCCAGCTCGCCGACGCCATCGGACACGATGCGCGCATCGGTCGCCGCTTCCTCAACGCCGGGGTGGGGTTCGGCGGCGGCTGCCTGCCGAAGGACATCCGCGCCTTCACGGCGCGAGCCGAGGAGCTCGGCCGGGGCGAGTCGGTCGCGTTCCTGAAGCAGGTCGACGAGATCAACCTGCGCCGTCGCCAGCACGTGGTCGACCTGGTGGTCAGCTCGTTCGGCGGTCAGGTGTTCGGCCACCGCGTCGCGGTGCTGGGGCTCGCCTTCAAGCCCGACTCGGACGACATCCGCGACTCCCCCGCCCTCGACGTCGCCGTGCGTCTGAAGGGCCTCGGCGCCGAGGTGATCTCGCACGACCCCGAGGCGATGGACAACGCCCGCCGCATGCACCCGCAGCTGGCCTACGCCGACACCGTCGACGCGGCGCTCGACGGGGCCGAGGCCGTGGTCGTCGTCACCGAGTGGAAGCAGTACCGCCAGCTCGACCCGCGGGAGACGGCGGCGAAGGTGGCGCGCCCGGTGATCTTCGACGGCCGCAACGTGCTCGACCCGGCGGCCTGGCGCGCGGAGGGCTGGACCTACACGGGCATGGGCCGCTGACGGCTCCCCCGGTGCGGCTCGCTTGGGAGACCACCCGCTTCGGTGAACATTCGCTGACGAGCGGTTGACGGCTTGGCGCAGGAGCCCGATTCGGCCGCGTGGGCTGAGCACCCGGTGGAACGATGGAGGGCATGTCCGATGCCCGCGTCGCGATCGTCGTCCGCACCCAGGACCGCCCCGCGTTCCTCTCTCGCGCGCTGCGCAGCATCCTGCGCCAGACGTTCGAGGCGTGGGAGTGCGTGATCGTCAACGACGGCGGCGATGCCGATGCCGTCGCCGCCGTGCTCGACGCGCTGCCCGAGGACGGGCGCGACCGCTTCCGCGTGGTGTCGGCCGACGCCCCCCGCGGGCGGTGGGTCAGCGCCAACACGGGCGTGCTGGCGACCTCGGCGCCGCTCCTCGTGCTGCACGACGACGACGACACATGGCACCCGGAGTTCCTGCGCCGCGCCGTCGCCCACCTGGACGCCGATCCGCGCCGGGACGCCGCGCTGTCGCGCATCGAGATCGTGTGGGAGGAGAAGCGGGACGGCGAGTACGTGCCGGTGCGCCGCGAGGTGTTCCAGCCGGAGCTGGGCGACGCGCTGCTCAGCGACGCCCTGCTGTTCAACCGCTTCGTTCCGATCGGGTTCGTCTATCGGCGGACACTGCACGAGGAGCTCGGGCTGTACGACGCCGAGCTTCCGGTCGTCGGCGACTGGGCGTTCAACCTGCGCGTGCTCGCGCGCGGCCCGATCCCTTACTTCGCGGAGGAGCCCTACGCCTATTGGCATCAGCGTGCGGACGGCACCGGCGCCGACGGCAACAGCGTGATCAGCGCGCGCGACGCGCATGCCCGCACCGACGCGCTGGTACGAGACCGTGCACTGCGCGAGTACGTCGACGAGCACGGCATGGGGCTCGTGCTCTATCTGACGAAGTTCATCGACCGCCGCTTCGTCGAGGTCGAAGCCGGCATCCGCCGCGAGATCGCGGCGACCCGCGACGAGATCGCGCGCGGAGGGCTGGCGCGGCGCGGACTGCGGCGCCTGCGGCGCACGCTTCTGACGCGTCGCGCGTGATGATCGGCACCCACGTCGTTGCAGGGCCCGCACAGTCGGCTCTGAGATGATGAATGGATGGTGAACTCACCGAAGACCGCTCTCATCGGATACACGGGCTTCGTGGGCTCGAACATCCTCGACGCCCATCCGTTCGACGACCTGTACAACAGCTCGAACATCGCCGACATCGAGGGCCGCGAATACGACCTCGTGGTGTCGGCGGGAAACCGTGCCGATTCGTTCCGCATCAACTCGCACGGCGAGGAGGACCGGGCCGAGATCGACCAGCTCGTGGACCGCATCCTGTCGGCCCGCATCCGCAAGCTGGTGCTGATCTCCACCGTCTGCGTGTATCCGGGCGAGACCACGCCCGACGAGTCCACGCCCCTGTCGGAGGACGGGCTGACCCCGTACGGCGCCAATCGGCTGCACCAGGAGCGCCGCCTGGCCGGCGCGATCGACACGACGATCATCCGTCTGCCCCAGCTGTACGGCGCGCGACTGAAGAAGGGCGTCGTGTACGACCTCGCCAACGATTACCGGGTGGAGCACATCCGGCCCCAGACACGGTTCCAGCACTATGACGTGCGTCGCCTGTGGAGCGACATCGGAATCGCGCTGGACAACGGGCTCGACGCGCTCAACATCGCCACGCCCCCCATCACGAACGCCGATCTCGCGGCGGAGGTCTTCGGGCGCGACATCCGCGACCAGGTTCCCGCCGAGCCCGAGTCGCCGTTCGCTCAGATGTACACGCGCGACATGCGCACACGACACGCGGCGCTGTTCGACGCGCCGGGACCGTACCTGCACGACCTGCAGCACGAGCTGGCGGGGCTGCGAGCCTTCGCGGCGTCGCTGCGCGAGGAAGGAGACGCCCGTGCGTGACGGACATCGCATCTCCGCCATCGTGACCTGCGCGGGCAAGGGCACCCGCTTCGGCAGCAACAAGCTGCTCGTCGAGCTGGACGGCGTGACCGTGCTCGAGCGCACGGTGCGCGCGATGTGCGTGCCGGCGATCGACGAGGTGATCGTGACGATCAGCCCCGAGAACGAAGAGGTGTACCGGCGCATCCTGATCGACGAGGCCCAGCTGCCGGTCACCCTCGTGCACGGCGGCGCGGAGCGCCACATCAGCGCCACCAACGGCCTCGCGGCCACCACCGGCGACATCGTCGTGACGCACGACGGCGTGCGCCCGTTCGTGACCGAGCAGCGCATCCTGGAGGTGATCGACGCGGCGATCGCCCATGGCGCGGCGATGCTCGGCACCCCCTCGACCGTGCAGGTGAAGCTCGTGACCGACGACGGGTTCATCGAGGGTTCCCTCGATCGCCAGCACTCCTGGCTGGGTCAGACGCCGCAGGGCTTCCACCGCCCGCTGCTCGAGGAGGCCTACCGCCGAGCCGCCGAGGACGCGTATCAGCGCGTGAGCGACGACGCGGATCTCGTGCACGAGTACACCGGCACCCCCGCGCGCATCCTGCAGGGCGATCCCGAGAACATCAAGATCACCACCCCGCAGGACCTCGGGACGGCCCAGCTGATCGTCGAGGCCCGCATCGCGCGCGAGGAGGACGTGTGACCGCCGCCCCCGACACCCTCAAGGCCAGCGTCGTCGTCGCGACCTACCGCTCCGGCAAGGGCCTCGACCGCCTCATGCGGTCGCTCGACGCGCAGACGCTCCCGCGCGACGAGTGGGAGGTCATCTTCGTCGACGACGGCTCGCCCGACGACACGCACGCGCGGCTGCTGAAGCTCGCCGAGACGCGCCCGCACATGCGCGTCGAGCGCATCGAGAACTCGGGATGGCCCTGCCGCCCCCGCAACATCGGCACGGACCTCGCGCGGGGCGAGTACGTGGTCTACATGGATCACGACGACGAGCTCTACCCCGACGCGCTGCGCGCGGGCTACGAGTTCGCCAAGGCCGCGGGCGCCGACGCGCTCAACGGCAAGGAGGCGCGCACGCACACCCCCGCGTGGGCGATCGACACGTACCGCGCCGACGCGCCGCAGGTGCTCGACGACGCCACGCAGTTCGCGCTCTCCCCCACCAACCCGCACAAGATGTATCGGCGGGCGCTGCTCGTCGAGCACGGCATCCGGTTCCGCGAGGGCGGCCGCGTGCTGTGGGAGGACATCTTCTTCAACGTGCTGGTCGCCAAGCACGCGAAGGTCGTGGCCACGCTCACGAGCGTGCCGTTCTACCACTGGTTCGCGACCACCGGCAGCGGGTCGACCACGTTCGTGCGCTCATCGCGCGAGTGGTGGTACTGGCTCGAGGAGGTGCTCGAGGCGATCACGACGGACCTCGCCGACGACCGGCTCGAAGCGCAGCGCCTGCGGCTGCTGGAGCACCAGTACCGGTCGCGCGTCATGGACGCGTTCAACAACCTCTACGCCGGGCGCCCGGCGTCCGAGAAGAAGCTCATCTTCGAGAGCGCGCAGGAGCTCCAGCAGCGCTACCTGCCGGAGTCGCTCGACGGCTGCCTGAACCGCACGCTGCGCATGCGCGCGCAGCTGCTGCGGCGCGGCTACCGGCACCTCCTCGAGCGCCTCACGGTGGATGATCCGAACATCCCGGGCGAGACCACCGCCCGAGCGATGCGCTGGGAGGACGGCGTGCTCGTTCTCGAGCTCGACGGGCGCTGGGTCGACAGCACCGGCCGCCGGCACCGGGTGCGCGCCCAGGGCGATCGCGTGGTCAAGGCGCTGCCGCCGCAGTACGACGGCGAGTTCGACCCCGAGCTGCTGGACGTCACGGACGACCTCACGGGCGCGACCGTGGAGGCCGGCATCCGCGACAAGAAGACGCGCATCACCTGGATGGTGCCCACCGAAAGCGAGTCATGGCTGCGCACCGGCGGCGCGAGCGTCGACTTCGGCGTGCGTGCCACGGCGCGCATCGACCCGCGAACGGCCGCGTTCGGCGCGCCGCTGGCCCGCCGCACGTGGGAGGTCAGCGGGCGCACGACGCTGGCCGGCACGGTGCAGCAGCGGATGACCCGCAGCCGCCTCACGCCCGCCATCCACATCGATCAGGATGGCGTCGTCGCGGCATTCGCCCGGCCGAACGACCTGCTCGTCATCGACTTCGACCAATCGGAGCGCCCTCTGACCGACCTGGTGCGCCCCGCCGGACCGGCGGTGCACCGCCACGGGCGCCTCGAGATCGAGGTGACGGGCCTGCCCACGCATCAGGACGGGGCGTTCGACACGACCGTCTGGCTCAACGTCAGCCCTGTGGGATGGCGCGCGGTGCGTGCCGTGCGCCGCGCTGCGGACCGCGTGCTCCGTCGCCGCGCCGAGCGCTCGGCGTGGAAGAAGGTGCCCGCTACCATCCGCATCTCGCAGGGCCGGGCTCAGCTCGAGGTCGCTGCGTCGACCGACCGGGCGCTCATCCGCCTCGCCGCGCTCGTGCCCGGGGCCCCCGGCACCTACACGGTCGGCGATGGCCGGGTCGTGCCCCGCACGGGACGGCTCCAGCACCTGATCGGGCACTGAGCCGGCAGCGGGCCCTCAGCCGAATCGGGCACCCTCCGAAAGAGAAGGCGGCGCGCTCCCTCCAGGAGCGCGCCGCCTTCTCACGTGCGAGCGTCAGTCGGCCTGCGTCGTCGTGGGCCGGTCGTCGGCGCCGCGCAGCGGGTTGTCGTCGCGCAGGCGGTCGAAGATCAGGTCGTACAGCTCCGCGACGCGACGATTGTCCTGACGCATCTCGTGGATCTGCCGGCTCAGCTGGTCGATCTCGGCGCGCAGCTGCTGGGCCTCGGCGCTCTCGATGCGACCCCCGGTCAGCGTGGCGGTGTTGAGCGCCTCGAGCTTGCCGTAGGCCGTCGGGGCGATCTTGCGCGCCAGCCGGCGCAGAAGCTCTCTCATCAGTTCTCTTCTTCCTCTCGCTGTGCGCGCGCCGCGGTGGCGGCCGCCAGACTGCCCGGGCGTCGGCGCAGCCGCACCGTCGCGGTGGGCCGCCGTCGACCGTTGTCGCGCCGCATCCCGCGGGCCACCACCTCGAGGTCGAGATGGCGCTCCGCGGTCTCGCGCCGCAGCCAGTCGACCGGCAGGTGCCACGTCGACGGCTTGCCGTGCTCGTAGAACGGGCTCAGCTCGGTGTCGTCGATCAGCTCGGCGAACCCGCGGCCGCGCAGCACCAGCTCGAAGAACCGGTACAGCCCGCCGCGATTCACCTTCGTCAGCGACTGCACCGAGTGGTGTGCGAACACGTACCACTCCTCGCCCGTCGCCAGCATCCGTGCCCCGAGCTCATACAGCGCCGCGCGGTCATTGATGTTCACGCGGTGGAAGTCGACCAGCCCGTCGACGTCGTGCGCGCGGGCGAGCCTGAGCGCTTCGAGGCTGTAGTCGACACCCGTGACGCGCCGGCCCGTGCGCGCGATCTCCACAGCCCACCGGCCGTCGCCGCACCCGAGGTCGAGCACGCGCGCGCCCTCCGGCACATCGCGCAGGAAGCGCTCGATCGCCGCGGTGGCGTCGGCGAAGCCCTCCGAGCGCTCCTGCTCGATGTAGCTCTTGTCCCAGTAGACCCGGCCACGGTTGTACACGCCGAACCACGATTCGAAGCGCCACCGCGTCGCTCGGGGCGTGATGAACTTGAACGTGGGGTCCGGCACCATCCAGCGCGGGCCGTACGCGTATTCGAGCCACGCCTCGGGGTTGGCAGGCTCCGGGAGCTCCACGCCCTCGACGAGGCGGGGCCGGGTCGGCAGCAGGTCTTCGGGGCTGACCTCGGGCCCCTTGAGGGCGAACGGCTGGCAGTACTCGCCATCGCGGAAGAAGCCCGTGAAGATGTCCACGTAGTAGTCGGGAGCGCCCTCGTCCGAGAAGAAGGTGATCTCGAGGTGCGCCAGGCTGTGCCGGATCACCGTGTAGCCGTGGGCGCGCAGCAGGCGCTCCATCCGGTAGCTCGTCAGACCGATGTCGGCGGGGTTGTCCTCGCGGCACAGGAACGCCAGGTCGACGTCGTCGTCGTGCGGCATCATGCCGCCGTCACGGATCACACCGAGCAGCGTGCCGCCGACGATGTACACCGGGTAGTCGGCGCCCTCCAGCAGCTCCACGAGCTTCTTCGAGCTGTCGAGCAGCCGCCCGCGCATGTCGTCCTCGCGCCCCTCGAGCACGGGCCCCAGGCGATCCCACTTGGTCATCGCGAGCCACCGCCCCCGCGCGTCGACCACCTCGATGCGCGTGCCCGCCGTGCCGAACTGGACGTCGGCCGACGAGATCTCGCGCCCCGTCGCCGAGTCGTGCACGCTCAGCCGGGTGCGGCCGTCGAGCCACGGACGCAGGGCCTTCGGCCACCGCAACGAGATCACGCCGTCCTCGGCGTACGGGATGGTCACCGACCAGACGCGGTGGCCGTCGAAGCGCACGTCGGCCGTGATCGCGTCACGGATCGCGTAGGGGTCGAGCTCGATCGACTCTTCGGTCACTCGCATTCGTCGGCGCCCGTCCTCACTTGGCCTGCAGCAGCTCTACGGCGTCCGCGACCGGCCCGTCGAAGACGATCTTGCCCTTCTTGATGACGATGCCCCGCGTGCACAGCTCCTTCACCATGTTGGCGCTGTGGCTGACCACGAGCATCGTCACTCCCCGCTCGGTGAGCTCCTTGATCTTCGCCGAGCACTTCGCGCGGAACGGCGCGTCGCCCACCGAGAGCACCTCGTCGACGAGGAGCACGTCGAGCTCGACGTGGATGGCGACCGAGAACGCCAGGCGCATGAACATGCCCGACGAGTAGTGCTTGACCTCCTGGTCGATGTGCTCGCCGATCTCGGAGAACGCGACGATCTCGTCGAAGCGCTCGTCGATCTCCTTCTTCGACATGCCCAGGATGGCGGCGTTCAGGTAGACGTTCTCGCGCCCCGACAGATCGGGGTGGAATCCCGCGCCGACCTCGATCAGCCCCGCGACGCGGCCTCGCGTGAAGACGCGTCCCTCGTCCGGCTCGAGCACGCCCGAGACGAGCTTGAGCGTGGTCGACTTGCCCGAGCCGTTCAGGCCCATGATCGCCACGGACTCGCCCTCGCCCACCTGGAACGAGATGCCGTCGAGCGCCGTGAACATGTCGGCGCGCACCTTCTTGCCCTTGATCCAGGACACGAAGGCCTCCTTGAAGGAGTGCGTGTTGCGCTTGAGGAACCGCTTCGAGACGCCGTCGATGATGATGCTCGGCTTCTGAGCGGTTTGCTGAATGAGAGTGTCGGCCATCACAGATCCTGAGCGAAGGTGCGTTCGAAGCGGCGGAAGACCGTCTGCCCCACGATGAGCAGCACGAGGCAGAACGCGAGGGCCACGAGCAGCGCCGTGCCGAAGTGCGGGATCATCGAGCTGCCGTGCGCGAGAGACGTGGTGGGCTCCCAGAACCCGGCGTGGAACAGCTCGACGGCGATCGTGAGGGGATTCGCGGAGTAGGCGAAGAAGGCCCAGTCAGGCATCGCGTCCTTGACGAGCATCCAGGTGTAGAGCACGGGCGACGTCCAGGTCGAGAACATGCGGATGAGCTCGACGAAGTTCTGCGCGTCGCGGAAGCGCACGTTGAGCCCGGCGAAGAACAGCCCCAGGCCCAGCGCGAAGAACATCACGAGCAGGAAGGCGCCGAGCACTCCGGCCAGCGCGAGCAGAGACGGCGCCCAGCCCAGCAGGATGCACACCAGCAGCAGGATCGCGAGCTGCGGCAGGAAGTGGATGAAGGCACCGACGATCGCGGCGACGGGGAACAGCTCGCGCGGCAGGTAAATCTTGCGCACGAGCGCGCGGTTGTCGGTGATCGAGCTGGTCGCGTTTCCGAAGGCCTCGTTGAAGAGGTTCACGATCACGACGCCCGAGAACAGGTAGACCGCGAAGTTCTCCACGTCGCGGTGGAACTGCAGGATGACGCCCATCACGAAGTAGTAGATGACGAACTGCATGCCGGGCTTGACATACGACCAGACCCAGCCGAGCACCGAGTTGCGGTAGCGCGTCGCGGTGCCCTTCCGGATCAGCACCGACAGCAGATAGCGCCACCGGAATACGTCGAGGATGCCGTTGCCGCGGCCGGGGACGTCATACTCTGACAGATCCACGGGAGAGCCAAGTGACAAGATTCTGCCTCACTGAACGGTCGGGTGATGGGGCGTGGGCCCCGCAGAAGTCTAGTCGAGCCGCTTCTGCGAGCCTGGGAGCGGGCCTCGCGAGCGCGTCGAGCGCATCACGCCCGGTACGGGGCTCCCATCCGCAGCTGCCCCAGACCGGCCGGGGTGATCTTGACGATCGTCGGAGTGCGGCCGCCGCCGAGCTGTGCGAGCTGCGTCGGGTTGGCCACGTGCCGCAGAACTCCCCCGGTGAGGTGGTAGACCTCCGGACGGCCGTTCACCTGCACGAAGACGTCCTTCTGGATCTTCGCGCCGTCGAGCCGCAGGGCCGCGCAGTTCGCGGCGCCGAGCGCCACGGATCGGAACCCGCTCGGCACGCCGCCCGTGAGCTCGTGCAGCCGGCCGCCGCCGGCGAAGTAGTTCCGGCCGCCGCACGACGCCACCCACCCGAGCGATCCGACGCGGGCCCACGAGCCCACCTCGGACGCGGCGGCGCGCACGCCCACGCTGCCGGGCAGCCCGTACTCGGCCGCCATGGACCAGTGGGGAAGGTGCAGGAGGCCGCGGCTCTCCTGAAGGGGCAGGTACACCTCGGGGCCACCCGCCGTCAGGAACTGGCCAGGCACCACGGGGTGGTACGGCTGCCCCATGCGGAACTGCGCGAGGGTCTGCGGCTGCACGGTCAGGATGAGCGGCTTCGCGCCGCCGCCGAACTGCACCAGCTGCGCGGGCGAGCGCACGTGGCGCAGCGCGCCGCTTTCGGCGCGGTACACCGCGGAGGCGCCGGCGGCCTTCAGGAAGATGCCCTTCGTCATCGACGCCCCCGACAGGTCGAGCGTGCCGCAGGTCGCGCCGTCGAGGCCCGTCGCCGGCAGCCCCCCGGTGCCGACCGCGCTCGCGTGCAGCGTGCCGCCCGCGCCGACGTACGACCGCCCCGCGCACGTCACCATCGGACTGAGCGTGCCCTGCTTGACGTAGCCGCTCAGGTCGGCGCTGCGGGTCCGCGACGTCACGGTTCGCGGCATTCCGAGATCGGCGGCCACCTGCCAGCTGGGGAGGTGGAACAGCACGCCGCTGGGCGTCGCGAGCCACACCTCGGGCTGCCCTTCGACGAGCAGGAACTCGCCGGGTGCGAACCGGTTGCGGGTGCTGCGCTGGTAGGTCGCGGCAGCCGCATCCGGCATCGTCGCGGCGTAGGCGGTCTTGCCGGCGTTGTACGCGCGGATCGCGGCGTCGTCGAACATCGGCACGAGCGTGCTGCCCTCGATGCGGTGCACGCGTGTGCTGCCGGCGACCCGTGCGAACGCGCTCATCTCAGCGCCAGCGGCGAAGCGCGTGAACTCCCGGGGCTCCAGCTGCACGAGCCCCGCGCCGCAGCTGCCGCCCCACTGCCCCACGAGGCCGCATGACGGGAAGCGATGGGTCTGCCCGCCGTCCAGGAAGGCCACGACGCCGGTCGACGTGTTGCGCACGTAGCGGTCGGCCCGGCCCGAGGCGGTGTACGTGCCGAGCTGGGCGCTGGTGACCACGGTCGGCGCGCCGAAGACCCGCTTGTACTCGGGATACGCCTCGGGCGTGAGGTGGTAGCGGCGCGAGCCGGTGACGATCCAGACCTCGCTGCCCAGCTTCACCAGCGGCTGGGTGACCGCGGCCGTGCCGCCGCCCGTGGAGCCGAACCACGTCTGGAAGTAGAGGAAGAAGTTGCGGTTGCCGTACGCCGAGCAGGAGTCGCCGGTCCCGAAGCCGGCCGCGAGCGCCGCTGCGTTCGGCTGGTAGGGCGTGTACGTGTAGAGGTTGGCCGTGGCCTGGTTCTGCACGTAGACGCCCGACGAGCCGCAGGAGCTCTTCGGGTTGTACAGGATGCTGCGCGTGCCCCCCGGCGCGTAGCGGGTGAAGTAGCCGCTCTTCGCGTAGATGTTCATCTGCCGGGCAGCGCCGAAGACCTGGTTGAAGAACCCGTAGTAGGTCTTGTCGCAGTCGGCGGTGTCGGGGCAGCCCATGCCCATCGCGATCGTGAAGCGCCACTCGCTCGGCCACGTGTGGGTCACGAGCCCCTGCTCCTTCTGGAGCATCACGAGCAGGACCTGCGGATTGACGCCGCAGGCCTGGGCGACCTTGTAGATGATGCGCGCGGCGCTCTCGCGCGTGCCCCCGGTGTACGTGGCGCAATAGGCGTCGCCGGCGCGCGTGGGCGTGGTCTCGACGTAGTTCTCGAGACAGGTGTAGCCGCTCTGGCACTTCGCGACCTTGCCGTCGATGAAGCTCGCGATCTGCGCCTGTGTCATCGTCGAGCGGTTGCTGAACACGGCGTTGCTGATGATGTTCCCGGGCGCGAAGCCCGCGACGGCGGCCGCCGACACGATCGACTCGCGGGGGCGCACCAGCTCGAACGGCGAGCCCGCGACGCCGTCGCCCGTGCCGGAGGAGGCGCCGGACGCGGGATAGGGCACGTTGCCGGGGTCGGCGACATCGGGCGTGACATCGCCCGCGGCGTCCTCCTCCTGCACCGGCGTGCTGTCCACGACCACCGACAGGTCCTCGCGCTCGATGGTCGCGACCGGAGGCGTTGCATACTCCGTGTCGGGGCTGGGCTCCTGCTGCGCGGCCGCGTCCTGAACCGGCGCGGGCTCCGGCGTCGACTCCGCGGAGGTCGGCGTGGGCGTGGGGGTCGGCGCGACCGCGGCCGCGGCCGCTTCGGGAGTCATGGCCTGCGCCGGCAGCGCGCCGGCGACCAGCGCCACGCTCGCAGCGAGCGTCAGGGCGATACGCCCGGCACGCCGAGCAGCACGGCGAACGGGCGCCGTCGACGGGATCCGGGACAAGGCACGCATGTGAACAGTGTGACAGATGTGAATTGCCACGGCACAGGGACCACCGCTCGCCGGGATCCCCGCGCGTCACAGGTCGGCGTGCACCTGCCACACGCGTTCGGCGGCGCCCGCCCACGAGAACGCGCGCGAGCGGTCGCGCCCGAGCACACGCAGCCTGCCGGCTCCGTCTCCCACGGCCTCCACGGTGGCGTCCTCGAGGTCCGCCTCCGCGACGACCAGGCCGCCGTCGAGCACCACCTCGCGGTGCACGTCGCTGTCGATCGCGACCACCGGGGTCCCCAGAGCCATGGCCTCCACGACGCGCCACGGCCAGGCGCCGCGCGTCGACGACGCGACGAACACCGCCGCCGCCGACAGAATCGCGGCGCGATCGCCGCGATCCAGCCCCGAACGCGCGTGCACGCGCTGCTCGCTCACGCCCGACGCCGCCGCGAGCTCCGCGACCGCGGGCTTCTGCCCCTCCGGCACGTCCACGACCACCACGTCGAGTCCCGTGGGCGCGGCGGCGCGCAGCCCTGCGGCGAGCCCGTCCGACGCCCCGACACCGCCCGCGAGAGCCACGAAGCTCGCCGGGAGCCCCAGATCGCGGCGACGAGCGTCGGCATCGCTCGGCACGGCGAACCCGTCCGGATGCGCGCCCGCGATCACACGTACCCGCTCGCCGAGCCTCGCGTGCGCCTCCAGCCGCTGCGCCATGGCGTGGGTGGGCACGATGAGCGCGTCGGCGTGCCGCACGGCGCGTCGCAGCATCGCACGCTCCCACATCGCGGCCGGACGCGGCAGCTCGTCCGGCGCCTCCCAGGCGCGCAGATCCCACAGGGTCACGACCGTCTGGTCGTGATCGTTGACGCGATCGTGCCGCACGAGCGGCGCCATCAGCGTCGGCGAGTGGATCATCCCGCCGCCCACGCCCGCGACCACGCCCAGCTGCCAGGCGGCCGCCGTCTCGCGCCGGCCGAGGGGCAGCCGCCGCACCTGGCGCACCCCATCGAGCGGAGGCAGTTCGCCCGCCGGCGCCAACGCCTCCACCTCGCACCCGTTCGGGGCGGTCTCCACGAGTGCGTCGGCGAGGCAGCGCGATGCCTGCGCGAGATCGGGATGCGTGGCGGACACCAGCTGATCGAGCACGACGCGGAGTCTGACCGTCATGTGCCGAGCGTATCCAGCCAGGCTCCGAGGACGCCTACTGCGTCGGCTCCGCAGACGGCGTGGCGGGATGCAGCGTCTCGGCGATCATCTCGCGGATCGCCGAGTAGTCCGGCTGCTCGGGATCCACGAGCGGCGGCACGAGCTCGACGGGCGTCACCGGCTGCTCCTTCGCCTTGAGGCCCAGCTCCACGAAGTACGACAGCATCGACTGCGGCACATCCGTCTCGACCAGGTCCGTACCGGCGCGGGCGACATCCTGGAACCGCGTCAGCACGGTCGCCGGCGTGAACTGCGCGAGAATCGCCTGCTGCAGCTGGCGCTGGCGCTGCATGCGGTCCCAGTCGCTCGTCGTGTAGCGCGAGCGGGCGTACCACTGGGCGGTGTCGCCGTCCATGCGCTGCACGCCGGGCTCGATCCATCCGATCGCCCACTCCTCGGCGGGCTGACCCTCCCAGGCCGGGCCCCCACCCTTGGGCAGGCGCTCGGTGACCTCGATCTCGACCCCGCCCAGCGCGTCGATCAGAGCGGCGAAGCCGTGCATGTCGACGAAGACGTAATACGGGATCTCGATCCCCAGGATGCCCTCGGCCGCGTCCTTGGTCGCCTCGACGCCGGGCGACGAGCCGCGTGCCTCCGCGTCGGGATACAGGGCGGCTCCGTCGCGGCACAGCTCGACCTCGGTGCGCAGCTGGTTGATGCCCGAGCCCCAGCCGCACGTCGGGTCGGCGTGACCCTCGTGGCCGTCGGGGTACAGGTCCTGCATCGGACCGGGGCTGAAGGGGAAGTGCGGCATGTCGCGCGGGATGCCCGTGATCGTCGTCGCCCCTGTGGAGGCGTTGATCGAGACCACCGAGATGCTGTCGAAGCGCATGGAGTCCCGGCCCTCGCCGCTGTCGGCCCCGAGCAGCAGGATGTTGTAGTAGCCGTCGCTGGGCGGCATGCTCGGTCCGCTCTGGCCGAAGATCGACCCCAGCGTGTCGCGCGCCGTGCCGATCGAGCCCGCCGCGTACGCCGCGGATCCCCCGGAGACCACGAGCAGCAGCACGGAGAGCACCGCGATCCCGTAACGCGCAGGGGTGCGGGTCTTCACCAGCCGCGTGAGCCGCAGCGTGTCGATACCGAGCACGATCCACAGCAGGCCGTACGCCGCGGCGAGCACCTGCGCGATCGTGAGCAGGATGGGCCCGATCACCGGCGCGAACATCGCCGATGTGACGCCCTGCCGCCACAGCACGAGCCCGAGGCCGAGCAGGATGGCGATGATCCAGGCGGCGAGCGTCGCGCGCAGGCCGAAGCGTCCGAGACGTCGGTCGCCGGCGAGCACCTGGGCCGATCCCGGGATGAGCCATCCGATGATCACGAGCCACCACGCCCGACGCGTCATCATGGCGGGCGAGCCGTCGGGATGACGCAGCGGCCGCTGCTCGATCAGCGCGCGCCGCGGCTGCGGGTCGCGGGCACTCCGAGCCGCCCGCACATCGGCTGCCGTCACGCCACCGGTCCCCTCGCGGGGCTCACGGTCGCGCGGCGGTTCACAGCGAGTCCTTGAGCCGGCGGTTCTTCTCCTCGACCTGGCGCTCGAGGTCGCGCGCGTACTCCTCGATCCGGTCGGCGACGCCCGGGTCGGCGGCGCCCAGGATGCGGGCCGCGAGCAGCCCGGCGTTGCGCGCGCCGTTGATCGACACGGTCGCCACGGGGATGCCGGCGGGCATCTGCACGATCGAGAGCAGCGAGTCGAGACCGTCGAGGGTCTTCAGCTGCACCGGCACGCCGATCACCGGCAGCGGCGTCATGGAGGCGAGCATGCCGGGCAGGTGCGCGGCCCCGCCGGCGCCCGCGATGATCGCGCGCAGCCCGCGACCCCGCGCCTCCCGCGCATAGCGCATGAGCTTGTCGGGCGTGCGGTGCGCCGAGACGACCTCGACCTCGTGGGCGATCCCGAACTCGGTCAGGGCGGCCGAGGCGTCGACCATCACCCGCCAGTCGGAGTCGGAACCCATCACGACGCCGATCAGCGGCGCGGCGGAATCGAGGGCATCGGTCGAGTGCAGCACGCCCACCAGGCTAGGCCGCCAGCCTGAGGTTTCCCGGATGCGACCCGGGAACCCGCGCAGATCCGCCCCCTCCCCGCGCGGGCAGAACGCCCCTACGCGAAGAAACCGGCCGCGGCACGAGCCTCGTACACCGCGTCCTCGAGGTCGTCGCCCACGGTGTTGACGTGGCCGACCTTGCGGCCGGGCCGCGGCTCCTTGCCGTACGTGTGGATCTTCGCAGTGGGGTGCTCGGACATGGCCGCGGCGAACCGGTCCGTGAGGCCCGCGTCGACGGGTCCGCCGAGGATGTTCACCATGACGGCCCAGTCGCACAGCGGGTCGGTGGCGCCCAGCGGCAGGTCGAGCACCGCACGCAGGTGCTGCTCGAACTGGCTCGTGACGGCGCCGTCCTGGGTCCAATGGCCGCTGTTGTGCGGACGCATCGCCAGCTCGTTGACCAGGATGCGCTCATCCGCCGTCTCGAACAGCTCCACCGCCAGCATGCCGGTGACGCCCAGCCCTTCGGCGATCGTCACACCCAGCTGCGCCGCGACCTCCATGAGCCTCTCGCTCGCCCGGGGTGCGGGCGCGATGACCTCGGCGCAGACGCCGTCGCGCTGCACGGTCTCGGCCACGGGATAGGCGACGACCTCGCCGCTCGCGCGACGCGCGACCTGCTGGGCGAGCTCGCGCGTGAACGGCACGAGCTCCTCGACCAGCAGCGGGCCGTCCCAGCTCTCGAACCAGTCGGCGGCCTCCGCCGCATCGGACACGACGCGCACGCCCTTGCCGTCGTAGCCGCCACGCGGCGTCTTCACCACGGCGCGGCCGCCGTGATCGTCCAGGAACGCCCGAAGCTCGTCCTCGCCCTCGACGGCGGCCCAGTCGGGCTGCGGCGCTCCGAGCTCGGCGAGACGGCGGCGCATGACGAGCTTGTCCTGGGCGTACTGCAGCGCGTCCGGGCCCGGATGCACCGCGACGCCCGCCTCGACGAGCGCTCGCAGCACGGGCTGCGGCACGTGCTCATGGTCGAACGTGATCACGTCGACCTCGCGGGCGAACGCCCGTACCGTGTCGACGTCCCGATAGTCGCCGACCGCGGTGGCCGCGAGCGACGCGGCCATGCCCTCGCTCTCCGCGAGGACGCGCACCTCGACGCCCAGCTCGACCGCCGGGGCGATCATCATCCGCGCGAGCTGTCCCCCGCCGATCACGCCGACCCGCATTCCCATGGCACCTCCGCTTCGCCGTGCCGCGCATGTGCGGCCCGATCCATCTTCGCTCATCCCGAGGTGCGCGACGAAGCCGCGGTCGCCGGAGGATCAGCTCCCGAAGGCGAGCCCCTGCGAATCGCGGTGCGCGAGGATCTGGTTGACCTCGACCTGGTCGGCGAGCACCTCGCCCACGAGCGCGGCGCCCGGCACGTCCCTGAGCTCGATGTGCCCGTCCACCCCGTCCGACAGCGTGAGCGTGCCGGTGCCCCGCATGCGCTGCAGCACGCTGCGACGCGTGGCCACCGTGTAGCCGCGCGCGTGTGACAGCTCGGTGCGCGATCGCGAGAGCAGGCCGCGGCGCGCGATCACGCGACGTGTCGTGATGGTGTACGTGCGCGACAGCCACGTGAGGAACGGCAGCACCGCCCCGAGCAGCACGAGCAGCGCCGCGCCCACCAGCAGCATCCAGTCCTCGAACGGCGGCGTGAGGTTGCCGAAGAGGAAGCCGACCGCGCCCGCGACCCCGATCAGCAGCAGCGCCGACCAGAACAGGTGCCCCGCGTGCCCGCGCAGCGACGCGATCAGCAGCTCGGGCGGCTTGGTGCCCGGGGGCGGCGTCGCCGGTCGCGCAGCGGGGGTCGGAAGGCTCACGCCTCCATTGTGCCCGTGGCCGCCGACACGTCCCCTGCGACACACGCGCCGCCGGCCATGGGCTCGAGCACGGCCTCCGGCGGAGTCCCGTGCTCAGCGCACGTGCACGACGTCGCCCGCCGACACCCCGCGTCCGGCCACCATCAGCCGCCCCTCCGCGTCGAGGTCGCTCGCGAGGCCGCGCAGCGACGAGCCATCCGGCAAGGACACGGTCACCTCCCGCCCGAGCGTCAGGCACCGCCGTCGCACCGCGTCGCGCACCTGCGCCGTTCGCCCCGCGCCGAGCGCGGCGAGCAGCCGGTCGAGCTCGCCGAGATAGTCCGCGAGCAGCGCATCCTCGTCGCACGCGGCGCCGAGCGCCGCGAACGACGTCGCGGTCGGCACGGGCAGATCCTCCGTGCGCATGGACGTGTTCACTCCCGAACCGATCACCACGGCTCCCGGGTCGAGGGTGCCCTCCGCGAGGATGCCGCAGATCTTGCGTCCGTCGACGAGCACGTCGTTCGGCCATTTCACCCCGACCTCGTGCGCGTCCAGCTGCGCCGACACGGCCCGCGCCATGGCCGCTCCCGCGACCAGCGGGATCCAGCCCCGCGCGGCGAGCGGCACCTCCGGCACGCGCACCAGCACCGACACCGCGAGCGCCGCCCCCGCGGGCGCCCGCCACACGCGATCAAGCCGCCCGCGCCCCGCGCGCTGATCGCGCGTCAGCAGCACGGTGAGGTGCGGCAGGCCCGGGTCGGTCCGGGCGGCCGCGACCAGATCCGCGTTCGTCGAGCCGGTCGCCTCGACCTGCGTCCATCCCCCGGCCGCGCGACGCGCTCGCTCGAACTCCACCTCGCCACCCTATGCCGCCACCCGCCGCCGCCACCCGACAGTGGACCCCATCGACGGTGCGCAGGACGAGGACGCCGTCGTGCCCACTGGCGACACACGACACAGCTTTCGCCCGGTGATTGTGCCTGCCCGCCAAGGCCGCGACGGATGCCGTCAGTAGGGTGGAACGCGTGACCGAACCCGCAGAGTCCTCGACCGACGCGCCCATCGACGTCTCGACCACGGCCGGCAAGATCGCCGACCTGCGCGCCCGCTACGCCGAGGCCGTCGTCGAGTCGGAGGAGAGGGCGCGCGAGAAGCAGCACGCCAAGGGCAAGCTGACCGCACGCGAGCGCATCGAGCTGCTCGTCGACCCGGGCAGCTTCGTCGAGCTCGACGAGTACGCGCGCCACCGCACCACGGCGTTCGGCATGGACAAGTCGCGCCCGTACGGCGACTCGGTCATCACGGGCGTCGGCACGATCCACGGCCGCACCGTCGCCGTCTACGCGCAGGACTTCACGACGTTCGGCGGCTCGCTGGGCGAGGTGGCGGGCGACAAGATCGTCAAGGTCATGGAGTTCGCGCTGCGCGGCGGCATGCCCATCATCGGCATCCTCGACTCGGGCGGCGCCCGCATCCAGGAGGGCGTGGTCGCGCTCGGCAAGTACGGCGAGATCTTCCGCCTGAACACCGCCGCATCCGGTGTCATCCCGCAGATCTCGATCATCATGGGCCCCGCCGCCGGTGGCGCGGTGTACTCCCCCGCCCTCACGGACTTCGTGATCATGGTCGACAAGACGAGCCAGATGTTCGTCACCGGCCCCGACGTCATCAAGACCGTCACGGGCGAGGACGTCGGCATGGAGGAGCTCGGCGGCGCATACACGCACAACACCCGCTCGGGCGTCGCGCACTACCTCGCCGAGGACGAGGACGACGCGATCGACTACGCGCGCACGATGCTCGGCTTCCTGC
Source organism: Microbacterium sp. NPDC096154 (assembly GCF_040302945.1). NCBI lineage: Bacteria > Bacillati > Actinomycetota > Actinomycetes > Micrococcales > Microbacteriaceae > Microbacterium > Microbacterium sp. NPDC096154. The sequence continues at coordinate 371,584 of NZ_JBEOSM010000003.1, forward strand.
CCGACAACAACATGGCCGAGCTGCCGGTCTACGAGACCGACTTCGAGTTCGAGACGACCGATCCCGATCGCGCGCTCGACGCCATCATCCCCGACTCCCCGAACCAGCCCTATGACATCCACGAGGTCATCGCGCACCTGGTCGACCGCGGCGACTTCCTCGAGGTGCAGCCGCTGTTCGCCCCCAACATCGTGATCGGCTTCGGTCGCATCGAGGGCCGCACGGTCGGCATCATCGCGAACCAGCCGTCGCAGATGGCCGGCACGCTCAACATCGAGGCCGGCGAGAAGGCGGCGCGCTTCGTGCGGTTCTGCGACGCCTTCTCGGTGCCGATCGTCACGCTCGTGGACGTTCCCGGGTACCTGCCCGGCACCGATCAGGAGTGGACGGGCGTCATCCGCCGCGGCGCGAAGCTGCTCTACGCGTACGCCGAGGCGACCGTGCCGCTTGTCACCGTCATCCTGCGCAAGGCATACGGCGGCGCCTACATCGTGATGGGCTCCAAGCAGCTGGGCGCCGACGTCAACCTGGCCTGGCCGACCGCCGAGATCGCGGTGATGGGCGGCCAGGGCGCCGTCAACATCCTGTACCGGGGCGAGCTCAAGCGGGCCGAAGAGGCGGGCGAGGACGTCGCCGCCGTGCGCACGCGGCTCGCCAACGAGTACACGTACAACGTGGCGTCCCCCTTCCTGGCGGCTGAGCGCGGCGAGCTCGACGGCATCATCGAGCCGTCCGCGACGCGCGTGGCGCTCGCCAAGGCGCTGCGCGCCCTGCGTGGCAAGCGTGCCGAGCTGCCGCCCAAGAAGCACGGGAACATCCCCCTGTGACGCCGGACGGGATGGCGGCCGCCGACGGCGCCCGCCCCGCGCCCCGCGTGGAGGTCGTGCGCGGCGCGCCGACCGAGGAGGAGCTCGCCGCGCTGCTGGCCGTGGTGGGCGAGGAGTACACGCGCGAGAGCGAGGAGGCCGTCGCCGAGGAGCCGCGACCCTCGGCGTGGCAGCAGACGCAGCGACGACTGCGCAAGCCGCTGCGACGGGACGTTCCCTGGGGCCGGTTCACGGGCTGAACCGCGGGGCGACGCGTGCGCTCCGACGCCGCATAAATGTCCCCCAAAGTACCTACAGACGGCCGAGTTGTCCAGACCGGATACTTGAGACGGAAACGCTTAGCGTTGGCCGACCATCCGCTCCAGGGTAGGTGGATGAGTTCTCGGCCCTTCGCGGACGGTTTTCGGGTAACCGTTCCGCACCCGGTGGGGGTGGCATCGCCACCCCCACCCTTCTTTGTGCCGCGTGGCCCCGGCCGAGGCACGGTCGCCGGCGAATCACCCGCCGAGGTCCGCTCACTCCGAGGCGCGGGGGCGCGGGATCTCGCGCCACAGCTGCAGGTCGTCCTCGTCCGTGAGGCCCTCGCCGCCGGCTGAGCGCCCCACGATCGTGATCGCGACATCCGGGTCCGGGGCCGAGCGGATGATGATGCGCGGCGCGTCGGTGTGCCACAGCGTCTGGGCGAGCTCTCGCCGCACCTCGTCGAGCCCCTCGGGCGAGACGTCGTCGAGGCCTCCCTCGTCGAACACCGTGACCGTCGCCCCGCGCAGTCGTGCGGCGGCGATGGCGTCTCGCACGTCGTCGTCGAGCAGGCGCGCTCCGCGCAGCTCGTCACGCAGCCGGCCTTCGGCCAGCCGAGCGGTCGTGCGCTCCTCATCCGTGAGCACGCCGCCCGATGCGATCACCCGTGAGAGCGTCGGACCGGCCACGGCCAGGGCGTACTGCACGCGTCGGCGCCTCTCGAGGCGCCGCACGGCCTGGCTGGCCTGCCATGCCGACGTGGCCTGCTGCAGCGCCGCCAGACGAGCCGTGTCGCGATAGGCACGATCCGTGAACACCATGAGCAGCTGCGCGATCGCGACCCACAGAGCCGAGCCGACGAAGCCGAGCGACATCGTCGGCAGCACGCCGATGGCCCAGGATGACTCGATGCCCAGGATCGCGATGCCGATCCACGCCGAGATCGGACGGTGCCGCACGCACATGATGGTGAGCACGGCGCCGACCGCGCCCAGATACCACGTCGCGTGCGAAGCGGTGCGCTCGGCCGGCGGCGTGTACGCCGCGACGAACACGGGGATCACCGCGACGCCCACGAGCACCACGAGTGCGGCCCAGCGCGGCAGAACCGTGCCGGCGCGATCGCGCGGCGGCCCGGAGCCGGCCGCGGCGGAGTCGGAACCCGGCTTCTCGATGTACAGGGCCAGCAGCGTCAGCACGAGATAGAGCCCGACCGCGATGGCCGGGAAGAGCAGGTTCCCGGCGCCCTCGGGGCGCACGAGCCCGCGCACGGCGTAGTACGCCGTCAGTGCGAGGGCGATCGTGTCGAGAACGCCGCGGACGCTTCTCATGCCTGACCCTCCCCCGGCCACGTCAGCGCGACCGTCGTGCCGTGTCCGCCCGAGGAGATGGTCGCCTCGCCCCCGACGGCGGCGATGCGGGCGAAGATCGACGCCCGGATGCCGAGCCGATCGGAGGGAATGGCGGCGACATCCACACCGGGGCCGGTGTCGGACACCTCGACTCGGACGCCTTCGCCCTCACGCATCACCGACACCGCCAGGCCGGCACCGTCGGCGTGCTGGACCGCGTTCGCGATCGCCTGCGTCGCCGCGAGCACGAGCGCGCGCGCCACGCGTCCCGGCACCATCACGCCCTCACGGTCGTCGCCGTCGGCGTCGGCACGCGATACCGCGAGGGGCACCCCGAGCTCGTGAGCGGAGCGCTCGATGCCCTCGGCGATCCATCCGGGTGGCACCGGCTCGTCGCTGCCCTCGGGGTCGTCCGACTCGGCGTTCGCGAGGCGGGTCAGCGCCTCACGCGCCATCGAGACGGCGAGCTGGTGCTCGCGCGGCGACTGCGCCCGCTCGGCGGCGATGAGCGCGGCCAGCACGCTGTCGTGCATGAGCGCAGCGACGGCCACCCGCTCCTGCTCGCCGGCATCGGCCGACGCCGCGCGGGCGTAGGAGAGCACGGCCTGCGCACGAGCGGCATCCACTCCGCTCGCCAAACTCCGCAGCACCCATGCCACGGTGACGAACACGAGCCCCTGGATGAGCGCGACCGACACGTCGTACCCGATGCCCACCCAGAACTCCGGCTGGAACGAGCCGCGCACGAGACGCACGATCGCGTAGAGCACCGACATGCCGATGGCCCAGCCGAACTGCCACCCCAGCGGGAAGGACAGCATCGCGCCGACGGTCGCGAGATTGATCAGATAGAACATCCACGGCTGCGCCGACGGGTCGGGCGCCGTGCCCGCGGTCACGAACGGCCACACCAGCAGGGCCAGCGGGTATACGCACGCGAAGGTCGCCCCGGCGACCCGCACGCCCCAGCCCACGAGTCCCAGCACCGCCAGAACCGCGAGCGACAGGAACACCACGGCGTGGAGCGCCGCATGCGCCGCGCCCGCGTCGCGAAGGCCCCACGAGACCAGGAACGCCTGGCCGCCGATGGCGAAGCATCCGACCGCGCAGACGATCTGGATGATGCGCTCCATGCGCTTGGACGTATAGCTGCCGGCGGTCTCGACGGTGCGTCCCGCCGGCGGCAACGTCCCCCAGGCGGCGTCGATGGCGGCCTGGGCACTCATCCGGTCACTCCTCGGCGGACCCGTCGACGATGCCGTCCTCCATCGCGCGCCGCAGGAGGTCGACCTTCGTGGGCGCCGGGCGCCCCACCTCGATGTACTTCATGCGAACGCGCGTGATGTTCTCCTTGGCGGTCGAGTACGCCACGCCCAGCCGGTCGGCCACGACCTTGAGCGGCAGTCCCGCGGCGTACAGGCGCAGCACCTCCCGCTCGCGCGCCGACAGCTGCGCATCGGCGAACTCGCGGTCGCCTTCCACCGCGCTCGCCCACTCGACATTGTTGAGGGGCTCCCCGCGGGCCGCGGTGCGCACGGCCCCGAGCACGTCGTCGAGCGGCGAGGCCTTGCTCACCACGCCGATCGCGCCCGCCGCGAGCGCCTCGCGCACCGCGGCCGGACGGTCGGCCACCGAGTGGATGATCACGGCCGACTCCCCCGCGAGGCTCGTGACGTTCTCGGTGACGGTCGTGCCGTCGCCGAGCGTCAGGTCGAGCAGCACGACGTCGGCCGGTGCCGCCTGGCTCATGCGCCGCCATGCGCGGTACTCCGCCACGCTTGCGCCCGCGAAGATCACCTCCTCGCCCTCGCGATCGAGTGCGGCGACGAGCCCCAGTCGCACGGATTCGTGGTCGTCGATCAGGGCTACGCGCGTCATGAGGAGAGCCTATCGGGCACCCGCATCGCGTTCCGGGCCGAGGGCAGGCCGCTCACGGCCAGCCGCGCGAGCGCCCGGTCCCACCCGATCACGAGCGCTGCGATCCCCCCGACGAGCGCGATCATCGGCAGCAGCGACACGATGACGCCCATCCAGCCGTCGTCGCCCGGTTCCATGAACGGATACGGGATGCGATTGACCACCTCGGGGAACCAGATCGCCCGCAGGATCGTCAGCACGCCGTAGGCGAGCGGGAACAGCGGCCACCACACGACGTCGATCCAGGCCGTCCGGCCGCGCGGGCCGAACGCGATCCAGTCGAGCAGGATCGCGGCCGGGAGCACGTAGTGGGCGATCAGCAGGGCGGTCCCCGGCAGCGCGAGCGCCGGATCGGGGTCGAAGGCCGCCTCGAAGGGGTTCATGCCGTCGGTCAGCACGGTGTGCGCGATCACGGCGACGAACACCATCCAGGTCACGATCGCCCCCCGCAGCCGCGGGGCGGGCAGATCCGGCGTGCGCCGGGTCCACATCGTCCACAGACCGACCACGAGATAGCCGAGCAGGATGGCGTTGGTGACCGTCGTGAGGAACGAGACCGAATGCGATCCGACCAGGAAGCCGTAGATCGAGACGACGACCATCAGGCAGCGGTACCAGAACTGGGGTGCTGCCAGAAGTCGTCTCACGGAGCGATGATATGCGGCCCCGATGACGCTCAGCGCACGAGAACCGCGACTGCTTCCACGTGGTGGGAGTTCGGGAACAGATCGAACGCCGAGACCCCCTGCAGGTCGTATCCCACGCCGCGGAAGTAGCCCACATCGCGGGCGAGCGCGACCGGGTCGCAGGCCACGTAGACCACGCGCGACGGGCCGAGATCGCCGATGCCCTCGACCACCTCGCGACCGGCGCCCGAGCGCGGCGGGTCGAGCAGGGTGACGCCCCGGGTGAGCATCTCGCGGTCGAACAGGCTCGCCTGGTGCGACAGCCGTGAGAGGAAGCGGTCGACGCGCGCGGTGACGGCCTCGGCCCCGAACTCGGCGAGGTTGTGCTCGGCGTGCGCGGTGGCGCGCTCATCCGACTCGACGGTCGTGAGGCGCGCGTGGCCTGCCAGGTCTCCCAGCGCCGCGGCGAACAGCCCGACGCCGCCGTACAGGTCGAGGTGCCAGGCGTCGCTCGACAGCTCGCCGAGCGCGTTGCGCACCGCGCGGTCCAGCGTGGCCGCCGCGGCGCGGTGCACCTGCCAGAAGCCGCCCGCGTCGAGCTGGAACTCGCGCTCGCCCACGCGCTGCGTGACGATCTCGGGCTCGGGCTGCGGCGTGCGGGGCTGCGGCCGGCGCCCCCGGCCGCGCGGCGGCTTCGCGGGGCGGCGGATGGTGCGCATCCCGCCGTCCTCGGGCTGCACGAGGTCGACGCGCCCCTCCGGCGCGCTGCGCAGCGCGAGCGCCACGGCCTCGATCTCGGGGGTCGCCAGCGGGTGTGACGCGACCGGGATGACCGTGTGGCTGCGAGCGGCGAAGGGGCCGATGCGGCCCTCGGCATCGACGTGGAGGCTCACGCGCGTGCGGTAGCCGGTGCCCTCGACCGTGCCGCGCACGTCAGGGTGATCCGCGCCGAGGACCTCCTCCGGCCCGAGCACGTCCACATCGACCGGCCCGCCCGCGAACCGCTCGAACGCCTCGCGCAGCACCCGTGCCTTGAGCGCGCGCTGGGCGGGCAGGGCGATGTACCCGAAGTCCGCACCGCCGGGGCGCTGCTCGGGGGCCACGGAGATGTCGGCCTGCGACCAGACGTGCGCGCGGCGATCGGACGCCGCATCGAGCACCTCGAGCGCCTCGGCGCGCGCGAACGACTTCTTCACCTCGGTGACCCGGGCGCGGATGCGCTCGCCCGGCAGCGCGTCCGGCACGAAGACGACCCGCCCCTCATGGCGCGCCACGAACACTCCGCCGTGCGCGACCCCGGTCACGTCCAGATCGATGACATCCCCGCTCTGCATCCGTCCATCGTGACAGAGCGCACCTGACCGACGCCTGTTCCGTCTTCTGCTTCCTCGCTCGCGCCGCGGCCGCTCCCCTTCTCGCACGCTTCGCGGCCGCGAGGGGCATCTTGCGAGACAGACCGGCCCGGACGACACCAGGGGATACTTTCCACATGCAGGTGTGTCTCGCTTCGACGTCCCCCGCCCGTCTGATGCTGCTGCGGCAGGCCGGAATCGAGCCGCTCACCCTCGCGCCGGATGTGGACGAGGAGGCGGTGATCGCCGAGACCGAGGCGCGCGAGGATCGCATCCTGCCGCCGCACGACCACGTGCTGCTCCTCGCCCGCCGCAAGGCCGCGGATGTCGCCGCCCGCGTGCGTGCGGAGCTGCCCGGATTCGCCGGCATCGTGATCGGGGGCGACTCGATGTTCGAGCTCGACGGCACGGTGTACGGCAAGCCCTACACCCCCGAGGCGGCCACGGAGCGGTGGCGGGGCATGCGGGGGCGCACAGGCGTGCTGCACTCCGGGCACAGCGTCTTCCTGGTTCCGGCCGACGGCGAGCCGCGCGAGGCTCACGCGGTCGCCGAGGCCGCCGTGACGTTCGCCGCGGACATGGACGACGACGAGATCGCGGCATACGTCGCCACGGGCGAGCCGCTGCATGTCGCGGGCGCGTTCACCGTCGACAGCCTCGGCGGCGCGTTCATCGAGCGCGTCGACGGCGACCCCTCCACGGTGGTCGGCATGTCGCTGTCGACCGTGCGACGACTGGTGCGCGAGCTCGGCGTCGCGTGGCCCACCCTGTGGCACCGGAGCGACGAGCCGTCGTAGACCATCCGACACGTTCTCGCGGTTTTCTTGTCGAGGCTCCGCAAAGCCCGCGCGGCCCCCGTCGGTAGGCTCGAATCCATGCCTGACATCGCCAAGGTGCTCATCGCGAACCGCGGCGAGATCGCCGTACGCATCATCCGCGCGGCCCGAGACTCGGGGATCTCGTCCGTCGCCGTCTACGCCGACCCCGACCGCGACGCTCTGCACGCTCGCCTGGCGGACGAGGCCTATGCGCTCGACGGCGCCACGAGCGCCGAGAGCTACCTCGTGATCGACAAGATCCTCTCGGTCGCCCGCCGCTCGGGTGCCGACGCCGTGCACCCCGGGTACGGCTTCCTCGCCGAGAACGCCGATTTCGCGCGCGCCGTCATCGCCGCGGGCCTGACCTGGATCGGCCCGTCGCCCGAGGCGATCGAGGCGCTCGGCGACAAGGTCACCGCGCGCCACGTGGCCGAGAAGGTCGGCGCTCCCCTGGCTCCCGGGACCCCGGGCCCGGTCGACACGGCCGACGAGGTCGTCGCATTCGCCCGCGAGGTGGGACTGCCGATCGCGATCAAGGCCGCGTACGGCGGCGGCGGTCGCGGCCTCAAGGTGGCGCGCACGCTCGACGAGATCCCCGAGCTGTTCGAATCGGCCACGCGCGAGGCGATCGCGGCGTTCGGGCGCGGCGAGTGCTTCGTCGAGAAGTACCTCGACAAGCCGCGCCACGTCGAGACCCAGTGCCTCGCCGACGCCGACGGCAACGTCGTCGTCATCTCCACGCGCGACTGCTCGCTGCAGCGCCGTCACCAGAAGCTCGTCGAGGAGGCCCCCGCGCCGTTCCTGACCGACGAGCAGAACGCCACGCTGTACGCGGCCTCCAAGGCCATCCTGCGCGAGGTGGGCTATACGGGGGCCGGCACGTGCGAGTTCCTGATCGGCGCCGACGGCACGATCTCGTTCCTCGAGGTCAACACCCGGCTGCAGGTCGAGCATCCGGTCTCCGAGGAGGTCACGGGCATCGACCTGGTGCGCGAGCAGTTCCGCATCGCCGCGGGCGGCACGATCGACTACGACGACCCCGCCCCGGTGGGCCACTCGATCGAGTTCCGCATCAACGGCGAGGACCCGGGGCGCGGATTCCTGCCGCAGCCCGGCCCCATCCACGTCTTCAAGACGTTCGGGGGGCCCGGCGTGCGCCTCGACTCGGGCGTCACCGCCGGCGACGTCGTGGGCGGCGCGTTCGACTCGCTGCTGGCGAAGATCATCGTGACGGGCCGCGATCGCGCCGAGGCGCTCGAGCGCTCGCGTCGCGCGCTCGAGGAGTTCGAGGTGGCGGGTCTGCCGACCGTCCTGCCGTTCCACCGCAAGGTCGTGCGCGACCCGGCCTTCACGGCCGAGGACGGCGAGTTCGGCGTCTACACCCGCTGGATCGAGACCGAGTTCGTGAACGACATCCCCGCGTGGGACGGCGAGCTCGAGGCCCCGAAGCCCGCAGAGAGCCGCCACACGGTCGTCGTGGAGGTCGCGGGCAAGCGCCTCGAGGTGAGCCTGCCCGACCGCATCGCGCAGGCGCCGGGCACGCAGGGACGCCCCGCGATCGTGCCGCCCTCGCGCCGCAGCCACGCCGCGACGTCCGTGTCGAGCGGCGCGTCGGGCGACGCTCTGAAGTCGCCGATGCAGGCCACGGTCGTCAAGGTCGCGGTCGAGGAGGGGCAGTCGGTCGTCAAGGGCGACCTCGTCGTCGTGCTCGAGGCCATGAAGATGGAGCAGCCGCTGCAGGCGCACAAGGACGGCATCGTCCGCTCGATCGACGCGACGCCGGGCACCACGGTGCCCGCGGGTCACCAGCTGCTGCAGATCAGCTGACCCGAGCGGCGACAGCGAAGGGCCCGGATCCGATCGGATCCGGGCCCTTCGCTCGTCCTGTGGTCAGCTGGCGACGTGGTGCATCGCCCGCGCGACGTCGGTGATCGACCCGGTCAGCGACGGGTAGGCGGCGAAGGCGCGGGCGAGCTGGTCGACCGTGAGGCGGCGCTCGACCGCCAGCGAGAGCGGGAAGATCAGCTCCGACGCCTTCGGCCCGACGATCACGCCGCCGATCACGGTGCCCGACCCTGTGCGGGCGAAGAGCTTCACGAAACCGTCCTTGACGCCCATCATCTTGGCGCGCGGGTTGGCCGACAGCGGCAGCGAGTAGACCTCGCCGTCGACGACGCGCTCGTCGATCTGCTTCTCGGTCCATCCCACCGTGGCGATCTCGGGGTTGGTGAAGATGTTCGACGCGATCTTGCGCTCCTCGAGCGGGAACGCGGTGTCGCCCATGGCGTGGAACACGGCGGTGCGGCCCTGCATCGACGCCACGGACGCCAGGGGCATCAGCGTCGTGCAGTCGCCCGCCGCGTAGATGTTCGGCACGGAGGTGCGGCTGACCTTGTTGACGCGGATGTGCCCCGACTCGGTCATCTGCACGCCGGCCTCCTCCAGGCCGATGCCCTTGGTGTTCGGGATGGCGCCGACCGCCATGAGGCAGTGGGACCCCTCGACCGTGCGGCCGTCGGCGAGCGTCACCCGCACGCCGTCGCCGGTGTTCTCGACCTTGTCGGCGCGGGCCTTCGACAGCAGCGTCATGCCGCCGCGCTGGAAGACCTTCTCGAGCACCTTGGCGGCGTCGGCGTCCTCACCCGGCAGCACCTGCTCGCGGCTCGAGACGAGGGTGACCTTGGCGCCCAGGTGCATGTACGCCGACGCGAACTCCGCTCCCGTGACACCAGAGCCGACGACCACGAGATGCTCGGGCACGGCGGTGAGGTTGTAGAGCTGCTTCCAGGTCAGGATGCGGTCGCCGTCGGGACGGGCGGCCGGCAGCTCGCGCGGCGTGGCGCCGGTGGAGATCACGATCGTGTCGGCCTCGATGCGGTCGAAGTCGGTGCCGTCGGGACCGGTCGCCACGACCACCGCGTCCTCGCCCTCGAGGCGCCCGTGCCCCGCGATGATGCGCACGCCCGCCTCGAGCAGGCGGCTGCGCATGTCCTCGGACTGCTGCCCGGCCAGCGCGAGCAGGCGCTTGTTGATCGCGAGCAGATTGATCGCGATCTCGGGCTTGAGCGGCTTCCCGTTCTGACCCTTGGCGTAGAACTGCACGCCGAGATCGCCCGCCTCCGCCACCGACAGCGCCGCGTCGGCCGTGGCGATCAGCGTCTTCGACGGCACGACATCGGTGATGACCGCCGAGCCTCCGATGCCCGCCCGCTCGACGACCGTGACGTCGGCCCCCAGCTGGGCCCCGGCGAGCGCCGCCTCGTAGCCGCCCGGGCCGCCGCCCAGGATCGCGATCCGCTGCCTGCGTTCGAAGTCGAAGACCATGCCCCCATTGTTCCCCACGGGCGCCCGCCGGAGCGAACGCGCGAGAGGGGGCTTGTGCACGGCGTGCGAGGAGCATTTGAAAAGTACTCTGGTGCCATGACCGATGCTCATCCGCTGGACGCCCCCGCCGACCCGTTCGAGGTCGCCCAGACCGCCGCCGCCGACATCGCGCGCCTGTCGGGCGTCGCCCGTCACGACATCGCCGTCACGCTGGGAAGCGGATGGGGCAAGGCCGCCGAGCTCATCGGCGAGACGGTCGCCACGATCCCGGCGACCGAGATCACCGGCTTCTCGAAGCCCGCCGTCGAGGGCCACGTGGGCACCATCCGGTCGGTGCGCACGCCGGGCGGCAGGAACGTGCTCGTGATCGGCGCCCGCACCCACCTTTTCGAGGGCCACGGGGTGCGCCGCGTGGTCCACAGCGTGCGCACCGCCGCCGCGACCGGTGCGAAGATCATGGTGCTGACCAACGGCGCAGGTGGCGTGAAGCCCGGCTGGAAGCCGGGGCAGCCGGTGCTGATCAGCGACCACATCAACCTCACCGGCCGCTCGCCGCTCGAGGGCGCGACGTTCATCGACATGACCGACCTCTACGCCCAGCGGCTGCGCGACATCGCGCTCGAGGTCGACCCGTCGCTCGACAGCGGCGTGTACTGCCAGTTCCCCGGCCCCCAGTACGAGACCCCCGCCGAGGTGCGCATGGCGGGCATCCTGGGTGGCGACCTGGTCGGCATGTCGACCTCGCTGGAGGCGATCGCCGCCCGGCAGGCGGGCATGGAGCTGCTCGGGTTCTCGCTCGTGACCAACCTGGCGGCGGGCATCTCGCCCACCCCGCTCGACCACCAGGAGGTCATCGACGCGGGCCGCCAGGCCGAGGCCGTGATCTCGGGCCTGCTCGCGAAGGTGATCGAGCGCCTGTGAGCGCTGTGGACTCCGGGCTGCTCGACCAGGCGCGCGCCTGGCTCGCCCAGGACCCCGACGACGAGACGCGCGCCGAGCTGGCCGAGCTGATCCGGCGCAGCGAGGCCGGCGACGACGACGCGGCCGACGACCTGGCCGCCCGCTTCGACGGCCGCCTGCAGTTCGGCACCGCCGGCCTGCGCGGCCGGCTGGGCGCGGGCAGCAACCGGATGAACCGGGTGCTGGTGGCGCAGGCGGCCGCCGGCTTCGCGGCGTTCCTGCGCGAGCGCGATGCCGAGGGCACGCCCACGGTCGTGATCGGCTATGACGGCCGCCGCAACTCCGACGTGTTCGCGCGCGACTCTGCCGAGCTGTTCGCGGGCGCGGGGCTGCGCGCCATCCTGCTCCCCCGTCGTCTGCCGACGCCGGTGCTCGCGTTCGCGGTGCGGCATCTCGACGCTGACGCGGGCGTCATGGTCACGGCGAGCCACAACCCTCCGGACGACAACGGCTACAAGGTGTATCTCGGCGGGCGCGACGCGGGGTCGCAGATCGTGGCGCCGTCGGACGCGGCGATCGCGGCCAGCATCCGGCGCGTCGCCGACACGCTCTCCGTGCCCGACCTGCCCCGCTCGAGCGGCTACGAGATCGCCGACGAGGCGGTCGTCGAGGCGTACGTGGCGGCGACCGCCGCCGTCGGTCCCGCCCCCGAGGGCGCGGCGGGCACCCGCTGGGTTTACACCGCGATGCACGGCGTGGGCGGGGAGACCTTCGCGCGCGTGCTGGAGGCCGCCGGGTACCCCGCGCCCACCGCCGTGCCCGAGCAGATCGAGCCCGACGGCACGTTCCCCACCGTGGCGTTCCCCAACCCCGAGGAACCGGGGGCGATGGATCTCGCGTTCGCCACGGCCCGCGCGGCCGACGCCGAGTTCGTGATCGCGCACGATCCGGATGCCGATCGCCTCGCGGTCGCGATCCCGGTCGCGGAGGGCACGGGCGAGGGCGGCTGGCGGCGCCTCACCGGCAATGAGGTGGGCCTGCTGCTCGGTCGCCGCGCCGCGCGCGCCGCCGCCGGAACCCCGGGCGCCTCGCTGGCGTGCTCACTGGTGTCCTCGCCCGGGCTCGGCGCGATCGCCGAGCGACACGGGCTCGACTTCCACGAGACCCTCACGGGCTTCAAGTGGATCTCGCGCGCGCCCGGGCTGGTGTTCGGCTTCGAGGAGGCCCTCGGCTACCTCGTCAACCCCGATACCGTGCGCGACAAGGACGGCATCTCGGCCGCCATCGCCTTGCTGGAGCTGGCCGGGGAGGCGCGCGGACGGGGCGCGACGATCGCCGATCTGCTCGATGAGCTCACAGGCGAGATCGGCTTCTACGCGAGCGGCCAGGTGTCGGTGCGGGTCGACGATCTGTCGGTCATCGGCCGGATCATGGCCGCCCTGCGAGCGGATCCGCCCGCGTCCTTCGGCGAGCACGCGGTCGCGCGCGCCGACGACCTGCTGCAGGATCCCGCCCGCCTCGGTGGGGATGTGCTGCGCTACGCGCTCGACGACGGGTCGCGCATCATCTTCCGCCCCAGCGGCACCGAGCCCAAGCTCAAGGTGTACCTCGACGTGCGCGGAGACTCCCCCGAGGACTCCGCGGCACGTCTGGTGTCGCTGGAGGCGGCGGTGCGGACCCTGCTCGACGGCATGTCCTGACCCGCGTCGGAAGGGGCTGACACGGGAAGGGGGATGCGGTCATCCCCCTTCCCGCGCATCCGGCCGGCGACGTACCATGCCCGCACACCCACAGGACAGCGCCTCAGGCGCCCGCATGAGAGGACAGTGCAGATGAGCATGATGATGGACATGATGCAGGCCATGCCGAAGGCGTCGACCAGCGGGATGGACATGGCGATGATGCAGGACTGCATCGAGGCGTGCTCGGCGGTGGGCATGGCCGCGACCATGTGCGCCGACGCCGACGCGTCCGAGCAGATGGAGGGCATGGCCCGCTGCGCGGCGATGTGCGCGAACATGGCCGACGTCGCGACCGCGAACATGCGGATGATGATGCGACCGATGGGCTACGAGCCCGGCGTGATGCGCGCCATGATGACCGCGTGCCTCACGATGGCCGAGGCGTGTGCGGCCGAGTGCCGCTCGCACGCCGAGATGAGCGAGCACTGCCGGGTGTGCGCCATGGCGTGCGAGGCCATGGTCGAGACGTGCCGCAAGACCCTGGATGCGATGTCCATGGCCTGACCCGTCGCGTCAGGCGGGGGCTCGCGTCAGCGGCGGCGAGCGCGCACGAGCGTGCCGCCGACCGCGAGCACCTCGGCGACCGGGTGGAAGGCCACCGGCTCCCCCGGCGCCAGGCTCACGATCGCGTCGACCGCGAGATCGTCGCCCGCGAGGGTGGCGAGCGCGATGCCGGATGCGTCCGAGCACATGACGAGCGCGTCGATCCACGCGCTCGGCCATGCCGAGGCCACGGCGCGCTGCACCGGCAGCACTTCCTGCGTCGCCCTGTTGCTCATGCCCCCACGGTACGAAGGCGCCGCATCCCGTGTCACGCGCGCCGTCACACGCCGTCACATCGCCGTCACGCAGGTGAGGGGCCCCTCGAGGGTTCCGCGCCGGTAGGTTGGGCGGCATGAGCCAGCGGAGGGTCGTGATCGGCGTGGCGACGGGCCTGCATGCGCGCCCGGCGGCCGAGCTGGCGCGCCTGGCGCAGGGCGTGCCAGGCGGGCTGCGGATCCGCGTCGGAGCGGACGTGGTCGACGCCTCTAGTGTGCTCGCCGTGATGGACCTCGCCCTCTCGGCGGGCGATCCGGTCGTGCTCGAGGCGGATGGTCCCGGCGCGGGCGCCGCGCTCGACGCCGCGGAGGCCTTGCTCGCCCCCGCACGGACGACGAAAGACACGCACGATCTCCCCCTGTGAGGGGAGGCGACCGACGCGCTCGCGCCGTAGCTTCATATCCATGAGCACCACTGCATTCGCGCCGGGCGACGACGTCGTCACGACGCGCGCCCGCGGCACCGTCATCGATGTGCGGGCGACGCCGTCCGGCGCGTGGGTGTTCGGCGTCGAGGACGAGGTCGGCGAGGTGACCTACTTCACCGCGCGAGCGCTCCGACGCGCCTAACGCAGAGGTCGCCGACCGGTCAGCCGTCGATCACGGCGGCCAGCTCGTCGAGGAACGACGACTGGTCCACGCCGCGGCGCACGAGTCGCATGGCGCTCTCCGGCTCGCCGAACACCTCGACGAACTGCTCGAACACGGTCTGGAACGCCTCGCGGTCGCTGCCGCTGAACGCCACGAGCGCCACGGCATGCACGCGCGCGTCGCCCCAGGGCACGGGCTGGTCGCCGATGCCGATCGCGATCGCCGTTCGGGCGGCGGTCATCCTCAGCGCATGCGGCACGGCCAGCGTCTCGGTGAAGGCAGTCGACGACAGCCGCTCGCGCTCGATCGTGCTCTCGACGTAGTCGTCCCCGATGACCCCCTGATCCTGAAGCAGCGCTCCGAGGTCGCGGATCATCCCCTCCACTCCGCGCGTGGCGTCGAGCCCTCGCACGAAGGCGCCGGTCGGGAAGTAGCGCTCGAGCTCGGCGCGCAGGCGCCCGAGACGCCGGGTCCGGCGCACGCGGCTGGCTGCGGCGGCCACGCGTTCGACGTCGGCGTCGGTCAGGAACGGCTGGATGCGCACGATCCGCTCCGACGGACCCTTGGCCTCCTTCCGCACGGGCGGCTCGATCGTCGTGAGCACGAGGTCGGTGTCGATCGCGTCCCAGTCGGGGTCGACCCGCGTCTCGACCCCGGTCACCTCGATGGACCGGCCGAGCGATCGGTCGACGCTCGATCTCAGCAGCTCGTGCAGCTCGTAGTAGCCCGGGCACACGATCGTCGCCGTGAGCATCGTGTCCGACCGACGGCTGCGCTCCAGGCGCCCGCCGACATGCATCGCGATGTAGGCGATCTCGTCGTCGCGGATGGGGACCGCGAGCGTCTCGGACAGCTCGCTCGCGATCGACACCGCGACGTCGAAGATCATCGGATACGTCGACTTCAGGCTGCGCGTGAGGGGGTTGCGCGACCACGCCTGCTCACGCGCGCGGTGCACGAGGTTCTGCACATGCAGCGCCAGCCGCTCCACGAAGTCGTCGTGCGCGATGTCCACGAGGTACGCGTCCGCGGCCCGCCGCACCGCGGCGCGCACAGCCGACTCGATGGCGGGATCCGGCGTCACGGCGGGCTCATCGCGCGAGCCCGGCACGACGATGCGGGTGAGGACCAGGGCGGCCAGGTGCAGGCGGTCGCCCTCGCCGAGCTCGACTCCGAAGTGCCGACGCGTCAGCTCGCCGATCACGTGGGCGAACCGGGCGCGAGCGGGCTCGGGGTCGCCGTGCACCGCGGCGAGCGCTCTGCCCTGCGCGACGCGGTCGGCGGCGATCGCGACATGCAGCACGACGTCGGCCGCGGCGTACTCGTTGACGAAGAACCCCTCGGCTCCCAGCCGCGCGACCAGGTCGCTCTTGAACGCGCCGAGCGCGTCCGACGGGATGGCCATGGCGTCGGCCGCGCGCCGCAGGGCGCCCAGATCGAACGCTCCCTCGTCCATCTCGTCATGCGCCAGGCGGCTCACGAAGCGGCGCTGCGCGAGCTCGGAGCCGGCAAGACGCACGCGCGATCCGGACCGCTCGAGCGTCAGGTCGGAGCCGCTGAGCATCGCCCGCACGCGCCCCAGGTCTGATTCCAGCGTGGCCGAGCTGACGTGCATCCGGTCGGCCGTCTCGTGCACGTCGATGCCCTCGTCGGCGTCGAGCAGGGCGCGTACCACCGCGTGCAGCCGCTCGCGGGGGGTGCCCGGATCGGCCTCCGCCCCAGCCCGCAGCGCCGCGGCGGCGCCGGGGGCGGCCCGGTAGCCCGCGGGGCCGGACTCGACGGCATCGCCCGCGGGCACGCGTGCGTTGACGGCCGTGACATACGACCGGACGCTGCGCGGCGTCACCCCGAGCTGATCGGCGAGCGTCGAGGCCGTGACCCAGTCGCCGCGGCGCATCAGGATGCCCAGCATCCGGTCCTGCCGCCGCCTGGTCATGCCCGCCAGTCAACCACGCGCGCGCCCGTGAGCCGCCTGTTCGCGCCGGCGGAGGCGCCACGGCCTCTTCCCGCCGCGCGACACGAATTTCCGCCCGGGCGGAAAGAACCTTCGTTGCCGTGCTCGGGACGAGGAGTCAGGATCGATCGGAAGGGAAGAGACAGATCGATGAGGATCCTCGTGGTGTGCGGTGCCGGTGCGTCCAGCACGTTCGTCGCCCTTCGCGTGCGCCGGGCCGCTGCGGCCGCCGGTGTGCCGCTGACCGCCTTCGCCGGTGCCGAGCCCTCGCTGCCGATCGACCTCGACTCGGCCGACGTCGTGCTGGTCGGCCCCCACCTCGGCCGCTCGCTCGATGAGATCCGCGCCCTCGCGACGCCGCGCGGCGTCAAGGTCGCACAGCTGCCGGACGACATCTTCACCGACCTCGACGGCAGCCGCGCCCTCGCGCTGGCGTGTGCCGTCGCCGCACCGGGGCCCGCCTCGCCGGACCCGCACGACCCGGATGCCGCATCCGCGGCGTCCGCCTGACGAAGGGATCACCATGGCCACTCGCACCGTTCAGATCGGCTCGTCGCACGGGCTGCACGCGCGCCCCGCGAAGCTGTTCGCGCAGGCGGCGAAGGACGCCGGTCTTCCCGTCACCGTCGCGAAGGGCGACGGCAAGCCCGTCAACGCCGCGAGCATCCTGGGGGTGATCGCGCTCGGCGTCGAGCAGGGCGACGAGGTCACGCTGACGGCAGAGGGCGAGGGCGCCGAGGGCGTACTCGACCGCCTCGCGGAGCTGCTCACCACCGACCACGACGCCGAGTGAGCGCCATGACGGACACGATCGAGGGCGTCGGCATCGGGCTCGGGGTCGCCCACGGCCCCGTGGCCCGCATGGCCGAGCGCGCGCCCGCCCCGAAGGACGCGCGCAGCGAGCGCGCGCCGGAGGAGGAGACCGCGCGCGTGCGCGAGGCCCTGGCGGCCGTCGCGGCCGAGCTGACCCGCCGTGCCGAGGCGGCCGGCGGCGCCGCGCGCGACGTGCTCGAGGCGCAGGCCATGATGGCCGAGGACCCGAGCCTCGAGGAGGCCGTGGACGCGCGCCTGAGCGATGGCAAGACGGCGGAGTGGGCGGTGTTCGACGCGTTCGCGGAGTTCCGGGCCACGCTCGAGGCCGTGGGCGGCTACCTCGGCGAGCGCGCCGCCGATCTGGACGACGTCGCGGCCCGCGTGATCGCCCATCTGCGCGGCGAGCCGGCGCCCGGTGTGCCGTCGCCCGGACATCCGTTCGTGCTGGTCGCGCCCGATCTGGCGCCCGCCGACACCGCGCTGCTCGACCTCGACCCCGCGTCGCCCAACCGCGTGCTCGCGCTCGTCACCACCGACGGCGGTCCCACCTCGCACACCGCGATCCTCGCCCGCGAGAAGGGCATCGTGGCGGTCGTCGGCGCCGCGGGCGCCGCCGGTCTGGCCGACGGCGACACCGTGATCGTCGACGCCGCGGGCGGCGCGGTGATCGCCTCGCCCAGCGAAGAGCAGCTGTCCGAGGCCCGCCGACGCGCCGATGAGCGCGCAGCCGCGGAGCAGGCACCGGTGGTGCCGGGGGCTCTGGCCGACGGCACCGCCGTGCCGCTGCTGGCCAACCTCGGCTCCCCCCAGGGCGCGGCGGAGGCGCTGGAACGGGGAGCGGAGGGCGTGGGCCTGTTCCGCACCGAGTTCCTGTTCCTCAGCGCCACCGAGGCGCCGACCGTCGAGGAGCAGCGCGCCGTATACGCCACCCTGCTCACGGCGTTCGCGGGCAGGAAGGTCGTCGTGCGGGTGCTCGACGCGGGGGCCGACAAACCGCTGCCGTTCCTGAACGACGCTCCGGAAGACAACCCCGCCCTCGGCCTGCGGGGGCTGCGAGCCCTGCGCGCGAGCGAGCACATCCTGCGCGACCAGCTGACCGCTCTGGCGGAGGCGAACGCCGAGGCCGGTGCCGACCTGTGGGTCATGGCGCCGATGGTCGCGACGGTCGAGGAGACGATCTACTTCACCGAGCTCGCCCGCGAGCTCGGCCTGAAGACGGCGGGCGTCATGGTCGAGGTGCCCTCGATCGCGCTCCTGGCCGACCGTGTGCTGGCCCACACCGACTTCGCGTCGATCGGCACCAACGACCTCACCCAGTACACGATGGCCGCGGATCGCCTCCTCGGCTCTGTCGCGACGCTGCAGGATCCGTGGCATCCGGCCGTCCTGCGCCTCGTCGCCCAGGTGGGCGAGGCCGGCGCGACACACGGCAAGCCTGTCGGCATCTGCGGGGAGGCCGCCGCCGATCCGCTGCTCGCCGTGGTGCTGGTCGGGCTGGGCGCCACGACGCTGTCGATGGCCCCCGCCGCGCTGGCCGACGTGCGGTACGCGCTCGGGCGCTTCACCCTCGACGACGCGCGCCGCATCGCACAGGCGGCGCTCGGCGCCGACGACGCATCGGGCGCTCGCGCGGCGGCGCAGGCCGCGGCCGGGTCCTGATCCTCTCCTCCCCGACAACGACCCCCGACAACCACCCCTGAAGAACTCCCCCTGAAGAACTCCCCCTGAAGAAAGACGGTCACCATGACTGACACCGCAGCTCCGGCGAAGTCGCCGGGCGCCGTCCGGGTGGGCGTGCAGAAGTTCGGCACGTTCCTCTCGGGCATGATCATGCCCAACATCGCGGCCTTCATCGCGTGGGGCCTCATCACGGCCCTGTTCATCGACACCGGCTGGCTCGGCAACACCGGCCCCGTCGAAGCCTGGCGCTGGGCCGACTCGGCCATGCTGGGCGGCGGTACGACGCCGGACGGCACCGAGTGGATCGGCCTCGTCTCGCCGATCATCACGTACCTCCTCCCGCTGCTCATCGCGTTCACCGGCGGACACATGGTGTACGGCCACCGCGGCGGCGTCGTGGGCGCCGTGGCGGCATTCGGCGTGATCGTCGGAGCAGCCGGCACCGTGATGTTCCTCGGCGCGATGATCGCCGGGCCGCTCGGGGCCTGGATCCTGAAGCAGGTCGAGCGCCTGTGGGAGGGCAGGATCAAGGCCGGCTTCGAGATGCTGGTCAACAACTTCTCGGCGGGCTTCGTCGGCTTCTTCGCGGCGCTCGCGGCCTTCTTCTGGCTCGCGCCCGTGATGAAGTGGCTGACCGAGCTGCTGGGAGGCGCGGTCGGATGGCTGGTCGACAACCGCCTCATCCCGCTCGCGAGCATCATCGTGGAGCCCGCGAAGGTGCTGTTCCTCAACAACGCCATCAACCACGGCGTGTTCACGCCGATCGGCTCCGAGCAGTCGCAGGAGGTGGGTCGCAGCCTGCTGTTCCTCGTCGAGGCCAACCCTGGCCCCGGCGCCGGTCTGCTGCTCGCCATCGCCGTGTTCGGCGTCGGCGCGGCCCGTGCGACCGCGCCCGGCGCCTGGATCATCCAGTTCCTCGGCGGCATCCACGAGGTCTACTTCCCCTACGTGCTGGCCAAGCCGATCCTGATCATCGGCCTCATCGCGGGCGGTGCCACGGGCGTGCTGACCAACGTCATCTTCCAGTCGGGTCTCGTGGCTCCCGCCTCGCCGGGATCCATCTTCGCGGTGCTGATCCAGACGGCACCCGGCAGCCACCTCGGCGTCATCCTGTCGGTGCTGCTCTCGGCGGCCGTGACGTTCCTCGTGAGCGCCGTGTTCCTGCTCGCCAGCCGCAAGCGCGACCTCGCGGCCGACGCGGCCGGCTCCGACGGCTTCGCCGATGCCGTCGCCCGCACCGAGGCCAACAAGGGCAAGTCGTCGGCGGCGCTGAGCGGACTCGCCGGCGCAGCGGGCAGCACGGCGGCCGGCGCCACCGTGGCCCCGCCGCAGACCATCGAGCGCGTCGTGTTCGCCTGCGACGCGGGCATGGGCTCGTCGGCCATGGGCGCCAGCGTGCTGCGCAACAAGTTCAAGGCCGCGGGCATCGAGGGCGTGAACGTGACCAACAAGGCCATCGCGGGCCTCGACGGCACCGCCGACCTCGTGATCACGCAGGCGCAGCTGACCGATCGCGCCCGGCAGCGCGAGCAGTCGGCCGTGCACGTGTCGGTCGACAACTTCATGAACTCGCCGCGCTACGACGAGATCGTGCAGATGCTGCTCGTGCAGCAGTCGGCCGACGAGGTCAAGGCCGCGCACGGCCAGCCGACCGATGCGGGTGCGGGCTTCATGCCCACGCCCACCCCGGCCGGGACCGCCCCGGGCGACGCGACGCCGGCCGGCTCTACGCCGGCGACGCGGGCTGAGGCGCGGGCCGCGGCGACCGTGGAGGCCGACGACGACCGCGTGCTGGCGCCGGGCAACGTGCGCATCCACGCCGGCTCGGTCACCCGCGACGAGGCGATCCGCGAGGCAGCCGACCTGCTCGAGTCGGCGGGTGCCGTCACGGGCGCGTACTACGACGCCATGCTCGCCCGCGAGCAGACCGTGTCCACGTTCATGGGCAACGAGCTGGCGATCCCGCACGGCACCAACGACGCCAAGGACGCCGTCCTGTCGTCGGCGCTCACGGTCGTCCGCTACGACGGCGGGGTCGACTGGGACGGCGACGAGGTGTCGTTCGTGGTCGGCATCGCCGGTCGCGGCGACGAGCACCTCGGCCTGCTGCAGAACGTCGCCCTCCTGTTCTCGGACGAGGACCAGGTGGCACGGCTCAAGGCGGCTGAGACGCCCGAGGAGCTGTACACGCTCCTGCAGGCCGTGAACGACGGCGGGACCGAGGGCTGAGCTGAGAGTTGATCTGAGAGCTGATCTGAGAGGCGGATGATGACTGACACGACCCGGAAGGCCGTCCACTTCGGCGCGGGCAACATCGGGCGCGGCTTCGTGGGACTGCTGCTGCACGAGGGCGGGTACGAGGTGGTGTTCTCGGATGTCGCGACCGCGCTGGTGGATGCGATCAACGGAGCCCACGAGTACACCGTGCACGAGGTCGGCGAGGGCGGCCGGGACCGTGTCGTCACGGGGTTCCGCGCGATCGACAGCGCGGCCGACCCCGATCGGGTGGCGGCGGAGGTGGCGACGGCAGACGTCGTCACCACCGCCGTCGGGCCCACCGTGCTGCGCTTCATCGCGCCGCACATCGTGGCCGGCCTCGCCCTGCGCGATCCGGATGCCCCTCCCCTGCAGGTGATGGCGTGCGAGAACGCCATCGGCGCGACCGACACGCTGAAGGCGCACATGCAGCAGTCCGCTGGGGCGGGGTGGGACGCCCTCGCCGCGCGAGCGGTGTTCGCCAACACGGCCGTGGACCGCATCGTTCCGGGTCAGCCGGAGGGCGGGGGCATCGACGTGACGGTCGAGCCCTTCTTCGAGTGGGCGATCGAGCGTCTCCCGTTCGGCGAGCACCCGCCCCGCATCCCCGGCGCGCACTTCGTCGACGACCTGGGCCCGTACATCGAGCGCAAGCTGTTCACCGTGAACACCGGGCACGCCACGGCGGCGTATCTCGGCGCGCGAGCGGGCCTCGAGAAGATCTCGGACGCCCTGGCGGACGAGTCGGTCGCCGCAGGCGTGGCGGCGGCGCTGGAGGAGACCTCGGCACTGCTCGCGGCCAAGCACGGATTCTCAGCCGAGGACCTTGCCGAGTACCGCACCACGATCCTCGGCCGCTTCCGCAACCCGGCCCTGCCCGACACGGTGCGGCGCGTCGGGCGTCAGCCTCTCCGGAAGCTGTCGCGCCACGAGCGCTTCGTGGGCCCCGCGGCGGAAGCGGCCGAGCGCGGCCTGGCTGTCGACGGCCTCCTGGCCGCGATCGGCGCCGCGCTCGTGTTCGACGACGCCGAGGACCAGCAGTCGGTCGAGCTCAAGCGCTACCTTCAGGCGCTCGACGCCACCGCGTTCACCGAGCAGATCATGGGCCTGGAGTCCGAGCACCCGCTCTTCCCCCGGCTCACGCGGGTGGTGGAGGCCGCGAAGCCGGCCTGAGCCTGGCGAGAACACACGCCCGCGCCGAGTCGACATGCATCCGCATGTCGACTCGGCGCCGGCGTATCGGCTCGGCGAGCGCGTGGGTCGGCACCACGACGCCGCGGACGAGCACCGATGTCCGACCCGCTAGGATCGTGCCGTCCGGCCTGCGGCAGTCACGACGATGCGACCCGGGGCCGGTGCTCGAAAAAGGGGCACGAAGCACGCGCTGCGAGACACATACGGGAATCGATCGTCCGCCCGTCTCGAAAGGCACCCACATGCCCACTGTCTCCGCGCACGTCGCCGCCGCCCTCGCCCGCCACATCGACCAGGTGTTCGGCCTCATGGGCAACGGCAACGCCTATCTGCTGGACGCGCTGCTGCGTGACACCGACGCGACCTTCACCGCCGTGCGCCACGAGGTCGGCGCGGTCGTGGCCGCCGACGCGCACTTCCGCGTCTCAGGCCGGATCGCCGCCGCGACGACGACGTACGGCGCCGGCTTCACGAACACCCTGACCGCCTTGGCCGAGTCGGCGCAGGCGCGCATCCCGCTCGTGCTCGTCGTCGGCGACCAGCCCACGCCCGGTCCGCGGCCGTGGGACGTCGATCAGATCGCCCTGGCCTCCGCCGTCGGCGTGCGGACGTACACGGTCGGACGCCTCGACGCCGCAGCCACGACGGTGATCGCGATCGAGCACGCGCTCGCCAACCGCACTCCCGTCGTGCTCGCGCTCCCCTACGACACCCCGACGCTCGATGCCGGGCCCCTGCCCGAGCTGCCCGAGCCGCGCCTTCCTCAGCCGGTCGCCCCCTCGGCCGACGCCCGTGCCGCCATCTCGCGCGCGGCGCAGGCGCTGGCCGACGCCGAGCGTCCCGTGCTCCTCGCCGGACGCGGCGCCTGGCTCGCGGGAGCCGGCGACGCGCTGGGCCGGCTGGCCGACGCGGCCGGCGCGGTCACCGCGAGCACCGCCCTGGGCCGCGGGGTGTTCCCCGACGCGTCGCACGATCTCGGCGTCACGGGCGGGTTCGGCGCGCCGGGCGCCATGGAGCTCGTGCACGGCGCCGACGTCGTCGTGGCCATCGGCGCCAGTCTGAGCCCGTTCACGATGCGCTTCGGCGAGCTGCTCGACCCGTCGGCGCGTCTCATCCAGGTCGACATCGCCCCCACGGCCACGCACCCGCGCGTGGGCGAGTACATCCGCGGCGACGCCCGCGTGGTGGCGGAGCTGCTCGCCGACGAGGTCGCCGCCCTGCGCGACGCCCCCGGCACCTGGCGCGACAGCCTGGACATGGCCGCCTTGCGCCGCCAGGAGGTCGACGGCGAGCTCGCGCCCGACGGGCGGCTCGACCCGCGCGCCGTGGCCGCCCGCATCGGCGAGCTGCTGCCCGAGAACCGCGTCGTGGTGAGCGACGGCGGCCACTTCATCGCCTGGGCCAACATGTTCTGGCCGGTCGCCTCCCCCGGCCGGATGGTCATGGTCGGCACCGCGTTCCAGTCGATCGGCCTCGGCTGGCCGAGCGTCGCGGGCGCCGCGCAGGCCGATCCCGACGCGACCATCGTGCTCACCACCGGCGACGGCGGCGGCCTGATGGCCATCGCCGACCTCGAGACCGCCGTGCGCTCGGCCGGCGGGCGCGGTCTCGCCGTCGTCTGGAACGACGCCGCGTACGGCGCAGAAGTGAACCTTTACGGTCTCAAGGGCCTGCACGACGGCCCCATGCGCATCCCCCAGGTCGACTTCGCCGCGTTCGGCCGCGCCGTCGGCGCCGAGGGAGTCGTGGTCGAGCGCCTCGCCGACCTCGAGCGCCTGGCCTCGTGGGCCGCCGAGCCGGTCGACCAGCGGCCGTTCCTCGTGCTCGACCTGCGCATCTCCGGCGACGTGATCGCGCCCTACCAGCACGAGGTCATCCGCGTGAACTCCTGACCCGGATGCCGCTGGAGCGGCACCCGCCACCTGACCCGGATGCCGCTGGAGCGGCACCCGCCACCCGACCCGGATGCCGCTGGAGCGGCACCCGCCACCTGACCCGGATGCCGCTGGACCGGCACCCGCCACCCGGCCTCGCGTCGACCGGCAGGATTCGCACGGCCGCTGACCGCCACGGCGGCAGCGATCAGGCGACGATGGACTCATGACCACCGCGCTCATCGTGATCGACATGCAGCAGGGCTTCCTCGACCCGTTCTGGGGGGCCACCACGAACCATCCGGGATGCGACGACAACGTCGTCCGGCTCATCGACGCCTGGCACTCGGCGGGCGATCCGATCGTCGTCGTGCGCCACGACAGCGTGAACCCCGACTCTCCGCTGCACCCGGCGAATCCGGGGAACGCGCTGATCGAGCCCGTCGCCGAGGCCGACCGCGCGCTCCTCGTGACCAAGAGCGTGAACTCGGCGTTCTACGGCGAACCCGATCTGGAGTCGTGGCTGCGATCGTGTGACATCCGACGCATCGTCGTCTGCGGCATCCAGACCAACATGTGCGTCGAGACGACCGCCCGCATGGGCGGCAATCTCGGGTTCGAGGTGGTCGTGCCCCTCGATGCCACCCGCACGTTCGACCTCGCGGGCCCCGACGGTCAGACGACCGACGCCGCCACGCTCATGGCGACGACCGCGGTCAACCTGCATGGCGGCGGCTTCGCGTCTGTGACCACCACGGACGCCGTGCTCGCCGATGCCCGGCAGGGCGCCCGCGCATGAGCGGCGTCCGGCAGCTGCGCGTGGTGGTCGAGGCCGCCGACTTCGACGACGCCCTGCGGTTCTACCGCGACGTGCTGGGGCTGACCGAGCAGGAGTCGTTCCACGGTGACGCAGGTGCCCGGGTCACGATCCTGAACGCCGGTTCGGCGACCCTGGAGCTGTCGAACCCGGCCCAGGTGGAGCTGATCGACCGGGTGGAGACCGACGGCGACCGCAGCGACCGCATCCGGCTCGCGTTCGAGGGGGACGACTCGGCGGCGATCACCACCCGCCTCGCGGAGGCCGGCGCGACGGTCACCGCGACCCCGCGCGAAACGCCCTGGCGCTCGCTCAACGCGCGCCTCCGCGCGCCCGCCGACCTCCAGATCACACTGTTCCAGGAGCTCGAGGACCACAGCGCTCGCGTCGCGGACGACGGATTCCGCACCGAGCCGGCGCCGGATGTCGACGCGGTGCTCGCGCTCGAACGCGAACTGCAGACGCCGCAGGCGCGCCGCGATCCGGCCCGTCTCGAGCGGCTGCTCGCCCCGGACTTCACCGAGATCGGCGCATCCGGTCAGGTGTGGGATCGCGCGGCCATCGGCGAGCTCCTCGCCCACGACGACGGCGACGGCGACGGCGACGAGGAGCCCATCGAGGTGCTCGATCTGGCGGGCCGCAACCTGACCGATGGGTTGGTCCTCGTCACGTGGCGATCGCAGCGGAGCGGACGCTCGGCACGGCGCAGCTCGCTCTGGCGTCACGACCCGGATGGCTGGCGCCTGGTGCACCACCAGGGCACCCCGCTGCCCTCGGAGTGACCCCGACGGAACAGGCCGCCCCGGACTCCCGGAGCGGCCTGTTCGCGTCAGAGGTCGAAGGTCACACCTTCTCCCAGATGTAGATGCCGCGCTCCTGCTCGGCCTCGTTCGAGGGGCTCAGGTCGATGCCCTTACGGTCGCGCAGCAGCAGCGTCGCGACGAGCGACACGGCCGTGACGATCAGCAGGTACCACATGACGTTCGTCGAGTCGCCCGTCGACGTCTGGATCCACTGCGCGATCGTGGGGGCGAACGCGCCACCCAGGATGGAGCCGATCGCGTAGGCGATGGAGACGCCCGAGTACCGCACGGAGGCCGGGAACAGCTCGGCGTACCACGACGACTGGGCGCCGTACGTGAACCCGAGGCCGATGCCGAGCAGCACCAGACCGAGGGTCAGCAGGCCCAGGCTGCCCGAGTTCACCAGCGGGAACAGCGTCACGACGAAGATGCCCTGCACGATCCAGCCGAAGATGAACGTGTTGCGGCGCCCGATCCGGTCGGACAGCACGCCCGCGGCGAAGGTCGCGACGAGCCAGCTGACCGACGATGCCGCCACGGCCCACAGCACGGGGCCGCGCTCGAAGCCCAGCGGGCCCTCCGGGTTGGTGGCGTAGCCCTGGATGTATCCGCCGGTGGTCATGTAGCCCACGGCATTGTCGCCCACGAACACCAGCGCGGCGAGGAACACCAGCGGGGTGAAGCGCGCGAACAGCTTGGCGACAGGCACGTTGACCTGCTCCTTGCGCTCGGCGATCTCCTCGAACACGGGGCTCTCCTCGACACGGCGACGCACCCAGTAGCCGACGATGATCAGCACGATGCTGAGGAAGAACGGCACGCGCCATCCCCACTCGATGAAGGCATCGCCCGGGGCGATCGCGGCCATGATCGCGTTGACGCCGCTGGCGAGCAGCAGGCCGATCGGCACGCCGATCTGCGGCATCGCGCCGAACAGGCCGCGACGCTGCTTGGGGGCGTGCTCCACGGCCATCAGCACCGCGCCGCCCCACTCGCCGCCCGCCGAGATGCCCTGCAGCACGCGCAGCAGGATCAGCAGGATGGGCGCCGCGACGCCGATCTGCGCGTAGGTGGGCAGGAAGCCGACGAGCGTGGTGGCCGCGCCCATCAGGATGAGCGTCAGCACCAGCATGGGGCGGCGGCCGATCTTGTCGCCGAAGTGGCCGGCCAGGAACGCGCCGAGCGGGCGGAACAGGAAGCTGATGCCGACCGTGACGAACGAGATGATCTGGGCCAGGCCCGGGTACTCCTCGTTCAGCGGGCCGAAGAACAGCGTGGCGAACACGAGGCCGGCGGCCTGGGCGTAGATGAAGAAGTCGTACCACTCGACGGTCGTGCCGACGACGGTCGCCACGGCGACGCGGCGGCGGTCGGTGGTGCTGGAGATGGTCCCGGTGGGCGTGAGCCCGCCGGTGGTGTCTCGGGCAGACATCTGACCTCCTTTGGTCAGGGTGCGGGGCGCCACAGTGCGCCCGGAAACGGGTATTCAGGAAGAACCGCGAACGGCACCGGCGTCGGTACCGCCGCACCGAAGATACCACCAAGCGAACGTTCGGTCAGTAATGACCTCTTCGACCAGGCGAGGCAGCTCCGGGTCAGGCGTCGAAGCCCTCGCCGATCAGCTGGATGAGCTCCTCGCGCTCCTCCACCGGCAGGAAGGCGCCCGCCGCGGCGTTGAGCTGGAAGGCCTCGAGGTCCTCGAGCCCGTAGCCGAAGGTGGCCGCGAGCTGCGCGAGCTCCCGCGTCAGCGAGGTGCGGCTCATCAGCCGGTTGTCGGTGTTCACGGTCACCGCGAAGCCGAGCTGGTACAGCAGGTCGAACGGATGGTCTTCGAGCGTCTTGCCCCACGCGGCGACGGCGCCGGTCTGCAGGTTCGACGACGGCGACAGCTCGAGCGGGATCTCGCGGTCGCGCACCCAGCGCGCGAGGTCGCCGAAGCGCACGCGCACCTCCTCGCCCTCGCGGCCGACGACGTCGAGGTCCTCGGCGATGCGCACGCCGTGCCCCAGGCGCAGGGCACGCCCGTCGAGCAGTGCCGAGCGGATGGACTCCAGCCCGGCGCCCTCACCCGCGTGGATCGTGGTCGGCAGGAACGCCTGCCCCACGATGTCAATGGCTTCGCGGTGACCCGAGGCCGGGAAGCCCTCCTCGGGCCCCGCGAGGTCGAAGCCCACCACGCCCTCGTCGCGGAACTCCACCGCCAGCCGCGCGATGTCGGCCGATCGGCGGTTCTGGCGCATCGCGGTCAGCAGCTGACCGACCCGGATGCTGCGGCCGGCGTCGTCCGCCGCATCCTCGCCCTCCTCGATGCCCTCCTGAACCGCCTCGACGGCCTCCTCGAGCGACAGCCCGCCGGCCAGGTGCTGCTCGGGGGCCCAGCGCACCTCGCCGTAGATCACGCCGTCCGCGGCGAGATCCTGCACGAACTCGCGAGCGACGCGCGTGAGCCCCTCCCGCGTCTGCATCACGGCCGTCGTCACGGCGAACGTCTCGAGGTACTTCTCCAGCGATCCCGAGTCGCTCTGCCGTGCGAACCACGACGCCAGGCGCGCCGGATCGGTCTCGGGCAGGTCGATGCCCGCCGCGTCGGCCAGCTCCACGATCGTGTCGGGGCGCACTCCCCCGTCCAGGTGGTCGTGCAGCGAAACCTTCGGCAGGCTCCGGATCGACACACCCTCCACGCGGGCGTCTCCGAACGGATCGATCATGGCGTCTCCTCGGGAAGGGATGGTCGTCGGACAGGACGTGCGGAGTTCAGGATGTCGCGCCGATGCGCTCTCGCACCAGCGGGCCGCGGTCGGGCGCGTCGTCGCCGACCTCCCACGCGCCCTCGAGCGACGCGAGGGCGCGTGCGAAGCGACTGTCGTCGGGACCGCCGATCGTGAACAGCGGCTGCCCGGCCGTGACGCGGTCGCCCGGCTTGGCGTGCAGGTCGATGCCGGCGGAGTGCAGCACGGGATCCTCGGCGCGCGCCCGACCGGCGCCCAGTCGCCACGCGCCCACGCCGAACCCGTACGCGTCCAGTCGCGTCACGAACCCGTCGCGCGGCGCCACCACCGTGTGCGTCTCCGCGGGAACGGGCAGAGCCGCATCCGGGTCGCCGTCCTGCGCACGGATCATCCGACGCCAGGCGTCCATCGCGCGGCCGTCCCGCAGGGCCGCCTCGACGTCGGCGTCGGGCCGGCCCGCGAGCGCGAGCATCTCCCGCGCCAGCGAGACCGTGAGCTCGACCACGTCGGCCGGTCCCCCGCCCGCAAGGACCTCGACCGACTCGCGCACCTCGTTGGCGTTGCCGATCGCGAGGCCGAGCGGGGTGTCCATGTCGGTCAGCAGGGCCGTCGTGCGCACGCCCGAGTCGGTGCCGAGCTCGACCATCGTGCGGGCCAGCTCACGAGCCCGCTCGAAGTCGCGCATGAAGGCGCCCGAGCCGAACTTCACGTCGAGCACGAGCGCATCCGTGCCCTCGGCGATCTTCTTGGACATGATGCTCGAGGCGATCAGCGGGATCGCCTCGACCGTGCCCGTGACGTCGCGCAGCGCGTACAGGCGCTTGTCGGCGGGCGCGAGGCCCGAGCCGGCCGCGCAGATCACGGCGCCGACGTCGCGCAGCTGCGCGGTCATCTCGTCGTTCGACAGCGCCGCTCGCCATCCCGAGATCGACTCGAGCTTGTCGAGCGTGCCGCCCGTGTGACCCAGGCCGCGGCCCGACAGCTGCGGCACGGCCACACCGAACGCCGCCACGAGGGGTGCCAGCGGCAGCGTGATCTTGTCGCCCACACCGCCCGTCGAGTGCTTGTCGACGGTCGGCTTGCCGAGCCCCGCGAAGCTCATCCGCTCGCCCGAGGCGATCATCGCGTCGGTCATCACACGGATCTCGTCGCGATCCATGCCGTTGAGCAGCACGGCCATCGCGAAGGCCGCCATCTGCGCGTCGGCCACGTACCCCCGCGTGAACGCGTCGATCATCCAGCGCAGCGCGGGTTCGTCGATCCGGGCCCCGTCGCGCTTGGCGCGGATCACGTCGACCGCGTCGAACGGCTCGACCGCGGCACCAGTCACCGGCCGGCCTCCTCGAGGTCACGCGGCCCGAAGGCGTCGGGAAGGACCTCGTCGATCGTGCGGATGCCCGACACGGTCTCGAGCAGCATGCCCGGCACGGCGTGCTCGAACAGCAGCTGGCGGCACCGGCCGCACGGCATGATCGTGGTTCCCTGACCGTCGACGCACACGAAGGCGACCAGCTGGCCGCCGCCCGTCATGTGCAGGTTCGACACCAGGCCGCACTCGGCGCACAGCGTGACCCCGAATGCGGCGTTCTCGACGTTGCAGCCGGCCACGATGCGGCCGTCCGCCACGAGAGCGGCCGCACCGACGCGGTAGCGGGAGTACGGCGCGTACGCCCGCTCCATGGCCTCGATCGCGGCCGCGCGCAGCTCGTCCCAGTCGACCTCGCCCGACCACACGGTGTCCCGCGAGCCGTTCTCGTCCGATCCCTTGAAACCCGAAGTCCAGTCGGTCATGTCATCCCTTGATGTACGGCTTGCCCGCGGCCGCGGGCCCGCGCGACTGCCCCACGAAGCCGGCGACCGCGAGGATCGTCACGACGTACGGCAGCATCTGCATGAACTGGCCGGGGATCGGCGATCCCAGCACCGTCAGCAGGTTCTGGAGGTTGGTGGCGAAGCCGAACAGCAGCGCGGCCAGAGCGGCTCGGATCGGGTCCCAGCGCCCGAAGATCACGGCGGCGAGGGCGATGAAGCCGAGACCGTCGGTCATGTCCTCGCCGAACTGCGGCACCGACACCAGCGTGAAGTACGCGCCGCCGGTGCCGGCGATGGCTCCGGCCAGCGTGACGTTCCAGAAGCGAGTGGGGTTCACCTTGATGCCCACGGTGTCCGCGGCCTGCGGATGCTCACCCACCGCTCGCAGACGCAGGCCCCAGCGCGTCCGGTACAGTCCCCACGCGACGAGCGCCACCGCGACGTACATCAGGTAGACGATGAACGGCTGATTGAACAGCACGGGGCCGATCACGGGGATCTCCACCAGCCCGGGGATCGGCAGGCGCGGGAACGTGGCCGGCCGGTTCAGCGTGGTCTCGTTGGGCACCAGCAGGATGCCGTAGAGGAAGCCCGTCAGACCCATCACGAGCACGTTCAGCACGACGCCGACGATCACCTGCTCGACCAGATACCGGATGGCGAACACCGCCAGCACGAGCGAGACCAGCACGCCGCCGAACATGGCGCCGACCAGGCCGACGTACGGATTCCCGGTGAGGCTGCCGAGCACGGCCGCGCTGAAGGCGCCGAGCAGCAGCTGCCCCTCGATGGCGACGTTGACCACGCCGACGCGCTCGCCGATCACCCCGCCCATGGCGCCGAACACGATGGGCACCGAGATGGACAGGGCGCCCGCGAGCAGGCTGATCACCGGCACGAGCCCGCCCGCCCCGGCCCAGGTGAGGAAGCCGAACAGCGCCAGCACGCCGAACGCGATCGCCACCCATGCGCGGGGCTTGCGGAAGCGCCACGCGTCCCAGGCCGCGTAGGCCGTCAGCGCCACGAGCAGCACGAGCACCACCCACACGGTGGGGCCCGATGGCACGCTGACGTCGCCCAGCGCGAGCAGCGCCTCCCCGCCGCTCAGGCGGAACGACGTGACGCCCTCGCGGGCACCGAAGAGGAACAGCGCGGCGAGCAGCACCGTGGCGATCGCCAGCGTGATCGCGACCTTCGGGTGGCGCACGTCGACGACCGCGGGCGCCGCGCTCTCGGGAATCGCTGTCGTGGAGGTCACTGCGCCACCGCCTTCCGTGCGGCCTTGGCCCGGGCCTTCGCGCTCTTGTCGGCGTCGTCCTTGGGCAGGAAGAAGATGGTCCGCACGAGCGGCGGTGCCGCGACGAACAGCACGACCAGCGCCTGCACCACGAGCACGAAATCCACCGGGATGCCGGCGGCCTGCATCTGGTACGCCCCGGCCTTGAGGGCACCGAACAGCAGGCCCGCGGCGAAGGTGCCCCACGCGCGGCTGCGCCCGAGCAGCGCGACCGTGATGGCGTCGAACCCGAAGCCCGCGTCGATGTGCGAGTTGAAGCCCGTGGTCACGGCCCCCTGGATCTGGTTCATGCCGGCGAGGCCCGCGAGGCCGCCGGCGAACAGCATCGCGTAGATGTAGATGCGCGGGACCGAGATGCCCGCGGCCTTGGCGGCGTGCGGGTTCTCGCCCACCGCTCGCATGCGCAGACCCAGGCTCGAGTGCTCGAGCAGCCACCACACGAACACGGTGGCCAGCACCACGAACAGGAAGCCCAGATCGAGGTTGGGGAAGCGCGGCCCCAGCAGCTCCGGGAACACGGCCCCTGCCGGCGTCGCGTCCGTGATCGGCTGCGTGGTGCCGGCCTTCTGCAGCACGCCCTGCGTGCTGACCATCCACTCGACGAACAGCACGGCGACGTAGTTGAGCATGATCGTCAGGATGACCTCGTGCGCGCCCGTGCGCGCCTTCAGCACGCCCGCGATGCCCGCCCAGATGGCGCCGCCGATGATGCCGCCGAGGAGCGTGACCGGAAGCTGCACGGCCATCGGCAGGTCGAGACGGAAGGTCAGCAGCGCGGTGAACGCCGCGCCGAACACGATCTGCCCCTGCGCGCCGATGTTGAACAGGCCGACGCGGAAGGCCACGGCGACACCGAGACCGGCCGCGATCAGCGGCGCCGCCGCGCCGAGCGAGTTCGTCAGCGAGCGGATGCCCGTGACGAAGTCGTCGGCACGGGTGTTGTAGATCGCGCCTCGGAAGAGCGCCTCGTAGCCGCTCGAGACGGCGGCCCAGATGGCGGAGAGCGTGTCGCCCGGGCGGGCGACGAAGTAGCCGGCCGCCGCCTGCACGTCCTCGTCGGTGAGCGCGATCAGCACGCCGCCGACCACCAGCGCGAGCAGCACCGCCAGCACGGTCGTCACGGCGCCGCCGCGCAGGATGTCACGCAGCACGCGGTTGGCGACGGGTGCCGGGGCCGCGGTGTGGGGCTGCGGCGCCTGGAGCGCCGGGGAGGTCTCG
Organism: Microbacterium sp. NPDC096154; assembly: GCF_040302945.1. Taxonomy (NCBI): domain Bacteria; kingdom Bacillati; phylum Actinomycetota; class Actinomycetes; order Micrococcales; family Microbacteriaceae; genus Microbacterium; species Microbacterium sp. NPDC096154. The sequence continues at coordinate 404,538 of NZ_JBEOSM010000003.1, forward strand.
GTCACTTCGACTCGCTCCGCTCGCTCAGTGCGCCGCATGCGTTCTCGTTCTCCTGTGCGCCGGCCATCATCAGGCCCAGCACGTCGCGCGGGGTGTCGGCCGGCACGATGCCGACGATCCTGCCCCGGTACATCACGGCGATCCGGTCGGCGAGGGCGGTGACCTCGTCGAGCTCGGTCGACACGACGATGACGGCCACTCCCTCGTCGCGCGCGGCGACGATGCGGGAGTGGATGAACTCGATCGAGCCGACGTCGACGCCGCGCGTCGGCTGGGCGGCCAGCAGCAGCTTGAGGTCGCGGCTCATCTCGCGCGCCACGACCACCTTCTGCTGGTTTCCGCCCGACAGGGTGCCCGCGGGCGTCAACGGCCCCTGGGCGCGGATGTCGAACTCGTCGATGCGCTCGCGGGCGAAGCGGTCGAGCGCGCCGCGCATGAGCGTTCCGGCCTTGACGAACTCGGGCGCCGTCGAGCGGTCGAGCACGAGGTTCTCGGCGATCGACATGCCGCCGACCAGTCCGTCCTCCTTGCGGTCCTCGGGCACGAAGCCCACGCCTGCGTCGAGGATCGAGCGCACCGTCTGGCCCACCAGCTCGCGGCCGTCCAGCGTGATCGAGCCGCTCACGTGCTCCTGCAGGCCCATGAGCGCCTCGGTGAGCTCGGTCTGGCCGTTGCCCTGCACGCCCGCGATCGCGAGGATCTCGCCGGGTCGCACGTCGAAGTCGGCGCCATCGACCACCACCGCGCCCGCGGCCGTGCGCACCTGCAGGTCGCGCACCGAGAGACCGCCTTCGCGCGGCTGCGCCGGCGACTTCTGCACGGTCAGCTCGACGGCGCGCCCCACCATGAGCGACGCCAGCTCCGCGTTCGTCGACCGCGGCGACGCCTCGCCCACCACGCGACCGCGGCGGATGACGGTGATGCGGTCGGCGACCTCGCGCACCTCGCGCAGCTTGTGGGTGATGAAGACGATGCCGGCGCCCTCGTCGCGCAGCTGACGCATCATCGCCATCAGCTCGTCGGTCTCCTGAGGCGTCAGCACGGCCGTCGGCTCGTCGAACACGAGCACCTTGGCATCGCGGGCGAGCGCCTTGATGATCTCGACCCGCTGCTGCACGCCGACGGGCAGGTCCTCGACCAGCGCGTCCGGGTCGACATCGAATCCGAAGCGGTCCGCGACCTCGCGCACCTGCGCGCGCGCCGCCTGGAGGTCGAGCTGCCCGAGGCCCCGCGTCTTCTCGTGACCCAGGGCCACGTTCTCGGCCACCGTGAAGACGGGCACGAGCATGAAGTGCTGGTGCACCATGCCGATGCCGGCGGCCATCGCCTCTCCGGGCCCGCGGAAGCGCTGCGGCACGTCGTCGATCAGGATGTCGCCCTCGTCGGCCTGGTACAGGCCGTACAGGACGTTCATCAGCGTCGACTTGCCGGCCCCGTTCTCTCCGAGGAGGGCGTGGATCTCGCCGGGCGCGACGGTGAGGTCGATGTGGTCGTTGGCGACGAGGCTGCCGAATCGCTTGGTGATTCCGCGGAGCTCGAGCTTCATGAAGGGCACCCTACCGTGCGGGTCTGGATGGGAAGACTGGATGAGAGCGAGGGGGCGGCAGGGGCCGGATCTCCTCCGGAGCGGACCCCGGAGACGCGCCCGCCACCGCGACGCACAGCGCGGGGCGACCGGACCGCTGACGGTCCGATCGCCCCGCGTCGATGCGTGTGCCTTACGGCGAGTTCGGCGACTCGACCGTGATGTCGCCCGCGACGATCTGCTCCTTGAGAGCGTCGATCTCGTCGAGCGTGCCCTCGGGCAGCTGACCCTCGAAGTCGTGGAAGCTCGAGAGCGCGACGCCCTCGTTCTCCAGCGTGCCGACGTACGGCGCGACGTCGAACTCACCCGTCGAGGCGCTCATCGTGGCGTCGTAGACGGCCTGGTCGATGGCCTTGAGGATCGAGACGTAGGTGATGTCGGCGAGATCCGGGTCCTTGACGGCCAGGTCGCTGTCGACGCCCATGAGCAGGACGTCCTCGCCACCGTCGCGGATGGCGGCCGCGGCGCTCGTGTAGATGGGGCCGCCGACGGGCAGGATCACGTCCACGCCCTGGTCGAGGATGCCCTGCGCGGTCTGGCGCGCGACGTCGTTGGCCTCGAAGCCGCCGGTGAACGAGCCCTTCTGCGACTCGGTGTCCCAGCCGACGACGCCGACCGAGGCGCCCTTGTCCTCGTTGTACTTCTCGACGCCGAGCTGGAAGCCGTCCATGAAGACCTTCACGGAGGGGATCTCGCCGCCGCCGAAGGTGCCGACCTTGTTGACGCCGCTCTGGGCCGACCAGGCAGCGGCGGCGTAGCCGCCGAGGTAGGCCGCCTCCGCCGTGTTGAACACGAGCGGCTTGATGTTGGGGGCGTCCGTGTCGCCGTCGAAGTCCGTGTCGGCGTAGTCGTCGATGATCGCGTAGTTCACGTCGGGGTTGGCGTTGGCCGACTCCACGGTGGCGGCGGCCAGGTTGAAGCCGACCGAGATGATCAGCGAGCAGCCGTTCGAGACGAGCGTCTCCAGGTTGGGGCCGTAGTCGTTGGCGCTGGTCGACTCCATCTCCATGGCCTCGATGCCGAGCTCCTCGGCGACGCGGTCCATGCCCTCCTTGGCCGACTGGTTGAACGAGCGGTCGTTCCAGCCGCCCTCGTCCGAGATCAGGCAGGGAAGGAAGTCCGCGGCGGGCTCAGGAGCCGCCGAGCCCGAGCCTGCGGGCTCCTCCTCCGGAGCCGCGCCGCAGCCGGCGAGAAGGATCGCCGCACCGGCGATCGCGAGGCCGCTGAGGGCGGCCTTCCGGGTGGTCCTGATCACACTGTCCTCCATGAAGAACTTCGGCCCCGGCAGGGAGCGGGGCAAAGGCGGCCCCATCCGGGTGGGGGGCGATACGCTCACGGTACAGAACCGCGACCGCGCATTTCGCCGCATCCGGGCCCCGAAACGTGATAGTTACAAAGCCGTCTCCGAGCCGCCCGCTCAGAGCACGCTCTCCCGGCCACGCTCCTGCAGGGCGCCCACGACGCTCTTCACGCGCTGCGCGTGCTCGCTGGTCGTGACCAGCAGCGCGTCCTCCGTGTCGACCACGATGAGCCCCTCGACGCCGACCACCGCGATGACGCGATTGGTCTGGGACACGACGAGCCCGGTGGACTCGTCGACGATGACCTTGTCGTTCTGCCCCAGGATCGACATGTTCTCGGGATGCCCGTCCGAGATGAGCTTGGCCAGGCTGGCGAAGTCGCCCACGTCATCCCAGTCGAAGTGTCCCGGGATCACCGCGAGCCGGCCCTTGTCGGCGGCGGGCTCGGCGACCGCGTAGTCGATTGCGATCTTCTTGAGCCCGGGCCAGACGCGCTCGCAGACGTCGTGGCGGCGGCCGGTGTCCCACGCCTCGGCGATCTCCATCAGGCCGGCGTGCAGCTCGGGCTCGTTGGCCTGCAGTTCGGCGAGCAGCACGTCGGCGCGCGAGATGAACATGCCGGCGTTCCAGAGGAAGGAGCGGTCGGCGTAGTACCGGCGCGCGGTCTCGAGGTCGGGCTTCTCTACGAAGCGGTCGACGATCGCGGCCATGGGCGCGCCGTCGACATCCATCTCGTCGCCCTTCTGGATGTAGCCGAAGCCGACCGACGCCTCGGTCGGCGGGATGCCGATGGTGCAGATGTAGCCGGCGCGCGCCACCGCGACGGCCTGCTCGACCGCGAACTCGAACGCGCGCGTGCGGCTGATGTGGTGGTCCGCCGCGAAGGAGCCGATGATCACGTCGGGTTCGCGTCGCTGCAGGATGGCCGCCGCCAGTCCGATGGCCGCCGACGACTCGCGCGGCGAGGACTCGATGAACACGTTGCCCTCGAGGATGTCGGGCAGCTCGACCTCGACCTTCTGCTCGTGCGCCTGCCCGGTCACCACCGCGATGCGCTCGGGGCCGGTCAGAGGCAGAAGGCGGTCCCACGTGCTGCGCAGCAGGGACACGCCCGCCCCGGTGAGGTCGTGCAGGAATTTCGGCGTCTCGGCCCGGGACAGCGGCCACAGCCGCGACCCGATGCCCCCGGCGGGGATGACGGCATAGAAGTCCTCGATTGGCCCTGGCATGCGCCCAGGCTACCGGGGCGGTCCGGCACCTCCCGCCGGACCCCGATCCGACGTCCGATTTCTCTCGACGTCGAGAGAGTTAGGTAGGCCTACATCGCGCCGTTCGCCGTCGGCGAAGTAGAGTTGGGGAGCCTACGGCCGCGCCGCGACCACCTGGGCGAAAGACCTCGCAACGATCAGGGAGGAACGACGTGTCCGCTCCTACGCGTACGACATTGTCGGTGACCGAGACCACCTCGAAGGTCCCACGGGGGACGCTGTACCGCGGCCGCGAGGGCATGTGGTCCTGGGTGCTGCACCGCATCACCGGTGTGGCGATCTTCTTCTTCCTCCTGGTGCACGTGCTCGACACCGCGCTCATCCGCGTCTCCCCGGAGGCGTACGACGCCGTCATCGGCACGTACAAGAACCCCATCATGGGCCTCGGCGAGATCGCCCTGGTCGGCGCCATCGTGTTCCACGCCTTCAACGGCCTGCGGATCATCCTGGTCGACTTCTGGCAGAAGGGGGCGCTGTACCAGCGCCAGCTCTTCTGGGGCGTCATCGCACTGTGGGTCGTCGTCATGGCCGGCTTCGTGCCCCGCCAGCTCATCAACACGTTCTCGCACATCGGAGGGGGCCACTGATGACCGCCGACACCATCGCCGCGCCGCGCGCGCCGCACAGCGCTCCGCGCAACAAGGGCGCCAACCTCGAGAAGTGGGGCTGGGTCTACATGCGCGCCTCCGGCGTGCTGCTGGTCGTGCTGATCTTCGGCCACCTGCTCGTCAACCTCGTGCTGCCCGAGAACGGCGTGCACGCCCTCAACTTCGCGTTCGTCGCGGGCAAGTTCGCCTCGCCGTTCTGGCAGTGGTGGGACGTGCTCATGCTGTGGCTCGCGTTCATCCACGGCGCGAACGGCATGCGCACGATCGTCAACGACTACGTCCACAACGCCACGGTGCGCAAGACGCTCGTCGCGGTGATCTGGATCGTCGTGGCCGTGATGATCGTGCTCGGCACGCTGGTCGTCTTCACGTTCGACCCGTGCCTCGGTGTGACCGAGACGAGCACGCTGTGGGAGATGTGCCAGGCCGGAGCCTGAGCAGGGAAGTTCTGAGAACAGGGATATGACCACGCAGACCTATGACTCCGTCGTGCGCGACGGCGTGCACTACCACCAGTTCGACGTCGTGATCGTGGGCGCCGGCGGCGCCGGCATGCGCGCGGCCATCGAGGCCGGCCCCGGCGCGAAGACCGCCGTGATCACGAAGCTGTACCCCACTCGCTCGCACACGGGCGCGGCGCAGGGCGGCATGGCCGCGGCGCTCGCGAACGTCGAGGAGGACTCGTGGGAGTGGCACACGTTCGACACCGTCAAGGGCGGTGACTACCTCGTCGACCAGGACGCCGCCGAGATCCTCGCCAAGGAGGCCATCGACGCGGTCATCGACCTCGAGAACATGGGCCTGCCGTTCAACCGCACGCCCGACGGCAAGATCGACCAGCGCCGCTTCGGCGGTCACACGGCCGAGCACGGCAAGAGCCCCGTGCGCCGCGCCTGCTACGCCGCCGACCGCACCGGCCACATGATCCTGCAGACGCTGTTCCAGAACTGCGTCAAGCTCGGCATCAACTTCTTCAACGAGTTCTACGCCCTCGACCTCATCACGGTGAAGGACGCCGCCGGCAAGACCCAGATCGCGGGCGTCGTGGCATACGAGCTGGCCACCGGCGAACTGCACGTCTTCCACTCCAAGGCCGTGATCTTCGCGACCGGCGGCTTCGGCAAGATCTTCAAGACCACGTCGAACGCGCACACGCTCACGGGCGACGGCGTCGGCATCGTGTGGCGCAAGGGCCTCCCCCTCGAGGACGTGGAGTTCTTCCAGTTCCACCCGACGGGTCTCGCGGGGCTGGGCATCCTGCTCACCGAGGGCGCCCGCGGTGAAGGCGCCATCCTGCGCAACGCCTCGGGCGAGCGCTTCATGGAGCGCTACGCGCCCACCATCAAGGACCTGGCCCCGCGCGACATCGTGGCGCGATGCATGGTGCAGGAGGTGCGCGAGGGGCGCGGTGCCGGTCCCAACAAGGACTACGTGCTGCTCGACTGCACGCACCTCGGCGCCGAGGTGCTCGAGACCAAGCTGCCCGACATCACCGAGTTCGCTCGCACCTACCTGGGTGTCGACCCGGTCGTCGAGCCGGTGCCCGTCATGCCGACCGCCCACTACGCGATGGGCGGCATCCCGACCAACAACGACGCCGAGGTGCTGGCCGACAACGACACCGTCGTGCCTGGTCTCTACGCCGCCGGCGAGTGCGCGTGCGTCTCGGTGCACGGGGCCAACCGCCTCGGCACCAACTCGCTGCTCGACATCAACGTGTTCGGCAAGCGCGCCGGCCGCAATGCGGTGGAGTACGTCAAGACCGCCGACTTCGTGCCGCTGCCGGCCGACCCCGCCGCGGGCGTGCGCGACATGATCGAGGGCATCCGCAACGCCAAGGGCACCGAGCGCATCGCGGACATCCGCAAGACGCTGCAGGAGGAGATGGACGCGAACGCCCAGGTCTTCCGCACGGAGGAGACGCTCACCGACGTTCTCGGCACGATCGCGTCGCTGCGCGAGCGGTACAAGAACATCTACGTCGACGACAAGGGCAAGCGGTACAACACCGACCTGCTCGAGGCCGTCGAGCTGGGCTTCCTGCTCGACATCGCCGAGATCGTGGCCTACGCCGCGCGCAACCGCCGCGAGAGCCGTGGCGGCCACATGCGCGAGGACTTCCAGCAGCGCGACGACGAGAACTACATGCAGCACACGATGGCGTACCTCACGGGCGACCCGCACTCGTCGAACCCCGAGGACCACATCGAGCTCGGCTGGAAGCCCGTCGTCTTCACCAAGAACGAGAAGGGCGAGTTCAACTACCCGCCGATGGAGAGGAAGTACTGATGTCGACTGCCGTCGCAGAGACCGACCCGGAATCCGTCGCCACGGACATCCAGTCGTACCTCGTCACGTTCATCATCCGTCGCTTCGACCCCGAGGTCGACAGCGAGCCGCGCTGGGTGGATTACGACGTCGAGATGTACTCGACCGACCGCGTGCTGGACGCCCTGCACCGCATCAAGTGGGATCAGGACGGATCGCTCGCGTTCCGTCGCTCGTGCGCCCACGGCATCTGCGGGTCGGACGCCATGCGCATCAACGGCCGCAACCGCCTTGCGTGCAAGACGCTGATCAAGGACCTCGACATCTCGAAGCCGATCTACGTCGAGGCGATCAAGGGCCTTCCGCTCGAGAAGGACCTCATCGTCGACATGGATCCGTTCTTCGCGGCCTACCGCGAGGTGCAGCCGTTCCTGCAGCCCTCGTCGAAGCCCGAGCCCGGCAAGGAGCGCGTGCAGACGATCGCCGACCGCGCGATCTTCGACGACACCACCAAGTGCATCCTCTGCGCCGCGTGCACCTCGTCGTGCCCCGTCTTCTGGACCGACGGCCAGTACTTCGGCCCTGCCGCCATCGTCAACGCGCACCGGTTCATCTTCGACTCGCGTGACGACGCCGGTGACGTCCGGCTGGACATCCTCAACGACAAGGAGGGCGTGTGGCGCTGCCGCACGACCTTCAACTGCACCGAGGCCTGCCCGCGAGGCATCGAGATCACCAAGGCGATCGCCGACGTGAAGCAGGCGGTGCTGCGCGGCACCGAGAGCCAGAAGAAGTCGCTCAAGCTGCTGCACGCCTGACGCGTATCGGCGACGGGGGCCACGGACATCGGATGTCCGTGGCCCCCGTTACGTTGGTAGACATGCCCCGCAGTATCCGCATCGCCTCTGTCAACGTCAACGGCATCCGCGCCGCCGCCCGCAACGGAATGGGGGCGTGGCTCGATGGGGCCGGGGTCGACATCCTGACCCTCCAGGAGGTGCGCGGCGAGCGCGAGCACCTGGAGGCCGCCCTGCCGGGCTGGTGCATCGTCGACGACCAGGCGCTGCAGAAGGGCCGGGCCGGGGTCGCCATCGCGAGTCGCGACGAGTGCGCCATCTCGCGCGTGGAGCTCGGCGACGATGCGCTCGAGTCGCATGGGCGCTGGCTCGAGGCCGACTTCGAGATCGACGGCGAGACCCTCACGGTCGTGAGCGCGTACGTCTTCACGGGCGAGGCCGAGACGCCGGCCAAGCAGGATCCGAAGTGGGCGTTCCTCGACGCCATGGAGCGGCGTCTGCCCGAGCTGTCGGCGGGCGGCGCGCTCGCCCTCGTCACGGGCGACCTCAACGTGGGCCACCGCCCGCTCGACATCCGGAACTGGAAGGGCAACGTCAAGAAGTCGGGCTTCCTCGCACGCGAGCGCGCCTACTTCGACCGGTTCCTCGGCGCCGAGGGCGAGCCCGTCGTCGGCCAGGAGGGGGTCGGCCGCGGCATGGTGGCCGAACTGAGCGACACCCGCGCGTTCAGCGCGGGCACCACGGGCCTGGGCTGGGTCGACGTGGGTCGCGCCGCGCACGGCGAGGTCGACGGACCGTACACGTGGTGGTCCATGCGCGGCAAGGCGTTCGACAACGACTCGGGCTGGCGCATCGACTACCACCTGGCCTCGCCCGCCCTCGCTCCCCGCGCGTCGAACTACCGCGTCGAGCGCGCGCCGTCGTACGACACGCGCTGGAGCGATCACGCTCCGGTGGTGGCCGACTACGTCCTGTGATTGCTGACGCCTGTCGCTCGCACATCAGCTTCCACAGCGAGCAAATAGACTCGGACGGTGACCACGCAGCGCCTCTACTCCGGAATGCAGCCCTCCGCCGACAGCCTCCAGGCCGGCAACTACATCGGGGCTCTCCTGCAGTGGCGCCAGATGCAGGACGAGTACGACGCGTTCTTCTCCGTGGTGGACCTGCACGCGATCACCGTGCCGCAGGATCCCGCCCAGCTGCGCGAGAAGACCCGTCGCACGGCCGCCCAGTACATCGCCGCCGGGATCGAGCCGTCGCGCTCGACCCTGTATGTGCAGTCGCACGTGCGGGCGCACGCCGAGCTCGCCTGGATCCTCTCGACCATCACGGGCTTCGGCGAGGCCGGACGCATGACGCAGTTCAAGGACAAGTCGCAGAAGCAGGGCGCCGACGCGACCAGCGTCGGACTGTTCACGTATCCGATCCTGATGGCGGCGGACATCCTGCTGTACCAGACGAACGTGGTGCCCGTCGGCGACGACCAGAAGCAGCATGTCGAGCTCACCCGCGACCTGGCTGAGCGCTTCAACTCGCGGTTCGGCGAGACGTTCACGGTGCCCAAGCCGGTGATCCAGACCGAGACCGCGCGCATCTACGACCTGCAGGAGCCGACGTCGAAGATGTCGAAGTCGGCGGCGTCTCAGGCGGGTGTGCTCTGGCTGCTGGACGAGCCCAGCGTCACTGCGAAGAAGATCATGCGCGCCGTGACCGACAGCGAGGGAACGGTCAGGTACGACCGTCAGGAGAAGCCCGGGGTCTCGAACCTGCTGACGATTTACTCGGCGCTCACGGGGCGTCCCATCGCCGAGATCGAGGACGAGTACGCCGGCCGCGGATACGGCGACTTCAAGAAGGGTGTGCGCGACGTCGTGGTGGCGGAGTTCGAGCCCGTGCGCTCGCGTGCGCTCGAGCTGCTCGACGACCCCGCCGAGCTCGACCGCGTGCTCGCCGCCAACGCACAGCGTGCCGCCGAGGTCGCGGATGCGACCCTCGCCGCGGTGTACGACCGCGTCGGCCTGCTGCGCCGTGGGTGAGCCGGTCGTCCTCCGCACCGCACGCCTGACCCTCTCCCGGCCCGTCGAGGCCGATGTCGACGCGATCTTCGAGATCTGCCAGGATCCGCTGATCCAGCGGTTCACGACCGTGCCGTCTCCCTACCTGCGGGAGGACGCGGTGACGTTCGTCGCGCTGGTCGCCGAGTGGTGGGACTCGGGCCGGGAGTGCGTGTGGGCGATCCGGGACGAGCGCGGTCTGGCGGGGATGATGGGACTCCACGAGATCAAGGACGGCGCGGCGGAGTTCGGATACTGGCTGGCTCCCCAGGCGCGTGGCCGCGGCTACGCCGCGGAGGCCGCACGGTCGGTCGTCGACTTCGCCTTCGGGCCGCTGCGACTGGAGCGCCTGGAGTGGCACGCGGTGGTGGGCAACCTCGCCTCGGCACGCGTGGCGCAGAACCTCGGCTTCCAGCTCGAGGGCATCCGCCGCCGCGGCCTGGCGGGCCACGGCCCCCGCGTCGACGGCTGGATCGCCGGGCTCCTCTCGACGGATCCCCGCACTCCGCAGGTGTGGCCCATCTGACCCCTCCCCCGGCACGCCGGCGCCCGCCCGCACGTCGCGCGCCGAGACGACACCGACACGCCGGGCCCGCGCAGCCCTTGCTGCGTTGTGTCGGAGGAGGCCCCCACGAGAGGATGGCCCCATGCCGGAGATGCCGGAGGTCGAGGGACTGGTCGGGTTCCTGCGCGGGCGCACGATGGGGCTCGAACTGCGGACGGCGCGGCTGACGTCGATCTCGGCGCTGAAGACGTTCGACCCTCGGCTCGATGACCTCGTGGGTCGTACCGTCAGCGACGCAGGGCGGCACGGCAAGTTCGCGCGGCTGACGCTCGGCGACGTGCACCTGGTGTTCCACCTCGCGAAGGCGGGATGGCTCCGCTGGCACGAAGAGCTGCCGAGTACGGCGATCAAGCCGGGCCGCTCCCCCATCGCGCTGCGCGTCGGGTTCGGCGACGGGTCGGGCTTCGACCTCACAGAGGCGGGCACCAAGAAGTCACTCGCCGTGTATGTCGTCCGCGACCCCATGGATGTGCCCGGTATCGCGCGGCTCGGGCCGGATCCGCTGGGCGAGGACTTCACCCGCGACGTCCTGGCAGGTCTGCTCGCGGGGCGACGCACGCAGATCAAGGGCGTGCTGCGCGACCAGCAGATCGTGGCGGGCATCGGCAACGCCTACTCCGACGAGATCCTGCACGCTGCCCGGATGTCGCCCTACGCGCTCGCGGCGAACCTCGACGACGGCGACATCGACCGCCTGTACGCCGCATTGCGCGATGTGCTGCAGGTGGCCGTCGCGGCGGCGCAGGGCCGCCCGCCCGCCGAGCTCAAGGACGCCAAGCGCCGCGGCATGAGCGTGCATGCGCGCGCGGGCGAGACCTGCCCGGTGTGCGGCGACACCGTGCGCAGCGTGTACCTCGCCGACCGCAGCTTCGAGTACTGCGCCACGTGCCAGACCGGCGGCAAGGTGCTCGCCGACCGTCGCCTGTCGCGACTCCTCAAGTGAGCCGACTCCTCAAGCGAACGGACTCCTCGAGTGAGCCGACTCCTCGAGTGAGCAGAAGAACGAAAGCGGGATGCTCAGCGGGGCTGAAGGATGAGCGCGTGAATCCGATACGCGGGAATGGATCGAGGCGCGGCGCGTTCGGCTAATCTGAGTGCAGCACACGTGCTCCGGGGTCGGTGAGAATCCGAACCGGCGGTGACAGTCCGCGAGCCGAAGCGCCCCAGGCGCCAGGCCGATCCGGTGGAATTCCGGGACCGACGGTGATGCGCGACGAAGGTCGCGCGAGTCCGGATGGGAGGCAGCACGGTGGCGCCGTCCGGTCCAGCGACCGGGGCGCCCCTGAGCCTTCTGCGATCTCGACCCCGGTTTCGTCGAGGAGGGTCGGATGGCGCACAGCCCCGCTGAGCAGCACGCCATGGCGCGCGCGCTGGAGCTCGCGCTGCGCGGACCCCGCAGCCGCAACCCCCAGGTCGGCGCGGTCATCCTGTCGCCCGCGGGCGACGTGCTGGCCGAGGGCTGGCACCGCGGCGCCGGCACCCCGCACGCCGAGGTCGATGCGCTGAGCCGGCTGCCCGAGGGCGCCGCCCGCGGCGCCACGGCCATCGTCACCCTCGAGCCGTGCAACCACACGGGCCGTACCGGCCCCTGCGCCGAGGCGCTGATCCTGGCGGGCGTCGCCCGCGTCGTGTACGCGCTCGACGATCCCGGCGAGGTCTCCGGCGGAGGCGCGGAGCGGCTGAGGGCGGCGGGGATCGACGTCGAGCCGGGGCTGCTGCGCGAGCAGGCGCTCGCCCTCGTGGGCCCCTGGCTCACCGCGGCGCGCCTGGGACGCCCGCATGTCACCGTGAAGTGGGCGCAGAGCCTGGACGGCCGCGCCGCGGCAGCGGACGGCTCGAGCAAGTGGATCACGGGCGCGGAGGCTCGCGCCGACGTGCACACGCGCCGCGCCGCCTCGGACGCCATCGTCGTGGGCACCGGCACGGTGCTGGCCGACGACCCCGCGCTCACCGCCCGCACCGGCGACCGCCTGCACCCCGAGCAGCCCGTGCCCGTGGTGATCGGCGCGCGGGAGACGCCCGCGTCCGCCGCGCTGCGCGCACACCCCCACGAGCCGCTGTTCTACGACACCCACGACCTGTCGTTCGTGCTCGACGACCTCTGGGACCACGGGCTGCACCGCGTGTTCGTCGAAGGCGGGCCCACGCTCGCCAGCGCGTTCATCGCGGCGGGGTTCGCCGACCGCGTGCTCGCCTACGTGGCCCCCGTGCTGCTGGGCGGTCCCCGCGTCGCGCTCGCGGACATCGGCGTGCCCTCGATCGACCGGGCGCACCGCCTGCACGTGACCGAGCGCCTGCCGCTCGGCGCCGACACGCTGTTCGTGGCCGAGCGCGCCGCGACCGACACCGTCATCGCGGGGCGCGCAGCCCGCGATGGGACCGAAGGAGAGAGCTGATGTTCACCGGGATCGTCGAGGAGATCGGCCGCGTCCTGGCGGTCGAGCCGTCGGGCGACGGCGTGCGGCTGGCGCTGCACGCCCCGGGAGCCGTCGTGGGGGTGCACCATGGCGACTCCATCGCCGTGAGCGGGGTGTGCCTCACGGTCGTCGACTGGACGGACGAGGGCTTCACGGCCGACGTGATGAAGCAGACGCTCGACATGTCGACGCTGGATGCCGCCACCCCGGGAACGCCCGTCAACATCGAGCGGGCGACGGCCGCGGGTGGGCGCCTGGGCGGGCACATCGTGCAGGGGCACATCGACGGCACGGGCACCGTGCTCGACGTGCGTCCGGGCGCACAGTGGCGGGTGGTGCGCATCGACCTGCCGGCGCACCTGGCTCCCCTGGTGGTCGACAAGGGCTCCATCGCGGTCGACGGCGTCTCGCTCACGGTCAGCGCCGTGAGCCCCGCCGATGCGGCGGAGCCGTGGTTCGAGGTGTCGCTCATCCCCGAGACCCTCTCGGCCACGACCCTCGGCGAGCGCCGTCCCGGCGACCCCGTCAATCTCGAGACCGACATCCTCGCCCGACACGTGCAGCGCCTGCTGGCGTTCGGCACCCCGGGCACCCGCACAGAAGGAGGCTCGCTGTGAGCCCTGCAGACTCGGGCCCCCTGGAGCCCGGAACGCTCGCGTCGATCGAGGACGCGCTGGAGGCGCTGCGCGCCGGCCGCCCGGTCATCGTCGCCGACGACGAGGACCGCGAGAACGAGGGCGACGTCGTGCTCTCGGCCCAGCTGGCCAGTCCCGAGTGGATCGCGTGGGCCGTGCGCTGGTCGTCCGGCTTCCTGTGCGCGCCGATGCCGCAGGATGTCGCCGACCGCCTGGACCTGCCGCCCATGGTGGAGATCAACGAGGACGCCCGGTCGACGGCCTACACCGTGAGCGTCGACGCCGCCGTGGGCGTGACGACCGGAATCAGCGCGTCCGATCGCGCACGCACGCTCAACGTGCTGGCCGACCCGGCGTCCGGACCTCAGGACCTCATCCGCCCCGGGCACATCCTGCCCCTGCGCGCGGTGCCCGGTGGCGTGCGGGATCGCGCGGGTCACACGGAGGCATCCGTCGAGCTCATGCGGCTGGCGGGGCTGGAGCCCGTCGCCGTGATCGGCGAGCTGGTCGCAGAGGACGGCAGCATGATGCGACTGCCGGGACTCATCGAGCTCGGCAAGCGCGAGGGCATCCCGGTCATCACGATCGAGCAACTCATCGCCCACCTCGACGCGCACGACCCGCGCGAGGCCGACCGGCCGGCGGCCCGCCGCCAGGTGAGCCTGCGTGCCGATGCGACCGTGCCCACGGCACACGGGACGTTCCGCTTCCTCGCCTACAAGGACCGCCAGACCGGCACCGACCACATCGCGGTGGTCGCGGGCGACCTGTCGGCCGAGGCGCCGCTCGTGCGCGTGCACTCCGAGTGCCTGACGGGCGAGGCGTTCGGTTCGCTCAAGTGCGAGTGCGGCCCGCAGCTCGACGCGGCGCTCGACGCGGTCGAGCAGGAGGGCGGCGTCGTCATCTACATGCGTGGCCACGAGGGCCGCGGCATCGGCCTGATCAACAAGCTGCGCGCATACGCGCTGCAGGAGCGCGGCCTCGACACCGTCGACGCCAACACGGCCCTCGGGCTGCCCGCGGACGCCCGCGACTACGCGGCCGCCGCAGGCATCCTCGCCGACCTCGGAATCGAGCGCATCCGACTGCTGACCAACAACACCGATAAGGTGGCGCAGTTGCGGGGCTTCGGCCTCGAGGTGATCGAGCAGGTGCCGCTGATCGTCGGCGTCGGCCCTAACAACCACCAGTACCTGGAGACCAAGCGCGACCGCATGGGGCACATCATCGGCGAGACGGAGCTCGCCGACGCGATCGCGCGGATGCACGAGGGAGGACAGCGATGAGCGGAAAGGGAGCGCCGGAGCGCGCCCAGATCGACGGATCGGATCTCGACGTGGTGATCGTCGCCGGCACGTGGCACGACACCATCACCGATGGGCTGATCGCGGGCGCCCAGCGCACCCTGGAGGCGGCCGGCGCGACGCACCACCTGGTCCGCGTCGCGGGCTCGTTCGAGCTGCCGGTCGTGAGCAAGGCCGCGCTGGAGGCCGGCGCCGACGCGGTCGTCGCCCTCGGCGTGATCATCCGGGGCGGCACGCCGCACTTCGACTTCGTCTCGTCTGCGGCGACCGATGGCCTCACCCGCGTCGCGCTGGACACCGGCAAGCCCGTGGGCTTCGGCGTGCTGACGCTGGATGACGAGCAGCAGGGCCTGGATCGCGCGGGCCTGGAGGGCTCGAAGGAGGACAAGGGCGCCGAGGCGGCCGACGCCGCCCTGCGCACGGCCCTGACCCTGCGCGAGCTGCGGGCGCTGCGGCTCGCCGACGACGAGCTCTGACCACCGCAGCATGACGCGGGCGCCCGGCACATCGCCGGGCGCCCGCGCCGCGTTCTGTGCACTTTGAGAAGTGCTCACCGACCGCCGCCGTCGATCCGCTCAACTGTGCAGAAGTATCTTTTCGGCCTGCTTACACTGTCATCCTGCCCTGTCGGCACTCGCCGGCATGTCCCCTTCGTTGTTTCCCCAGACAGGCATGAGATGACCACCGCTGTTCAGCGCCCTTCTTCGGGCCCTGCCGCGCAGCCCGCCAACACGCGTTCGCGCGTGATCACGGCGAGCCTCGTCGGCACCACCATCGAGTTCTACGACTTCTACGCGTACGCCACGGCCGCCGTGCTCGTGTTCCCCGCGCTCTTCTTCCCCACGGGCAACCCGACCACCGCCCTGCTCGCGTCGTTCGCGACCTTCGGAGCGGCGATGGTCGCCCGCCCGATCGGCGCGATCGTGTTCGGTCACTTCGGCGACCGTTTCGGCCGCAAGGCCACGCTCGTCGCGTCGCTGCTCACGATGGGCATCGCGACATTCCTGATCGGCGTGCTGCCGACCTTCCAGACCGTGGGCTGGTTCGCCGCGTTCCTGCTGCTGATCATGCGACTCGCGCAGGGCTTCGCGCTGGGCGGCGAGTGGTCGGGCGCCGCGCTCGTGGCCACCGAGAACGCCCCCGCCGGCAAGCGCGCCCTGTACGGCACGTTCCCGCAGCTGGGCGCGCCGATCGGCTTCATCATCGCCAACGGCCTGTTCCTGATCATCAACTTCTCGATGCCCGGCGAGAACGGCGCGCCGTCCGAGGCGTTCCTGGCCTGGGGCTGGCGCATCCCGTTCCTGTTCTCGGCCGTCATGGTCATCATCGGCCTGTGGGTGCGCCTGAAGCTCGTGGAGTCGGCGAGCTTCGAGAAGGCCCAGGCCAAGGGCGCGATCAAGCGCTTCCCGCTCGGCGAGACGTTCCGCCGCTACTGGAAGCAGCTGATCCTCGGCACGTTCATCATGCTGGCCACGTACGTCCTGTTCTACCTGCTGACGAGCTTCATGCTCTCGTACGGCACCAAGCCGCAGGATGCTCCGGACGGCGTGCCCGGCCTCGGGCTTTGCTGATCTAGCTCATCCCGCTGCTGGATTTCTTGTTGTAGCTGTTCAAGTGTAATAAGTTCTTTTTCTGACATTTCATTATATCTACGTGCGGCACGTTCTTCGACTGAAGCAGTCATATATATTTTCACTTCTGCATCAGGCAATACGGTTGTCCCAATATCTCGGCCATCCATCACAACACCTTTTCGCCTAGCCATTTGCTGCTGTAGGGCAACTAATCTTGTTCTGAGAGCCTCAAGCTGCGAGTATCGCGATACAATGTTATTTACAGCATTAGAACGAATTTCATCTGTTACATTTCTATTATTTAAAAATACTTGTTGACGCTCCTCGCCTGGCTCAAGCACAATTTGAAGCGAATTAAGTGCTTCTAGCATGTCCACAGATTGCTCTGGCGGAATACCTTTGTCAACAAAATACAAGGTAGCTGCGCGGTACATTGCCCCCGTATCTACATATACATAACCAAGCTGGTTAGCAACCATACGGGCAATCGTGCTTTTACCTGCACCTGCCGGTCCATCTATGGCGATGTTAATTTTGTTATGTTGTAGTGAAACCCCATTAGCCAACAGGTTACTTCCTCCTCAAGTCTTGCTCACTAAAAAAGCAGGCATTGCCTGCGACGTGAAAATTATACCACACATCACAGGTTCATGCAAAAGACAAGTGTGATATTAAAGCCTTTTATGGACTCATTTATGGTACAATTCGGACCCCTTCTAATCTTTCAGCCGAAGATAAAATACTGCGAATTTCAGGCACACATAGTGCACTCTGGAAAACAATAAGCAATGTAAGCAATAAAATAGCGATTCTTTTTAGCCAAGGCTCAATGATATGACAAAACACGAGAAATAACCTTATGTAATTTTCCTGTTCTTGTCGTGAATCCATGCTGTTTAGCCTCCTAAAAATGATGCTTTGTATTATTATCACCAGCATGTCCACTCCATAACAAAACCATTCGTAGTTTGCACATCTAAATATTTACAATTATTTTTAACGGTTTCTAAAGTCAAACTGCCGTTCAAAACAATAGCGAATCAGCTTTTGCCGCTCCATGTCTGAAATACTTGTAAATTTCAGAAAAATCATATGATGCCCATTGTCCAATTGCTTAGTTCTTACAATTTCAGCCTCAAAAGGAACATGATCAATCGATCCATTTTTATAGGAAATTAAGAGCCAGCAATAGATTTGATCGCCTTGCAGTAACTGACGATGTCCTTCATAACGAAAAGCCAGTCCCCCGCCACCAACATCATCTGTTAAGGCAATAAATCGACTTTGATCCTTTAGCTGTATCGCAATTTCTAACTTGGCAGTTACTCTCAAAAATTGCCTTCTTTGAATTTTGGTAATGTTCTCTGGTTCAGGCTTACGTATTCTTATTAGATGGATGACATCATCACTGAATCCAAGTACATACGTATTGAAATAATTTTTAACCCCACCTTCTGTTAAGAAGTAAATCGAAAGCTCATCACCAGT